>JBFFDD010000055.1:0-12906 GCA_041559575.1 bacterium
AAACCGGAAACTGGAAACCGGAAACTGGAAACCGGAAACTGGAAACCCCCGTATCCGAATCACGGCCCTTCTACTGACTCCTGACTACGGAATACTTGTTTGTCTCAGCTCCCAGCACTTATCTCTTAGCACTTAGTACTGAAGCCTAGGCGCTAAAATCGTATCCGAAAGAGAAAAGGGCGCTCAATTGAGCGCCCTTTTCAGGTTAAGCGTTTTCCAGGCTCGCGCCTAGGCTTCCTCTCCGTCCCACGCCGGGTGATGCTTCTTGGCCCAGGTCTTGGTGACGGTTCCCTTGGTAATGGACCGCCAGGTACCGGGGTTGCCGGCTGTTCCAAGGTAGACGTGGACGATCATGATCAGCATGAAGAGGATGAATCCAAGGTTGTGCAGGAAATACATCCACTGCTGGAGACCGCGACCGAGGAAGAAGGGCTTCCACATCGCCAGACCGGTTACGGCCATGAGGACACCGAGGAAAAACACAGCCCAGCCCAGGAGCTTCTGGCCGGCATTGAGCTTGCCGGCCGGCGGCCCTTGGTAGCTTGGATCCATGTAGCCCTTGATCACTGTCCCGAGGCTGTCCTCTCCGGGAGCGGCGTAGTCCTTCAGCCACTGGAAGAAGATGATGAACGTCGTAGCGATGAACACCACGCCCACCCAGTGATGGATGGTCCTTGACAGGTCCACGCCGCCGAACAGGGCGGTGAACCAGAAGAAGGTCTTGGCATAGAGGCCCAGGCCGGTCAGAGCGAGGATGATGAAGGCGATCATATTCAGCCAGTGAAAGAACCTTTCATTGGGAGTGTACCTTTTGACAAGATGGTGTGCCATCAGTAATCACCTCCTTCCCCTCCGAAGGACGGCGGACCTGAAGGTCCTCCACCCTGCGGCGGACCCGGCTCCTCATCGACCTCCTTGACCCCGATGGCCACGAGGTGGTAGATGGCGGCCAGGATCCCGACTGCGAAAGCCGCCACACCCACAGGTTTCATAACCGTTCTCCACAGGTAAGTGGGTGTGGGGATAGCCGGCTTGGCAGGCAGGCCATAAGCTGACGGGCTGTCCTCGAGGAGGAACACAACGCCTGTGCCCAGCGGCCCGCCGTCGTAAACCGTCAGACCCTTTTCCTTGGCCGAAGCCGTGATCGCCGCCAGCTTGGACTTGCTGGCAAAGGACAGCGCCCCGGTGGGGCAAGTCTTCGTGCAGGCAGGCTCCATTCCCATGGATTGGCGGTCAAAGCACATGGTGCACTTGTACGCCTTGTCCACCCCGGCACCCTCGGCATTGGCGGAATCGTAACGCGGAATGTCGAAGGGGCAGCCGAAGACACAGTACTTGCATCCGGTGCAGACGGCCTGGTTGATCAGCACAGCACCGTTGGAATCACGGACGATGGCACCGGGCACCGGACACGCCTTGGCGCACCCGGCGTCGGCGCAGTGCATACAGCGCTTCTGCCCGAAGTACCACTTGATCCCTCCGTCCTTCTCCATCTCGTTGAACAGGATCTTGGTGTAGGTTGATCTGGAGAGGTCCGGGGGGTTCTCGTAGCTGCCGCGGTTCTCAGTTACCTCCGCTGCTAAATTATTCCACTGCTTGCAGGCTGTCTGGCAGCCTCTGCATGCGGTGCATATGGAAGTGTCGATAACGATATATTTTTCAGCCACTCAAATCACCCCCTTTCCTAAGACTTTTTCTGGACGTTGACCATAAAGGCCTTCGTCTCAGGGATCATGGTATTGGCGTCGCCGACGGTCGGTGTCAGCAGATTGGACGAATCGCCGTAGGTCGGATTTGTGTACGCCTTGCCGTTGGCCTTGACGTCATATTCCTTGGTGGTGGCCCAGCCGAAGGCCCAGGGCAGTCCCACCTGGTGAACCGTTGTGCCGGCAACATCGAACGGCTTGAATCGTTTGGTCACAATGGCCACGGCGTCCACCTTGCCTCTGGCCGACGACACTACGACCTTGTTGCCGTTCCTGATGCCCTTCTCCTTGGCCAGTTCCTCGCTGATCTCCACGAAGTTGGCCGGCATCATCTCAGCCTGCCACGGGAGCCACCGGCTCAAGATACCGGTCTGCCAGTGCTCCGTCACCCGGTAGGTAGTAGCCACGATGGGGTAACGGTCGTCGCAGTTGAGGAAGACGTCCATCTTGCCGGTGAATATCTTGGCTACCGGGTTGATCCTCTGGGGGTTCATGAGGTTCTTCTCGAGGGGGCACTCCAGAGGCTCGTAGTGCTCAGGGAAGGGACCCTCGGCCCGACCGGGGCCGAAGATGTGGGCGACGCCCACCGGTTTCATGATGTAGGCCAGCTTGGTGCTTTCGTTCCAGGTCCCGTCGGGCTTCCTCAACGGAGGCCAGCCGCCATCGGGAACATCACCCACCCACTTCTTGCCGTTCCAGTAGATGACCGGCTTGTGGGGCGCCCACGGCTTGCCGTATTCGTCGACGCTGGCGCGGTTGTAGATGATCCGCCGGTTGACGGGCCAGCACCAGGACCAGCCGTTGTAGAGGCCGGTGCCTGTCGGATCGGACTTGCCCCTTCTGGCCATGTTGTTACCGCCCGCGTTGTAGGACTGGCTGTACAGCCAGTTGCCGGATGAGGTGGATCCGTCGGCCTGGAGGAAAGCGAAAGACGGCACCAGGTCGCCCTTCTTGTAGAGCGTGCCCTTGATCTCCTTGTCCTCGAGGAAGTAGCCGTTGATCTCCTTGGCGACCAGGTGGGTGTTCATGTGCCTGACCTTGCCGTCCGGTCCCTTGGGACCGTAATCCCACGCCAGGTTCAGGATGGGATCGGGGTACACGCCGCCCTGCTCTTCGTAAAGCTTCCTCACCTTGAACTGGAGCTCGTTAATGATGTCCACGTCGGCTGGCGCCGGCGGTTTTGCAGCCGCATAGCGCCACTGAGCCCAGCGCCCGGAATTAGTGATGCTCCCCTCCTTCTCGAAGGACATGGCGCAGGGAAGAAGGAAGACCTCGGTTTTGATCTCCGCCGGGTTCATACCTGGACCGCGCCAGAAGGAACCGGTCTCGTTGTCGAACAGGTTGACGTTGACCATCCAGTCCAGTTTTTTCAGGGCCTCGCGGACCTTGCCGGCATTGGAACCCGAGCAGGCCGGGTTCTGTCCCCAGGCGAAGAAGCCGGTGAACTTGCCGTTGTACATCTGGTCGAACAGCATCAGCCAGGACGCATTCTGGCCGTCGTCCAGCTTGGGCATCCAGTTGTACTGGGTGTTCAGGTCGGCGCTCATGCCGAAGTGAGCCCGAAGCAAACTGGCCATGTACTTGGGATAGTTCTGCCACCAGTTGGCCGAGTAGGGCTCCTTGGTCTTGGGCGTCTTGGCTTCCAGATACTTGTCCAGGCTGGACAGGGAAGCCGAGGGCGTTGCAAGGTATCCGGGAAGGATGTGGAACAACAGACAGTGATCCGTGGACCCCTGGACGTTGGACTCTCCCCTGAGGGCGTTGACGCCGCCTCCGGACATGCCGATGTTACCCAGCAGGAGCTGGATGATGGCCATTGTCCGGATGTTCTGGGTCCCCACCGTGTGCTGGGTCCAGCCCATGGCATACATGATGGTGCCGGTCCGATCGGGCTTCCCTGTGGTTGCGTAGGCCTTGTAGACCTCGAGAAGACTGTCCTTGGAGGTGCCGCAGATGGCCGACACCTTGTCGAGGGTGTATCTGGAGAAGTGCTTCTTGAGCTGCTGGAGGACGCACATGGGATCCTTCATGCTCGGATCCTTCTTGATCACTCCGTTTGCGTCCTTGGTGTAGGCCCAGGAGCTCTTGTCGTACTTCCTGTTCTTCGGGTCGTACCCCGAGAACACGCCGTCCAGATCGCCCGGCGTCTTGAAGCTGCTGTTCAGGATGAAGGGGGCGTTGGTGTACAGCTTGACGTAATCCTTGTGGTACAGCTCGTTGTCGAGGATGTACTTGATCATGCCTCCCAGCCAGGCGATATCCGTACCCGACCTGATGGCGGCAAAAATGTCGGCCTTTGAGGAGGTTCTGGTGAACCTGGGATCGACGCTGATCAGCTTGGCGCCGTTCTCCATGGCCTTGGCGACCCATTTGAATGATATGGGGTGGTTCTCAGCGGCGTTGGATCCGCTGATGAGGACGACATCGGAATTGCGGATGTCGATCCAGTGATTCGTCATCGCACCGCGTCCAAACGACTCTGCCAGAGCCGCTACAGTTGCGCTGTGTCATATCCGTGCCTGGTGCTCGATATACACCAGGCCAAGGGCTCGCAGCCACTTCTGGAGGACATAGCACTCCTCGTTATCGAGGGCGGCGGATCCGATGTGGGCGATGCCGTCGTTTCGATTGACAACCTGGCCCTTGGAATTGACCTTGGTGAAGCCGGCGTCACGGCTCTTCTTGACCCTCTTGGCGATCTCGCTGTAGGCCCAATCCCAGCTGACCTCCTTCCACTCACTGCTTCGCGGGGCGCGGTAGAGGGGCCTGGTGATCCGGTAGGGATTCTCGGAAACCTGCCGGAGAGCCTGGGCTTTTGAACAGAGCGTTCCCTCGTTGATGGGATGATCCGGATCCCCTTCCATAATCACCACTTTGCCACCGTGAGCATGAACGACGATACCGCATCCCACCGCGCAGTACGGACAGATGGTGGTCGATTCCTTGGCGTACTTGATGGCTGTACTTCCCTCTCTCATACCAGCCGTTGCAGTACCCCGCAGACCGAGACCGCCAATCGCCGCACCCGAAACGGTGATGCCGGAGATCTTTAGAAAATCTCTCCTGGTCACATTCATATTCTGTCCTCACCTTCCTTTCTCAATCAAACAGCGGTTTAGACAATAACCTCTCGGGAATTCTACCTCCTGGAACCCACCTCCCTTCTTTCTTCCGCTTTTGTTTGTAAAATAGAGAAAGGAAGCCATGACCAAGTCACGGCTTCCTTTGCAAAAGGCAGGCACGGCGATTGCTCCCCGCACCCTATCGTCCCGGGTGTCCCTGTGGGACGCGCCGGGATCGGAAGTCACTCGATTCAAATTAAGATGTGGCCTCAGCCACTTATGTCTCGGATCCAAAAGGGTGGGCGGCGTCCGAAAACCCTGCCCCCTGTCGGTTTTAGAACAGCTTTTTAATGAATGACTAGATACTACTTGAGTCGTCTTTGGTTTGCAAGGAATTTAGATTAGGAAAACCAGAAAAAGCCGGCATGGTTTCTGATCCCCGGCCAGCACCCAGGCCGTGATCTACTGGTCCGCCTCCTCCGCCCCGCCGAAGCTGATGGAAATCCCGAAAATATTGGGTCCTCCCCTCTGGTAACCCTCGCTTTCGGCAGCCATGTCGTAGCTGATCGTTCGGAGGTCCTCGTACTGGGGAAAGACATCCTCCCTTTCCCGTATATCCCAGGATTTGATGTAACCGGAACACTGGGTGCAGAAATCGACCCTCGCCACTGGATCCCCATCCTCTACGGTAAAATATCCCAGACTCCGGTGATCATTGTTTCCACAGAAGGGACAGGTGATTCTGGGAAAGCGCCATCTGGCTTCACAGCGGTGACAGATGAGATGACGTTGCCCCTCCTCACCCGTCAGGCAGGCCACGGCCGGCAGTCCCCCGCAGACCGGGCAGGTCCCCTTCTCCCAACCCTTTGCGGACACATCTCCTCTCATCAAACCTGCCCTCTTGAAGCTTCCCTTGATCGTGTTGAACACCAGGAACAGACCCAGTTCCTCATCGATCCCCCTGCGGGACTGGATCTCCTTCCTCAGTCCTTCCTCACCTCCCTCGAGGTACGCTCGCACCAGGGATGGGGCGAAATCAGGGTCTTTCAGCCCATCCTGAAGTCTCAGGATGGCATCATTTCTTTCCGAGTGCCGCGACAGCGCCTTCAGGACAGCCGCGGCCCTGCCTTTCAGCTCCTTTTTAACCGGCATCAGGTCCACGGGCTCAAGGAGGGTGAACCCCTCCTCCAACCTCATTTCCGTCTCCTTGTCGCTGGGAATCCGGATTTTCGCCTTGGTTTTCAAACCCGTCGAGGACAGGGGATAGAGCTCCCTGTACAGCTCCAGGACATCTTCCATCCCCTCGACATCCATGGAGCCCTCGAAAAGGGAACGGGAAGGATCAGGCTGGTTGTCTGAAGATTTTGGCATTGGGGAAATCCTCCAGGTTATTTGAACCGAGTGCCGAGAACGGAGCATTGGGTACTGAGCCCTGATAACTAAGAGGGGAGAATAACTTACTTTGGTTCATGTTCCCAGCCTTTAGTTCTCTCTTCCCAGTTCCCTGGTTAGCCTTTCTCCACCTTCGCCATAAAAGCCTTGACCTGCATTCCACCTCCGGTGGAGTTGAAAACCGGGGGGAAGAGATCGTTGGTGCCCGGGGAATCATCCCCGGAGAGGGTTAACGAGGTCACCGGAAAGGTCCTGCCGCCGAAGTGAAAGGCCCTCAACCGGCTGGTAACCAGGGCCACCGCCCCCACTCCCGCCACGAAATCGGGGGATCTCACCGTGACGTCGTCACCGGTGACAATCTTCAGGTCGTCGGCCAGATCCACGCCGATCTCCAGGATCCGCTGGGTGCCGAGTTCCCTCAGCCAGCCAACCTGGGCCAGCACTCCTCCGGTCCCCTGGACATTTCCGAACCGGTGTACCGTGGTGATGACCGGAAACTGCCCCAGGATCCTGTCCGGCCTTCTGGACAGGTAGCTCCATTGTTCCCTTCCACCTGCCCGAAGAACCATGTCCGGATTGGCCTCACCGCCCGTTAACAGGTCGGGAAGAGGACTGTAAAATGGCTCGTAATGCTCAGGAAAAGGGGGGGCCGACGGGGACGGTGTCCAGAATCTGACCGGAAGATGACTTCTGATCGGAAGGGCCTCCTCGATGGATCGGATCACCCCCCCCTGCTCTTCCCATCTCAGGGATACGGTTTTATCTTCTTTCCGGCTGTACACCCATGAAAAGGGGTCACCGATCCCCGCCGGCCAGAACCATCCCCACCCTTCAAAGAGACCGATGTCGTTGACGTCCGTCCTGTCGCGGCGCTGTGCCTGCCACCCGTCCTCGGTCAACCACCCGCGGTAGAGCCTGTTGCCGCAGAGCATGTCCCCGCTCCAGGAAACCCCGGAGGACAGGAGGGTTTCTTCCCCCTCCCTTTCCATCAGGCCGTTGATCTCCCGGACAACCTGGTGGCGGGTTCCCTTTAGGGGCCACCTGAGAGCGGCCAAGGGGGCGGGGATCGAGCCGCCCTCCACACGGTATCTCTCCTTCAGATTGACCCCCAGGTCCAGCAGGACCTGCACCAGGGACCCGGATCTCTCCCGGTCCCTTTCCACGGGCACCAAAGACCGCACCCGTCGCCCGGCGTCGGTCATACTGCCGGCCCTGAGGGCCGGAGGCAGCATGGGAATAAAGATCACCTCCGTCTTCACAGCCGACGCATGTCTGGAGATGGCCCTCCAGAAATCGCTGGTGGCGCTGGGGAGAACATCCACCACGATGAGAAGGTCAAGGTTGGACATGGACTCCCTGATCTCCCTGCCGGCGGACATGCTCAGGACAGGATCCGCACCCAGAACCATCAACGCCCGAATCTTTCCCCTGGAGATCCCCTGTAGAACATTGCTGATCGAAGGGGTTTCCCCTTCGTTCAGCACCGGCAGATAGCCCGCCGGGGTGTCCGTCCGGTCGAACCAGGCCCTCAAAAGGGCCCTGAAGGCCTCTGAATCGCTGTCCTTCTTGCCATCCTCGACAGACGCACCGCGTCGCGGCAAATTCAGATAACCGGGTAAAAAGGATGACAGCAGGCCCATATCACAGACACCCTGGGCATTTCCGGCCCCCGCCGCCACCACGACACCACCCCCCCGCTTCTTGAGGTTGCCCAGCAGGGCCTGAATCATGGCAGCCATCATGGCGTTATCCGAGCCTGACGGTCGACCCAGAGATCCGGATCCCAGGATGAAGCAGGCGGAAAACTCCTGTTCGCCGGTCCTGGCCAGAAGCCTGGCCGCCCGCCTGAGAAGAGTCTGGTCCACTCCGGCTATCTCCGAGACCCTCCTCAGGTCGTAACGCTCATAGTGTTTCCTCATCCTCTGATAAATGGAGTAGGGTTCATCCAGGGAGGGGTTCGTCTTCAGCTGCCCCTTGGACTTGCCCGCCCCGTGCCTCTCGTAGAACCCAAGGGTCTCGCTCAGGGTCATAAACGCCGCATCGGTGTGCCGGTTCAGTTCGTCCTTCCTGGGAGAGACATTCTCCAGGACCCAGGACATCAGGCCGCCGAGGACGACGGAGTCGCATCCCGGCCTGACGTTCAGCCAGATGTCCCCCTCCTTGATGGTCTCACTCATCCTCGGATCCAGGACAACCACGACCCCTTGTCTGCGGCGAACATCGTCCAGGGCTCTGGCCAGAACGGGGGAGGTCTGGCCGGGATTGCAGCCCACCAGAAAGACCACGTCACTCTGGGCAACCTGTACCGGCGGGTGGGTGGGGGCCGGGAGACCCAGGACCTCAAGGAGGCCGAGGACGGCCATACCCCGGCTTGCGCGAACAGTGGTGTCCATATTGATAACACCCAGGGAGCGGAAGAGCTTTGAGACCAGGTAGGCCTCTTCATTGGTGAGATTTCCGCCGCTTATGATCCCCATTCCCTCGAAACGGTTGGGTGCTTTTGGATCATCGATGGCTTTCTTCAGTTCGCGGTCCCTGTGATCTTTTATCCGCCGTCCCAACCTGCGGACCGCCTGCCGCCAGGTGATCTCCTCCCACCTGTCACTCCCGGGATTCCTGACCATCGGACCGGGGGGCCCGGCCAGGTCGGAAACGGCCAGCAGTGCTGCACCTCGTGAGCAAAGGCTCCCTCCGGCCACAGGACAGTCCGGGTCCCCCTCGACGGCCCAATTCCTGTCCGTCCTCTTAAGGTAGACCACACCGCACCCCATGGAACAGAGGGGGCACCGGCTGGGGATTTCCCGGCCATAGACAAGCGGAGGATTGATGCCGGCGGCCAGGGCGCCTGGACCTGCCTTGAAGAGGCCGCCAGCCAGAAGGCCAGCCCCCATCTTAAGGAAGGTCCGCCTGGGGACCTTAGGGATCGACACTATGGATTACCTCGTAAGTGATGAGATGTCCGTGAGCTCAAAACCGGCACGGCGCGGAATCGGTCGGAGAGATAATGTCAGAGATTTGAACCGGAATCAACCGGGATGGGAGGAAAGGGGAAAAATCAGACGAAGGAGTAAGACCCGCCGCCGCTCCTTGAGCTTCCGCCGTCGCTCTTCGAGCTTTGGCGAGACAAGTTGGCGTGGCAGGCGAAGACGAAGGGAAGAGCGGACAGGGGGACGCGGAGAGGACGAGGGGGCGGCGGGGCGACGAGGCGATTGGGCGACGGGGCGACTGGACGACTGGGCGAGGGGGAGAAGGAGCGACGGGGCGATTGGGCGACGGGGCGAGGGGGAGAAGGAGCGACGGGGCGACTGGACGACTGGGCGAGGTTACGACTTTCCGACAATGCGAATGCGCCGGTTCTTCGTTGAGTCGGTCAGTCGACAAGTCGTAAAATCGAGCGCACCAGTTCCCAGTTCTACTCTTTGGACTTTGGACCTTGGATTGAAGTGACCACCCAGACCCTAGCCGATCCTTTCCGGGTCATCCTTTCCCCTGGCCTGACCCAGGTGATCGATCAGGACACGCCCCCCGGTCATGACGTTCTCCCGCACCACTCTCTCCACGGTCATTTCGTCCCCCCTTTTGAAGGCGTCGATGATCTCCTCGTGCTGCCTGATGGCGCTTTTATAGCGGCCGGGGAGGGTCAGGGAGACGATGCCCAACCGTTGAAAATGATCGTTGAGATTGGAGATGATCTGGATCAGACGGTCGTTGCCCGACACCTTGATAAACACCTCGTGAAAACGGCAGTGGGTCTGGTAGAAGGTCTCCAGCTCGTTGTCGTCGATGAGTTTTTTCAGTTCCGTGTTGATCTTCACCAGCTTCTGGATGTCCTTGTCCTGGATCCTCCGGGTGGCAAGCCTGGCCGCCAGGCCCTCCAGGGTGCTTTTGATCAGGTACAGTTCGAAGGCTTCGTTCGGGTCGATCTCCGTGACAACCGCGCCCTTCCGGGGGATGATCTCGATGAAACCCTCGTTCTCCAGCTTTCGAAACGCCTCCCTGAGTGGAGTACGGCTGATGCCCATGGATTCGGCCAGTTCCCCCTCGGAGATCTTCTCACCGGGCTTGAACTTTCCCTTGATGATGGCCGTTTTGATGGACTCAGCGATATCTTCGGAAAGGAGTTTAGGGTGTTCTATCTTGATCTTGAAGTCTTTCATGACCGCATGAATTCGCTCTAATCTGCAGGGTCCGGCACCCCGGTGGGTGGTCTGTTTTCCAATTTAACAAAGGGAGCCCCCCCGGGAAACCGGCCCAGGTTCCCCTAGCCCATGACAACTCCCTCTTCCTCGTGAAGCGCCTTGACCTGGTCGGCTAATTCGTCGCCTCCCAGCAGGGCGTGTTCAACCACCACGGCCTCGACCAGGCGTCCGTCCCTTCGCTTGAAAGCTCTGATGATGGAGCTGTGCTGCTTAACCGAATCCATGAGTCTGCCCGGCAGGGAGAGGGTGGCCATTCGATAACCGAGGAACCTTTTGACCATGTTGTCCCGGACCTCGATCAGCTTCTCGTTGCCGCACAGCTTAAGAAAACAGTTGTGGAACTCCTCGTTCTTCTTGAAAAAGGCCTCGACGTGCTCTTTCTCGGCCAAATCGGCCAACTGCTCATTGATCCTGATCAGCTTTTCCACGTCTTCATCGGTGATCTTCTCCACAGCAACCCTGGCGGCATATCCCTCCAGAAGACTCTTCAGATCATAGAAATCCTGGATCTCCTTGGCGGTAATGGTGGCCACCACCGCCCCCCGTCGGGGAATGACGGTGAGGAAACCCTCGCTTTCAAGCTGCCGGAAGGCCTCCCGAATCGGGGTTCTGCTGATCCCAAGGCGCTCGGCGAGTTCGGGCTCTGTAAGTTTCTGGCCGGGGGGCAGTTCCCCGTTGATAATGGACTCCCGCAGGGATGAGGCTATTTGTTCCCTCAGGGTTTTGTGCTTCTTCAATCGCATGATCTTGTTATAATCCCGGTAGCTGAAAGGCGCCCCAAAAGTGTATACAAAATACTGTATTCCTAATTAAGAAGTTAGGTGATTTGACTATTACTGTCAAGAAGTTTACCTTTCTTCACCCGGACCTGAAGGCAGTTGAACGGAGTCAATTTCAGATGAGAGACCCGAGGAGGAAAAGGGGACTGACCCCTGTGGACAGGATCATCGGCACAGTCCTGGGCAACCTCGACATGCCGGAGGACACGGCCCAGCGCGGCAGGGCGATGATCGTCTGGGAAGAGATCTCCGGCAACGCGGCCGACCACACCCGACCGGTGAGCTTCCGGGGAAAAACATTGGTCGTCGAGGTGAGCCATCCCTCCTGGATGAATGAGCTATCCTTAAGGAAGAGCGAACTTCTCGGCAAACTGGAAGAGAAGGTCGGCAAGGGGGTGGTGGGGGATATAAGGTTTACGATGAAAAGGGATCAGGACTGAGAACCGGGAACCGGGAACGGAGAACTGAGTCCTAAGTGATAAGTAAGAGCGCAGTACCCTTATCACTGAGCACTTATCTCTTATCGCTTAGAACTGGTTTTTTACTTATCTCCCAGAACTGGTACGCTCGAATTTACGACTGATCGACTAACCGATTCAGCGAAGAACCGGCACATTCGCGCTGTCGTCCAGTCGCCCCCTCGCCAAGTCGCCCTGTCGCCCTGTCGCGGAAATTACCTTTCCACTTTCCACTTTGCACTTTCCACTCGTCCGAAGGGCGCTTCTCACTTCCCTTTGCCAGGCTTTTTCTGGTAAAGTCCTACCCCGAAAGTCGTCGCTCTGTGGCCTCAAAACCATGTGTGGACGGCATCTTAAGAGGGATGTCCGTCGGACAAGGCTTAGGATGACCAGAAAGCTCGCGTTTCTCGTTGTTTGTGTCGCCCTGCTCACCTGCCAGGCCCAGTCGGGTCTGGCTTCCGAGGTCTATTACCTGACGGTCCGATCAGGTAGCTCCGATGTCCTTGACGCTGTTTTTAACGATCTGATCGACGATCCCGATCTGGGAGAGATGGATGTATCCTTTGAGAGCGGTTCCCTTGCCGCCGCCGCCTTCGGCTGGTCCTTCCAGGACGGCCGGATGGAGCTGGAGGCCACCCAGAGGGAAGCGGACGTCGGCAATCTGGGTTCGTTACCCGCCGCCGGCAACAGGTTCTCTGTTCGAAGCCTGATGTTCAACGGTTACTATGATATCGAGACCTGGTCCTCCTGGAACCCCTACGTTGGGCTGGGTTTCGGGGGAGCCTTTGTGTCGGTGGAGGAGGGGGGCGGGGAGGATGATGATTTCGTCCTGGCCTATCAGGCCGGTGGCGGGGTGGCGTTCAAGCTTTCGGAGAGCCTGTCGGTGGACCTCCAGTACTGGTTCTTTATCACCAGTGAATATGAGCTGCTGACGACATCCAGTGAGTACGCGGATCTCTTCCAGAGCCACAATGTCTCGGTGGGTCTGAGGTATGTGTTTGAGTAGAGGAGGGAGAAATAGAGAGTAGAGAATAGAGGATGGAAATTGGAGATTAGGATAGGCGACGAGGGGCTTACCGTTTGAGGTTTGAAGTTTGACGTTTGAGGTTCTGGACTCAGCACTTAGCACTTAGCACTTAGCACTTAGGACTTAGGACTTAGCACTTAGCACTCAGTTCCCAGCTCCCCTTCCCATAGAGCAATTGCCGCGCCTCGTCCGTGTAGTCCCGGCCCGACCGTCCCTGGTAGAGGACGAGCGGAGGCTCCTCCCACATGGTCCCCACCCCGCCGCCCTTGATGGCCTCAAGGAG
>JBFFDD010000056.1:0-12792 GCA_041559575.1 bacterium
CTCGCCGACGACTTTTCCGCGGTGCAGCTGCCCGATGAGGTCAAGGAGAGGATCAAGCACCCGATTACGGTGATTGAATAGAGAATTAAATATTCCAAATTCAAGATTCAAGGCAGCGCGCTTTTGGATGTTTAATTTTGAATATTGAACCGGCACACGAGGTAGATATGAAAGACCTGTCGAAAGTCAATAATCCCTACAACGACGAAAAAGTGATCTCGCAGTGCTCCATCTTCGGGATGATGAACACTGCGGGGGACCCGGTGTCGGGCAAGGATATCATCACCGCGATCTCCAACATGCATGATCGGGGTAACGGGCTCGGTGGTGGATTCGCTATCTACGGCTGCTACCCCGAGCGATCCGACGATTATTGCCTCCAGATCATGTTCGACACGAAAGTGTCTCAGGAAGATACGGAGGTCTACCTGAAGAGGTTTTTCCATATCAACCTGTCCGAGGAGATCCCCACCTTTCCCATGAAGGCCATCAAGAATCCACCCGACGTTTGGCGCTACTTCGTTCAGCCCAAGGTGGAGGAAATGCATGAGATCATCAGCGAGGATGACGCGGTCACCCGTCGGGTGTTTCGGATCAATACCAGGATCGACGGCGCTTATGTGTTCTCCTCGGGCAAGAACATGGGGGTTTTCAAGGGAGTCGGTTTTCCCGAGGAGATCGCAGAGTACTTCGGCCTGGAGGACTACCTCGGATATATCTGGACGGCCCACGGCCGATTCCCCACGAACACGCAGGGATGGTGGGGCGGTGCTCACCCGTTCTCCCTATTGGACTGGACGGTGGTGCACAATGGGGAGATCAGTTCCTACGGAGCCAATCGCCGGTTTCTCGAGATGTACGACTATGTCTGCACCATGCACACTGACACCGAGGTGGTGGCCTACGCGGTGGATCTGCTGGCCAGGCGTCACGGACTGGCCATTGAGACGGTCATGGACATCTTCTCTCCACCGGTGTGGGAGCAGATCGACCGCATGGATCAGAAAGAGAGAAGATATTTCGAGGCCATAAGGAGCACCTACGGCCCACTGCTCCTCAACGGGCCCTTCGCCATTATCGTCGCCCACCACGGCGAGATGGTGGCCCATACCGACCGCATCCGCTTGAGGCCCATGGTCGCCGGTATCCAGGGTGACATGGTGTACGCCTCCTCCGAGGAGTCGGCCATCCGTCTCGTGTCACCGGAACTGGAGCGGGTCTGGATCCCGGTGGGGGGCCACCCGGTCATTGCCCGGCTCAAGGATGTTCCGGACCACGATGTCGTGGAAGGGGGACGTGAACTGGAAAAAGGTGAGAAAGTGGAGGTCTACCCGACATGCTGACATCCCTTTTGCCAGAGTTCACCGTTGACCGGGATGAGGGTCGCTGCATCCAATGCAGGGTATGCGAACGGCAGTGTTCCTTCGATGTTTTCGGGTACGACGCGGATCACAACGTCATGGTCCACAGGGAGGAGAACTGTGTGGCATGCCAGCGATGCGCGGTCCTGTGCCCCACCAACGCTCTGGTCATAAAGAATAACGAGTACACCTACAAACCCAACGCCAACTGGACACGAGAATATATCCAGGATCTCAAGAAGCAGGCTGAGACGGGAGGCGTGCTCCTGACGGGGATGGGCTGCGACAAACCCCACAAGATCTACTGGGATCACATCCTGATCAATGCTTCCCAGGTGACCAATCCCTCCATCGACCCCCTGCGCGAGCCTATGGAACTGAGGACCTATCTTGGCCGAAAACCGGATCATCTCGAGTTCAGAGATGGGGAACTGGAACTGCCCGACTACCCCAATGTGGTGCTGTCCACTCCCATCATGTTCGGAGCCATGTCCTATGGGGCGATCTCCTACAACTCATTCCAGTCCCTGGCCCGGGCGGCCTTTGATTACGGCACCCTGTTCAATACCGGGGAAGGCGGTTGGCCCAAAGAGCTCCGTAAATACGGCAAAGCCACCATCGTGCAGTGCGCCTCAGGCCGGTTCGGGTTGGACCTGGAGTACTTCAATGACGCGGCCATGGTGGAGATCAAGATCGGCCAGGGGGCCAAACCCGGAATCGGTGGGCACCTTCCCGGTGAAAAAGTGTCGGAACATATCAGCCTGACCCGTATGATCCCCGAGGGTTCGGACGCTATCAGTCCGGCGCCTCATCACGACATCTACTCCATTGAGGACCTGCATATGCTCATCCATGCCCTCAAGGAGGCAGTGGATTACAAGAAGCCCGTGTCGGTCAAGATCAGCGCTGTTCACAATGCCCCGGCCATCGCCTCAGGAATGGTGAGGGCTGGGGCGGACATTATCGTCCTGGACGGTCTTCGCGGAGGCACCGGCGCCGCCCCGAAGATCCTGCGGGACAACGTGGGGATCCCCATCGAGCTGGCCCTGGCCGCTGTGGACACGAGGCTCCGCAACGAGGGTATCCGGAACTGGGCGTCCCTGGTGGTTTCGGGCGGGATCCGTAACTCAGCGGACATTTTCAAGGCTATCGCCCTCGGGGCCGACGCGGTTTACATCGGTACACCGGCTCTGATGGCCCTGGGCTGCACGGTTTGCCAGAAGTGCTATACGGGTAAGTGTGCGTGGGGTATCACCACCCAGGACCCATATCTCACCAAGCGGGTCAATCCCGAAATAGGCACTCAGAACCTGAAAAATCTGCTGCGGGCGTGGAGCCTGGAGATCAAGGAACTTCTCGGCTGCGGAGGCATCAACAGCATCGAATCCGTCAGGGGCAACCGCCTGCAGCTTCGGGGCATCGGGCTGGAGGACTGGGAATTGGACACCCTTGGCATAAGAGGAGCAGGACAATGAGCGCATCTACGGCACAGGTATCAAAAACCCGGACCAGATATTCTGCGACCCAGTGGGTCAAACTGGACGCTCAAGGCGTCTACTACAAGGACCTCAACCGCGAGATCCGATCCCTGGCCCTCAAAGGGGCCCGAAGATTCGAGATCCGCAATGTATTCGGCCAACGTTACCTGGGAACCAATCTCTGGGGAATCGAGGACCGAGACAAGATCCAGATCCGGGTGTACGGAACCCCCGGTTCGGATATGGGGGCGTTTATGGACGGTCCCATGATCGAGGTGTTTGGAAACGCTCAGGACGCGACCGGCAACACCATGAACTGCGGCAAGGTGGTCATCCACGGATCGGCCGGAGACGTGCTCGGTTACGGTATGAGGGGAGGGGAGATATACGTCAGGGGAAACGTTGGTTACCGGGTTGGAATCCACATGAAGGAATACATGGACAAGATTCCGACGGTGGTCATCGGCGGCAACATGCAGGATTTCTTCGGTGAGTATATGGCCGGGGGCAGGATCATCGTCCTAAATAAATTTTTCGAGGATAATCCCCCAGTCAGGCAGAGCTATTTCATCGGCACCGGAATGCACGGCGGGGCTATCTTCATCCGGGGGGACGTGGATCTGAATCAGATCGGTGCCGAAGTTGGTGTGGAGGACCCCACTGACAGCGAGTGGAAGGCCATTGAAAAGTACGTGCATAACTTCTGCAGGGTCTTCGATCTCGAGGCCAAGAAGGCCAAACTGCTCAAACGGCATAAATTCACCAAGCTGTTCGCGAAGTCATCCAGGCCCTACGGCAGGTTGTATGCTTATTGAGGGCTAAGAGCTGAGAGCCAAGCACTAAGAGCTCAGCTCCTAGAACGAAGAACCTGGAACTAGGAACTTGGAACTGATTTTAAAGGCCCCCTTCGGGGCCTTTTCTCCCGGTGACACCGTTCTGTCCGGGAACGTTTCAGGGGAACACGGGCCGGATCCTCTTTCCATCTTTTTCAGGATGTGACGATCACCGGGCCGCTGACCTGGCCGGTCTCGAACTCATCCTCCGTCGCGCCGCGGACCTCCACGACAGTTACGTCGAAGTTCAGCGTCTCTCCAGCCAGGGGGTGGTTGGCATCCACCGTGACCGAATCGTCCTTGACCTCGGTGACGGAAAGAAGCATGACCCCCGCCTCGGTTTCGGTCTGAAACCTCATGCCGGCTTCCAATCCCCCTTCGATCTCGAACTGCTCCCTGGGGATGTCCTGAACAAGCTCCTCGCTCCGCGCGCCGTAGGCCTCCTCAGGGGGAATGGAGACCTTGAAACTGTCACCCGTCGATCTCCCCTCAAGGGCATTCTCCAGGCCCGGAATGATGTGTCCTCTTCCCTGAATGTAGGCCAGAGGCTCATGGCCCCGGGAGGTGTCAAGGATCTGCTCCCGGGAATCGGTGAGCGTGTAGTCGATGCGGACGACCATGTTATTTTCGACTTTCATTGCTTCCTCCTAATGGATTGGATTGGATTCGGCACCCTACACGTTGAAGCGGAGATCGTCAAATAGCGGGGAAAGGAACCCTGGTGCGATAATGGCCAATGGATGTTCCTCCGTGATGGAAGAAATCTTTTTATCCTTCCTTTGCTTGTTCTCATGCATGCCAGGGCGCCCTGAGTGGATGTTAATTTTTGTCATCCTCAAACCCGACATCCCAGTGTGTGCCGTCGCAGAAGGGCTTATTCCTGGAACTTCCACACCGGCACAGTGTGCAGTGTTCCGCTGAGACCTCCTCCGCCCTGGGTTCGTGACCCAGGACCTCAACCCCCCCGCTGAGATAGTAAGGACCGTCCTTGGAGGCGGTCACCATGGGTTCCCGATCCTGATCCCTGTATTCTATTCCGTCCAGGCTGTAGCTCAGCGCTCCCGACGGGCATTTTTCGATGGTTTGGATAATCTCTTGCACGCTGGCTCCGCCGGGATCGATCCAGGGTTCCTGCCCCATCAGGAATACCGACGGCAAGTTATCTGTGCAGAAACCGGCGTGGGAGCAGATCCCGCGGTTGTCGTGGATGGTGATTTTGCCGCCCTTGTAATTCATCCGTTTGTCCAGGTGCCCGTCGGTCTCTTTCCGGTCGTTGAAATGAACCGTTCCATGGGTGCCGTCGCAGAAAGGCTTGTTCTCGGACTGCCCGCATCGGCAAAGAGCTGTGTAGGTCGGGTTTGCCAGCGTTTCACCCTTGGAGTTTGTCAGGCCCTCCACAGGCTTTGGATCGAAGTTCCTGAAATACAGGTAGGGGCCGTTGGGAGCCGGCACGATCTTGGGTTTGGGGTTTCTCTTGTCATCGCTCATTCCGTTCCTCCTCCGGTCGGTGCACAATTGGACCTTCGGTCCCTCCCTTGAATCATGGGGGAACTTTCTTGCCACAATTATAACAGCCGGGGGATGGTGTGCAGTGGGGGTGGGACGTTTGCGGGGTATTGCCATATGCTCCCTTGAGTATTGCTTCCACCCTGAGAACACATTGCCGGTCCGGTCTGGTATAATCCTCCTGAAACCGGCGAGATAAGGGAAATGTGAGACGGCACGGGAGGATTTTTGCCATGGAACTGAATGAAAAACAGATCGAGATGTGTAAGAGCAGTAAATGGGATTTTTCCGATCTGCGGGCGCTGTTCCTGAACTGCACCCTGAAGAGGTCACCTGAGTTGTCCCACACGGAGGGCCTTATACGGATATCAAAGGCCATCATGGAGAAGAACGGGGTCTCGGTGGAGGTTCTCCGGCCGGTTGATTTCCAGATCGCCAGCGGTGTCTATCCGGATATGACTGAACACGGTTGGGAACGTGACGACTGGCCGGATATCTACAAGAAGGTCAAGGCAGCCCACATCCTGGTCCTGACCTCGCCGATCTGGCTCGGTGAGAAGTCATCCATTTGCACGAGGATCGTGGAGCGTCTTTACTCGTCCTCGGGCGACCTCAATGATGAAGGGCAATATGCCTATTATGGCCGGGCGGGAGGATGCCTGATAACGGGCAATGAGGACGGCGCCAAACACTGCGCCATGAACATCCTCTATTCCCTTCAGCACCTTGGCTACCTCATTCCCCCTCAGGCGGACGCCGCCTGGCTGGGAGAAGCCGGACCGGGGCCCTCCTACCTTGACCCGGGATCCGGAGGGCCCGAAAACGACTTCACCAACCGGAACACCACCTTCATGACCTGGAATCTCCTGCACCTGGCCCGCATGCTCAGGGATGCCGGCGGAATTCCGGCCCATGGCAACCAGCGCTCCAAGTGGGAGGCCGGCTGCCGGTTCGACCATCCGAACCCTGAATATCGGTGAGGGGGTGGTCCCGCGTCGGTGTGTTGGAGTAACGGTGTGTCGGGGGAAAGGCAGAGCTAAATATAGATGACAGGGTATAGAAAATTATGAAAATCCACTTAAACAATATATTAAATGGTTCGCAATGGCTGAGAAGTCAAAAAAAACCTGGTTGATTCCGATATTGATAACCGCCCTTTTTGCGGTTACGGCGACATTCTACGTCCAGAAGAGGTTTAACGGGCGCGACCTTAAGGGTATCCTCGAGTCGGGGCGGATCGTCATGATCACCCAGAACAACGCTAACACCTATTATATCGACAGGGACGAGCCAAGGGGATTCGAGTTCGAATTGGCGGCCGAATTCGCCAGGTACCTGGGGGTCGAACTCGAGGTGATCACCCCCGGATGGAGCAATATGATTGAGGCCTTGAGGAGCGGAGAAGGGGATTTCATCGCCGCGGGAATGACCATCACTCCAGGCCGTATGGAACTGGTGGACTTTTCCGGTGAATACCTCAGGGTACAGCAGCAGATCATCGTCCACAAGGACGACACACAGCTGCTCAACATGGAGGACCTGAACGGGAGGACGGTCCACCTCAGGGAGGAAACGTCCTATCAGGACCGACTGATGGAGCTGAAGGAGGAGGGACTGAGGGTAAGTCTTGAACTCTGGACCGATATCCCCACCGAGGAGTTCATCCGGCAGGTTGCCGAGAAGGAGATCGGCATAACGGTGGCCGATTCGAACATTGCCTTTCTGAACCGGCGCTATTACCCGGATATCCGGATCCCTTTTCCCATCCAGGAGGAGGAATCCCTGGGATGGGCGGTCCGCAAAGGGCACCGCGATCTGCTCAACCGGATCGATGCCTTCTTCAACCACATCAGGGGAAATGGCTTCTATGAGAGGGTCTACGAGCACTACTACGGAAACGTCGAGATCTTCGAATACCTTGATCTGAAGGTCTTCCACCGCCGGGTGGACCGGCGGCTTCCCCGCTACGAGGACCTGATTCGACGGGAAGCGGAAAGGTACGGTCTGGACTGGAGGCTGGTGGCCGCGGTTATCTATCAGGAATCTCACTTTAACCCGAGGGCAAGGAGCTACACAGGTGTGCGAGGTCTGATGCAGGTTACCCGCCGGACAGCCCGGGAAATGGGTTTCGAAGACCGCCTGAACCCCGAAAAGAGCGTGCGCGCGGGAACGAAGTACCTGGCAAGACTCTACGGCCGTTTCAACGATCTGGAGGACCCCAGGGATCGGATGCTCTTCACCCTGGCCAGCTACAACGTCGGTTACGGGCACGTTCGTGACGCCCAGAGGATCGCCGAAACGGAGGGCCTCGATCCTGTCAAGTGGTCGTCCCTGAGCCAAACCCTTCCCCTGCTCAGGTTTCCGAAGTATTACCGGAAGGCGGCATACGGGTACGCGAGAGGGACAGAGCCGGTTCGCTTTGTCGAGAGGGTGCAGCTCTATTACGACATCCTGCGATGGAAGACAGCGTATGAACCGGTGTAAAAGGTACTCGTGGTCTTTGACTTGTTATAGGTAGAACCAGATAACGCTTCTGAATGGAAGAAAACATCCCTTATCGAATCACGAATAACGGATCGCCGATCACGGAGGCCGCTTGAAAACCATACCCCGGTGCCCCTGGTCAACGAGCAGCGACCTGATGATCCGGTACCACGATCTGGAGTGGGGGGTGCCGGTCCACGACGACGGCAAACTGTTCGAGTTCCTGGTCCTGGACGCGTTTCAGGCCGGTCTCAGCTGGGAGATCATCCTCAGAAAGAGGGCTTTCTTCCGGTCTGCCTTCGACGGTTTCGACCCGGCAGCCGTTGCCGCTTACGATGAGGCCAGGGTCGAGGAACTGTTAGGGAATTCAGGGATCGTTCGTAACCGGAGGAAGATCGAGGCGGCGGTAGGCAATGCCAGAGCTTTTCTTGCGATTAAAGAGGAATTCGGGACCTTCGACGCCTATGTCTGGCGGTTCACGGGGGGAAGCGCCATCCGCAACTCATGGCAGACCATCGATCAGATACCCGCGTCCACCAGCCAGTCGGAGGCCATGAGCCGTGATCTTAAGGGGCGCGGTTTCAGGTTCGTCGGGCCCACCATCTGCTACGCCTTCATGCAGGCCGCCGGCATGGTCAACGATCACCTGGTAAGTTGTTTCCGGTACAACGAAGTTTGACGTTTGAAGTTTGAGGTTTGAAGTATATAACCCGCCCCAAATTAAAAATTCGAAATTATTTTAGAAATTTCAGTTCAAAGAACACCCAGGAAATGAAGGGATTTAATGGGACTTCGGGTCGTTACGAGGAAAGGGGAAGTGGGGACAAAACTATCTCAAAATCGGGTGTGATAAAATACATTTTTAATCCTTTGGGTGGGAATGATTAGACCATTTTGAATTTTCAATTTTGAATTTGGAATTCCGATTGTTCACTCCGGCCGGTGGGGGATCTTCCTCGCCCGACCGAGGCGGCCCCTCCTCGGCCCCATGACCGATCTCTTTTTCTTGAGTATCCGCCCCAGTTCCCTGCGCTCTACAACCGGGATCCCGGCTGCCTTGACAAGGTGGATTTCACCGCCGCGGATATCATAGTGCTCGGCGTAGGTGTGGCTGGCGTGGATCCTCCGTCTTATCAGGCCCAGCTTCTCAGCGAATTCACGCAGTTCCCTTGATCCCGCATCCCCGGGAAGGTCGGAAAAGAGATGAGCCCAGCCGTCGCTCCTTTTTCTGTCCATGAAGATGGCCATTTAATTAAAGTGTGAGGTCCCAGGTTTGAAGTGTGCAGTTAATTCTACATTACCGTTTGAATAATACTATCATCTCTCGCCCGTTCGTCACCCCCGCCGCGTCACTCACTTCCGCCGTCGCTCAGAGAGCCATGGCGGACGAGCAGGACGCCGAGGAACAAAGGGAATGAAGGGGTATCACGGTCTTTCTCAAGTACAGGTTCTGGTTTTATTTGCGAGCTTTGCCTGTCCTGAGCAAAGTCGAAGGGCGTCTTTGCGGGAGATTAAGATCCTTAATGGTGGTGGAGACCTATGACTCTTTTACCAGCTTGTGGCAGAAGTAGCACTTGAACTTCCCGGTCGGCGGGGTTCCATCCTCGAGGACGTGGTCTTCGGGCAGGGATTCTGGCTGATGGCATGAGAAACACAGTGCGTAATTCTTCTTTCTGCCCTCGTGATCCTTATCCCTGGGCATGCGTGGGGTGGTGCCCTCGGGAGCCATGAGGAAAAAGACCAGAACCCCGGAACAGGCGGCCAGGAACAGGATCGTTTGCCAATGTCTCTTCTCCATATCGCCGACCTTTCTACACCATTTGATCACCGTGGTCCAATTTCTTTTTCCGGAATGGACCGGTGGTCAATTTGACTTGTGTCGAACGGTGGTTATAATACCTACTATAAATGTCAAGTATTCGGTGGGTTCAGTATGAAAATCAGGTCCAATGCGGACAGATAGGAGATATTACCGTGAGCACAGTAAGGGCCACCGCTAAGGTCTTTCCGAGCAAACCGACCCTCGAAGGGGCCGGCGTCCGTTTGAAAAGGGCGTTCGGTTTTAACGAGGTCCCGCAATTTGACCCGTTTCTCCTCCTGGACGACATCCACTCCAAGGATCCGGCTGATTATACCGCCGGTTTTCCCTGGCATCCCCACAGGGGCATTGAAACGGTGACCTATGTGATCCGAGGCGAGGTGGAACATGGCGACAGCATCGGCAATACGGGCGAGATAGGTGACGGGGACGTTCAATGGATGACCGCCGGAAGTGGAATTGTCCATCAGGAAATGCCCCACAGGATCGAAGGGGACATGAGGGGCCTTCAACTTTGGGTCAATCTGCCGGCCAGCCACAAGATGATGGAACCGAGATATCGGGATGTTCCGGCCGGTACCATTCCGGAGTGCAGGCTGGATGACGGTTCGGTCATCAAGGTCATCGCCGGGAGATATGATGGAACAGAAGGCCCGGTGAAAGACATCGTCAGAAGCCCCGAATATCTCGATGTATCCGTATCCCCTGACTCCGTTTTCACCCACGGCACGGATCCGGGGCACACTGTTTTTGCCTATGTTCTCTCCGGCGGGGGAGCGTTTGATAACACCGGGGATGCGCAGATCGGACCTGACAACATCGTTCTGTTCGGCAGTGGTAACTCGGTAGTCGTCCGCACAGCCGAGGCGGGTTTACGGTTCCTCCTCATTTCCGGCGAACCCCTCAATGAACCGGTTGCCTGGCGTGGGCCCATCGTTATGAACACCCGGGAGGAACTGGATCTGGCGTTCAGGGAGTACCGGGAGGGGACTTTCATTAAAGGGTAGTAAAAAGTTCGTCAGAACTTAGTCCTGAGAACCAGGAACAAAGTACTTAAGCGCCAAGAGTCTTGACCCTGGAACATGGGACCTGGATCCTGGAACGGTAAAAAGATGAAACGCCTGACCTGTTTTATCATCGTCCTATCCCTGCTCAGCCTGTCAGCTGGTGTCTCCTGGGGTGACACGGAGATCTTCATGGCCGTCCGCGAGGGTGACATCGAAAAGGTCACCCGTCTTATCCGTTTGGATCCCAGAGTGGCCAATGCCAGGAGCATCAACCGGACCCGACCCATGCACTGGGCAGGCGCTCACGGAAATGTTGAGGTTATGAGCATCCTTCTGGAAAATGGTGCTGATGTCAACGCAAAGACAGTGAAAGGTATTACACCTTTGATGATGGCCGCTGCGGGTGGTCACGAGGAGGCGGTCCGGCTTCTGGTCTCCAATGGAGCAGACGTGGATGCTCAAACGAGGCAAAGATGGACGGCCCTCCACTTCGCCGCCTTCAATGGCAGTGGACCTGTAGTGAGGTATCTCCTGGATCAGGGGACGGATGTGAACGCTCGAACCAGGGATGGCAGAAATTCTCTGGCCCTCGCCCGCGAAAGGCAGAACCAGGAGGTCATCCAGTTGATCCGGGAAAGGGGAGGAGGGGAATAATGAGGAGCCTGAAGCCGGTGTCGAGTGTCTAGTATCTGGTGTCTGGGAAAATAGATCCCTTGAACCCTCGTAACTGGACCCCAGACCCCAGTGCCTGGACCTAGAACCATGCCTAAAATTTTCCCTTTCCACCTTCCCCTTGCCGCTTTCCGCTGGTTTCCAGTGGTCCTTTTTTTGAGGAAAGCCCTTTTCACCCTCTGATATAATCAAGTAAGGCCTAACAAGCCGGTGCGGACAGATCGGCCGTCTATATGGTTTGCTGGATCACGGAGGAGATAACGGTGAAAACCGCTCTCGTATTGAGTGGGGGGGGGGCCAAGGGGGCCTTTCAGATCGGGGTGGAGAAGTACCTGAGGGAGGAGAAGGGCTACCGTTGGGACATCATCGCCGGTGTGTCCGTAGGGGCCCTCAACGGGGCCATGCTGGCCATGGAAAAGTACCATCGCCTGGAAACCATATGGAAGACGATATGTAACAACAAGGTCTATACGGGAAGGATGAACTTTTGGACCGCCATCAGGCTTTTTCTGGGCAACCTGTCCATTTACGAGAACGATCCTCTCGCCCGGATCATCGAACAGGAGGTCGAACCGAAAGAGATCAAGACCCACCTGAGGGTAGGCACCGTTTCCCTGAGGACAGGCCAGTACACGATCTACAAAGAGGATGATCCCAATCTCAAGCGGGCCATCCTGGCTTCCACCGTGGTGCCCATCCTGTGGCCGCCGCAGTGGGTCTCATCAGATTGCCAGTACATGGTCGATGGTTCCCTGAGGCGATTTTCGCCCATCGGGGACGTGCTGGACTCCGACCCCGATGAGGTGGTGGTGATCAACTGCTGGCCTCAGGATCCTCCGCCCATGTCGGGGAAGTTTGAAAACGTGCTCGACATCGGTCTGAGGGCTCTGGACATATCCTCGGCAGGCATCATCTCATCAGATATCCACGAGTTTACCCATATCAACCGCAACGTCCAGGAGGCCGCGGAACACGGAGTTACCCTCCATAACGCCAAGGGAAAGCCCTACAGGTATTACAGGTGCCTCATCATCGAACCGGAGGAGCACCTTGGAAATCTTCTCGATTTCTCTCAAGATGCTGTCGCCACGAGGGTGGAGAAGGGGTGGAACCGCGCCAGGGAAATTTTGGGCTGATCATTTCCCTGGCGCGGGGTGATAAGTACAAAGAGAAAAGTGCAAAGGTGAGAGATTTCCCGCAAATAAAATAAACAGATTGACCAGAAAAATTCGCCGTAAACTGCACGTTGTATAATTTATATACTTAATTAAATTGAATAGATAGCAGGCATAGCTCATGTTATACATTAATTATATGTCTTGCGAATGGAAGTTAATAATAGTAGTGATGAAACCGGTTTTACTTAATTCTTGGCCCCTTTGCTCACAGAACTGATATGTCATGAACCCTAAAGCCGAAGAGATACGCATCCGGTACCTGAACCGGAGGAAGGTCCTTACCGGCGACGTCAAAGTTCGCCTGGAGGCGGCCAAGAGGCTGGTCGGCCCTGACTGCGCCTCCCACCTTTACGGGGTCATCAGGTCCGAGGACATGGGCCAAAGGAATCCAGAATCCAAAGTTAACAACCCAAAATCCAAAACGGGCTCTACCAGCCAAGGACGCAAACAACGC
>JBFFDD010000057.1:0-12651 GCA_041559575.1 bacterium
ACTCAGTTCCCAGCTCCCCTTCCCATAGAGCAATTGCCGCGCCTCGTCCGTGTAGTCCCGGCCCGACCGTCCCTGGTAGAGGACGAGCGGAGGCTCCTCCCACATGGTCCCCACCCCGCCGCCCTTGATGGCCTCAAGGAGGATAAGTGCCGGCTCATCGCCTTCCCTGGACAGAACGTACCTGACACGGACCGGCTCCATATCAGCCCCTGTCACAGCCTCGACCAGGTCCGGCTGCCGCTCGGCGAGGAAGACCCAGACCGAGCATCCCCCGTCCCGGAGCATGGAGGACGCGGCACGGGCGAAATCGGATACGTTGCCGAGCAGTTCGTGCCTCGCCGCGGCCCGGGCCGGATCGGGACTGATCCTTCCCGTCCCTGCTTTCCGGTAGGGAGGGTTGGCCGCGACCATATCGAACCGGGCCAGCCCCTCGGTCCAGGGACACGCCTTAAGATCGGTGACCAGAAACCGCACGTTTTTAAGGTCGTTAAGAGCAGCGCTTTCAGCCGCCTTGCGGGCGAGGCCTTCCTGGATCTCCACTCCCAGAACATCGCAATCCGGCTGATCGGAAGCCATGATCAGTCCCACAAGCCCGTTACCGCATCCCAGGTCGGCCACCCTCCAGCCGGCCTCGGGCCTGACGAACCGCGCCAGAAGCAGACCGTCCACCGAGGCCTTCACGCCGCGGGGGTCCTGGATGAGTTTCAGGTCCCGTCCGCCGATGATGTCTACCGTTCTGCCGGCCATAGGATCTCCGCAGAGAACTGAGGACAGGGCCCTGAGCTCTCTGCTCTCAGTTCTCAGTTCCCAGTTCTTAGCCCTTAGCACTTATCACTTATCACTTAGCCTTTAGCCTTTATCCTTTATCACTTCCCCTTCCAGATCATGCACCCCGCTTCCGGTGATCCTCACCTGGACAAATTGCCCCGGCTCCGCCTGCCTGTCCAGTCTCACCACCCCGTCGACCTCCGGAGCCTGGCCTCGATGACGGCCATAGGGCCCTTCCTCATCCTGTCCTTCCACCAACACCTCCAGGCTGGTCCCCACCATTCCGGCAAGCAGGCCTCTGGAGACCTTCTCCTGAGCCGCCATGAGAGTGGCCGCCCTCTTTTCGGCGACACCTCTGTCCACCTGGCCATCGAGGGATGCCGCCGGGGTCCCCTCCTCCCTGCTGTAGGAAAAGACCCCGAGATGGTTGATCTGAGCCCCTCGGACGAACGTCAGCAGTTCCTGAAAGTCCCCCTCGGTCTCTCCTGGAAAACCGGTCATCAATGTGGTCCGGACATACACCCCCGGCAGAAGCCGGCGAACCCGTTCCAGGACGTCGACGGCCCGGGGCACATCCCGGCGCCCCATCCGATCCAGCACCGGGGAAGAGACATGCTGGAACGGAACATCGATGTATCGGCACACCCGGTCATCGGACGCCATGACCTCGAGCAGATGGTCATCCAGCCTGGATGGATGGACGTACAGGAGACGGATCCAGAAATCAGCCGGATGATCCAGGATGCCGAGGAGGAGGTCCGCCAGGGACCCCTCGCCTGTGTCCTTGCCGAAGCGCCCCGTGTCCTGGGCCACCAGATCGACCTCCCGGACACCCTGCTCGACCAACCACCGGGCCTCTGCACAGACCGAATCGAGGGACCGGCTCTGGAACTCCCCCCTCAGGCCAGGGATCAGACAGTAGGTGCAGTGGTTCGAACATCCCTCTCCTATCTTGAGGTAAGCCCTGTGTCCGGGGCCGGAGATCAATCGCCCCGGGAATTGTTCGCCTGGGACCGCCGGGGGCCCTTTCCGGCCGGTGACCGCTTCGACCACCTCCTCCAGAGAGGAGGGGCCGACAAGGGCATCGATCTCCGGAACTTCCCTGCGCAGCTCCGCACCGTAGCGGCTCACCAGGCACCCCGTCACCACCAGCCTCGAGGCTCTGCCCGCTGTCTTGTATCGGGCCAGCTCCACGATACTGTCCAGGGCCTCCTGGACCGCCTCGGTGAGAAAGGCACAGGTGTTGATCAGGATGCAGTCCGCCTGACCGGGATCCTCCACCAGGGTGGCCCCGACCCGGGCCAGGAGCCCGAGCATGACCTCGGTGTCGACCAGGTTTTTGGAGCAGCCAAGGGAAGTGACCGTGATTTTCATCAGGGAATCACTCTTTCATGGGCGACAGGATAAAGAAGGCTGATTCAATTCCGTCACACCGAAACCCCGATACTCCGATACATGAAAATGCCTCACGGCTCGATGATCTCCACCCCCACCGGTACGTCCCAGGCGAAAAGATCCTCCGACAGCTTGACGTCGGTTTCTATGTCGGAGAAAACGATGGTGGTCAGGTTGCCGATCCGATGGTGGATGCTGAGCCGCTCGATGATGCCGGTCTCCCGGGACACGGCTACTCCGATCCGCTCATAGGGGGTCATCTCGGAGATGGGATAGAGATCCAGATGGTAACGCTTGCCGGATCCGTCGCCGGTGGACCTGATGGTGAAGTCACGCTCCAGATCCTCAAGTCCCCGGAGGAATGTGGCTGCGCCCTGCCTCATCTCCTCGGGGGTCATTTCCCTGCGGACCACCTGCTTGCGGGACG
Organism: bacterium; assembly: GCA_041559575.1. Lineage (GTDB taxonomy): Bacteria > BMS3Abin14 > BMS3Abin14 > BMS3Abin14 > BMS3Abin14. Next base: position 2,591 of record JBFFDD010000057.1, read on the forward strand.
GGGCGTAGATCCAAACCAGATTGCCGTTGATGACCACCCGGTGGGGCTTCTCACCTTCATAGTCCCATCTCATCATGTCGGGAAGCAGGAATGACAGGGTCCCCTCTTCCTGCAGGGAAATTCCGACACCGGGTCTTTCCTCAGTCTGAATGAAGGGGGCCCTGATGGTTTTAAGGGTGCTGTAGGTCCGGCGCACCAGCGCCATCGCCTGGCTGGCCTCATCTTTGATGTCGGCAGCGGACAGGGATGATGCGCACAACAGGGAGGCCAGCACGATCAGGGTTCGAGTCATTCGAAGTCTACTCTCTTGAGGACTGGCCTGGGCTTGGCCCCATCAGGAGGGCCGATAATTCCCTCGGCTTCCATCCTCTCGACCATCCTGGCGGCACGGTTGTAGCCCACCTTGAAGTTTCTCTGGATCATGGAAGCCGATGCGAATCCTTTCAGGAACACAAAATCCAGGACTTCGTCGTACTTCTCGTCCTGGTCTTCCTCACTTCTCGTCAGGGTCTGGGGCTCATAATCGAACAGGTCATCCCTGTATTCCGGTTTTCCCTGATCCTTCAGGAACCTGACAACCCTGTTTACCTCATCATCCGTAACCATGGATCCATGCCCCCGGATCATTCGGGCCATGCCCGGCCGGGTGAAGAGCATGTCGCCTCTTCCGAGGAGCTGCTCCGCCCCATTTTCGTCGAGGATTACCCTGGAATTCGCCTTGTCGAAGACCTTGAAGGCGATCCGGCAGGTGATATTGGTCTTTATGTTGCCCGAGATGATGTCCACTGACGGCCTCTGGGTTGCGATCACCAGGTGGATACCTGCCGCCCGGGCCATCTGGCCCAGCCGGGCAATGCACTCCTCGATATCCCGGGAGGCGCTCATCATGAGGTCAGCCAGCTCATCGATGATCACCACGATATGGGGCAGGTGGGGGTCGTCCCCTTCCGGTGGCGAATCGAGCTTGGCCATCCTGCGGTTGTAACCGCCGATGTCACGAGCCTTGTGAGACGCAAGGAGCTGATATCGTCTCTCCATCTCAGCGACCAGCCACCTCAGGGCAGAAGCCGCCTTTTTCGGCTCCATGACCACCGGGGACAGGAGATAGGGTATTCCCTCGTAGGGGGAGAGTTCGAGCATCTTCGGGTCGATCATCAGAAGCCGGACCTCATCGGGGATCAGGTTGGTGATGAGGCTGAGTATCATGGAGTTAATGGCCACGCTTTTTCCCGTCCCTGTGGCCCCGGCAATAAGAAGGTGCGGCATCGAGTCGAGGTCGGTCACGAGGGGCACTCCCGAAGTATCCTTTCCGAGGGCCAGCTTCAGGGTCCCTTTGGATTTTTTGAACTCCGGGGAGGACAGGATCTCCCTGAGGCTGACGATCTCAGGATGGATGTTGGGTACCTCGATACCGACCACCGACTTTCCCGGTATGTGCGGCACCACCCGGATGGCCCTGCCTCCGAGGGCCAGGGACAGATCGCCGGTGAGATTGACGATCCGGTTGATCTTGACTCCCGGAGCCGGTTCGTATTCGAAAACAGTGATCACGGGACCGGGATTGACCGCGGTGACGCTCCCCTGGATCCCGTATTCGTTCAATTTCCTCTCCAGGATCCCGGACTGGGCGAGGTACTCCTCTTCGGTGACACCGCCGTAGGTTTGATCCAGCTGGTCCAGGAGTCTCAGCGGCGGCAGCGAGAACCTGCCCTTCGGCCTTGGCAGTGCCTCGAACTCCTCCTGAACCGGTTCAGGTTTCCTGCCGCCGATGGCGACACCCTCTCTGCGCTTGACCACTTTCGGCTTGACCTTCTTTTCCCCTGCCTTGGCTTTGGTGACAGCCTTGTGCCTCCTGGTTCGTTCCTTACGGATGGTAAAGAGTTGGCCGGCCCCCCTGAAGACCACCAAAACACCCCCTGCTGCTTTTCTCAGGGACAGGTTCGTCATCACCAGGACCGAAGCCAGGAGGACCGCCAGAACCGAGATGGTGGCACCGGGAATCGCCAGAAACCTCACCAGCCCGCCCGCTGTCAGCCGGCCGATGATGCCTCCGGCGTCCCTGACCGTCTCACCGAGGAGCATTGTTTGCCCTACCTTCAACTGGAGAAGGACACACAGGGAAAGGAGAAAGCAGAGTCCGCCGCCGGCCCTCAGGAGCCACCCTCCCCACTGCCTGCTGAAAAATCTCGTAATGCCCAGAAAGATAAGAAGGAAAGGGATCAGGAAGCCGGACAGACCGAGGAGCTGGGCGATGACGTCAGCCACATGGGCACCTACGATGCCCCCCATGTTGGTCACGGCATCCCCTGTGGAGCCGGTGCTGTTAAGGGAGACGTCCTGGGGGTTGTAGGACACCAGGGAGACAAAAAGGTAGACGCCCCCGGCCGTGAGAAGAACCCCCACAACCTCCCTCCAGCGGGAGGGGGTGGAAGGGGGGCTGGTCTTTACCTTGTTTTTGGCCATTTATCCAGTATGCAGTATGCCCAGGATCAGCCATGCGCTATGCGAAATTCGGAATTGATAAGCGCGTCGCGCACAACGCATCTCGCATGGACAATTCGATAATCTTTTCATACCAGAAACACCAGTGAAAAGGAACCGAGGGCCAGACAGTACAGGGCGAAAGGCAGGAGCCTTCCCCGGTGGAGGATACGCATCAGGACGGCGATCGACAGCCACCCGGAAGCCGCTGCCGCCAGGGCCCCGGCAACGTAGACTCCCCAGGCATTGGTGACGAACAGGTCCCCTGCCTGGAGGACCATCGCACCAGCGACAGCGGGGAGGGAGAGAAGGAAGGAAAACCTGGCCGATTCCGTTCCCGAATAGCCCAACAGCAGCGCTATGGCAATGGTCGCCCCCGACCGCGAGATGCCCGGTAAGATCGCCAGGGCCTGGAAACATCCGACAAGCAGGGCCTGCCAGAGGAGCAGGCCTTCCATCCTCCGGTCGCCCTTGCCGGAAATGACCGCGGCAACCAGAAGTCCCGCGGTCACCAGCAAACCTATGGAAGCGGCCCTGGGTGACGAGAAAAGGGGCTCAATGGCGCCCTGAAACAGGACGCCCACCAGTCCGGCAGGGATCGTCCCCACAACCAGGAGCAGGGGCATTCGAAGCCCGCCCTCTCCCGGGTGTCTCAATCGGGACCCTATCTCGATCAGGTCACGGTAAAAATATGCGACAACCGCCAGCAAGGTCCCCCCGTGGAGCAGGACGTCGAAGGAGGCGGCCGGGGCATCGAAACCGGGCAGCAGGGACTGGGCGAGAACGAGATGCCCGGAGCTGGAGACGGGCAGGAACTCGGTTACACCTTGAAGGATACCGAGGACAATGGCGTTAAAAAGATCATTCATCGGGATTCATTCCATTTATCAAGATCCTGATCCTTCAAGAAATAAACGAGTTCAGGGTTAGGGGTTAAGCTCCAAGGGCTAAGTGCTAAGTACTTAAGAAGAATCATGCCGCTACTTATCACTTATCTCTTATCGCTTATCTCTTATCCCTTTGCACTTCGTCCTCTATTCTCTATTCTCCATTTTCTATTTTCTATTCCCTCTTCTCCAACATCGCCACCACCACCCAGGGCCTTTTGCCGGTCGTCTTTCGGTACAGGGAACGGACGGTGAGACGGATCTCCTCCTTAAGTGCCTCCACCGGCGGCACCGCACTCCGCCCATGGTCCAGGAGTTCCGAAACAGAACGGGCCGCCTGCTCATCGAGCTGCCTGGCAGCCTCTCCCTGGGCAACGCCGACGCTGTGGACATCGGGGCTGACCGCAGGTCCCCCGATGGGTGAAGGAACGGAAACAGCCACGAAAACGACCCCGGCCCGGCTGATCTGACGTCGATCCCGGAGGATGGGATCCTCGAAAGCGGTCATCATATCTCCGTCCACCATCATCATCCCCGCCGGAACGGAATCAACCAGGCCGGCACCCTCCGCTGAGACCTCCAGGACATCTCCCGGGTCCATGATGAATTCGTTGCCCGTCGGGACCCCCGCCGCCAGAGCCAGCCGGGCGCACGCCGTCAACTGCCTGAAATCACCGTGAACAGGGACAAAATACCGGGGCCTGACGGACCGGATCATCCGGTCAATTTCCTGGGCATTGCCGTGTCCGGACGTGTGGATCGTGGGCGGCGACTGATAATGGACCCTGGCTCCCCTTCGAAAGAGCTGGTCGATGATAAAGGCGGTGGTCAATTCGTTGCCGGGAATGACCCTGGAGGAAAAGATGACCGTGTCGCCCTTTTTTATCTTGATATCAGGATGCTCATCCCGAGCGATCCTGCTCAGGGCGGACATGGGCTCCCCTTGGGAACCGGTCACCAGGAACACGATCCGATCCCCGCCTTCGGCGGGGGTGCCCGAGGAAACGGGAACTCCGGATGGAGATCGAAGGTAACCCAACCTGGCGGCCAGCTCGCAGTTCGCGATCATACGGCGCCCCTCCATGACCACCGTCCGTCCGGAATGGCTGGCCGCGTCCACCACAGACTGGATTCGATGGATGTGGGATGCGAATGTGGTCACGAAGACCCTTCCCTCCGCCCCGCCGATGAGCTCCTTAAGGGTCCTGGAAACCTCGGATTCGGAGGCAGTTATACCTGGCCTGTCCGCGTTGGTGCTGTCGCACAGAAGACACAGGACTCCACCATCCCCGGCCCGGGACAGGCGATCCTCATCGATCCGATGCCCGTCCAGAGGCTGGGGGTCGTACTTGAAGTCCCCGGAGTGGACCACCGTGCCGGCTGGAGTGTCGATGATCAGAGCTGCCCCATCGGGGATGCTGTGACTCACCCTGACAGCCTCCACTGTGAACGGGCCGCAGGTCACGGCCTCGGTGAATAGCAACTGCACCATCGGGCCGTCGAACGGTTCAGCGTCGCGGTCCGGATCAGCCAGCCTTTCCCTTACCAGGGCCAGGGTAAAGGCTGTCCCGTAGACAGGTTTTTGAATCCTGCCCAGCAGATAGGGAAGAGCCCCGATGTGATCCTCATGGCCGTGGGTCAGAAAAACCCCTTCGAGTCGGTGGGCATTGTCCAGGACGTAACTCAGATCGGGAAGGATGAGGTCCACCCCCGGCATATTGCCCTGGGGGATCTTCAGTCCGGCGTCCACCAGGATCATGCTGCCCCCATATTCGATGACCGTGCAGTTCATCCCGAAGGTTCCCACACCGCCGAGGGGGATAATGCGCAGGGGTTTCGAACTCACAGGGGATCCTCACCTGAATTACGCCCTGAGCGAGGGGGAGAAGGGGCGAGGGGGAGAGGGGGGGACATAGGCAATAAGGGATAGATCATCACGATCCTGTCACCTCTTCATCTTTTACCATCTTATCCTCTTCCTCGTGGTGCCGCAGCGCATCGGCCAGTTGGGCGAACTGCTGAACTGAGAGCTGTTCAGCCCTTGCGTTTTCGGAGATACCAAGACTGCCGAGGACATCAGCGAGAACTCGTTTTTCCCAACCGCCGAGCCTGGATGCCAGGCTGTTGATCATCTTCTTCCTTCGCTGTCCGAAGGCCGCCTTGACCACCTTCATGGTCCATTCGAGATCCTCGAGGGGGGTGACCGGCTGGCTGTGTACGTCCCATCTCACCAGGGCTGAGTCCACCTTGGGCGGTGGTGTAAATACAGCCGGTGGAACCTTTCTCAGGATTTCCGGTTTCCCGAACAGCTGGCAGGCCACTGAGAGGATGCCGTAATCCCTGCCCCCCTCGTCGGCCGCCAGCCTCCGGCCCACCTCCCACTGAACCAGAAAGACGACCCTGGAGACTTTCTCCCTCCACTGGATCACCCGGAAAACAATCTGGCTGGACACGGCGTAGGGGAGGTTTCCCATAACCACGGCCTGACCCTCCCGGGGTAGAAGATCCAGCCACGGGACACGCAGGATGTCGCCGAGGACCAGGGAGAAGGAGTTCTGGCGGCCGAATTCAGCCCTGAGACCCTCCTCGAGGGATGGATCCACCTCCACCCCGACGACCCTGGCTCCGGTTTCAAGGATCATGCGGGTCAGACTGCCTGTGCCGACCCCGATCTCCAGGACGTGGCTTCCGGGACCCACCTCCGCGGCATCGACGATGGTCCGCAGGAGATTTCGGTCGTGGAGGAAATGCTGGCCGTAAGGTGGCGTCCCGCGCCGGGATAATCTGCCTTTCATCCGGTGGTGTCAGGCCTGGGGGGTCGGGGTGAAGACCACACGTCGATCTTCACCGGAAGGGTTGCGATTGACATTTGGGTTTTACTGCGCCTATAAATCGAGCCATGCTGATAAAACTTAAGCCGCATGGGCGTTTATACCGCACTCTCCCGGGTCTGGCAATACTGGCAAGTTGCGGTTTCTTCCTGGCCGGATGCGCCGCCCCCAAGCCCCTGCCGGATAAGGTGACCACGACTGCGCCCGCCAGGGAGACAAAACCTCCCGTTGAGGAGGTTCCGGCCCCGCCACCATCGCCGGCAGCGAAGATGCCGACCGAGGCGGAAAAGGATGACCGTGAGGAACTCCTGAAGTACCAGGAGGGGGTCAGGATCTTTCGGGAGGAGGGCCGTGCCGAGGAAGCCCTGGGGCTTCTTGACGGTTTCCTGATGATCCACCCGGAAAGCGCCTACGCGGACGACGCTCTTCTGGAACAGGCCCGCATTCATGTCTCTGTCGGTGAAGATCGCGAAGCGATCGGCCTGATCAACCGGCTGCTGAGGGACTTCCCAAACACTCCCCTGCGAAAGAGGGCATTTATTGAGGCCGGCAATATTTACTCCAGGACGGACAGGTGGAGGGACTGCATTCAGACTGTTGACAACGTCCTCACTTTCGAACTGACCCCTGAGGAAAGGAGCGGTGCATTAACCCTCCGCTCCGAATGCTCCATCCAGAGAAAGAGATACCCGGAAGCTGTCCAGGACGCCCTGGAATCCCTCAAAATATCCACCTCGGCAGATTCCAGCCAGGCTGCCCGCAGCGCTCTTCAGCAGGCCGCCGACGGCCTGAAGGATCGGGACCTTGACAGGATACTGGCTCAATCGGACGGCTCTGAGGGTTACGGCGTGCTCGCCGGTGAGCGCCTGGAACGCCTGGTCGAAAAGGAGCGTTTCGAGGAGGCCCTCAGGGAATTGATGGACGCCCTCGTCCACTATCCCGGTCTCCTGCCGGAGGAGCAGGTGGGAAAGATCTTCGCCGCTGCCAGCGACAGGCTCCTGGTCCGGAGCGACACCATAGGAGCCATTCTCCCCCTGTCGGGTCCGTACCGGGTATACGGTGAGAAGGCTCTCCAGGGAATCCAGGCCGCCCTTGGCCTGTTTCATCCCCTGCCGTCTGAGACCCGTCCGAGGTACAAACTCGTGGTCGGTGATTCGGGCGCCGACCCGGTTATGGCTCAGAGAGCGGCCAGAAAACTCGTGGACAACGATCAGGTCCTGGTCATTGTCGGCCCCCTCTTCTCAAGGACCTCCAGGGCCGCTGCCCAGGCCGTTGAGGGCAGGGGCGTCCCGATCATATCCCTATCCCCGGACCCTGCCATACCGGGCCTGGGAGAGAACGTGTTTCGCCGGGCTCTGACCGACAGGCAGCAGATAGATCTCCTGGTGGAGATGGCTCACGGGCGTCTGAAGATGAGGAAGTTCGCCTTCCTCTACCCCGACACACCCTACGGTCATGAGATGACCCAGCTTTTCTGGGACGAACTGGACAGGAGGGGAGCGGAGGTGACCGCCGCCGAGAGCTTCCAGCCCGGAGTGACGGACTTCGGCCCCCAGATCAGGGCCATGGCCGGTCTGGATCGCGGTCTGACGCCCGAACAGCAGACCCTCAAGGACAGCGGTGTGGAGGTGGAGGTGGAGGCCCTCGTCGATTTCGATGGACTGTTCATACCGGCTGATTTTCAGACGGTGGGGCTGCTGGCACCCCAGCTGGCCTTCTATGACGTCACCACTCCGACCCTGCTGGGGACGGATGGATGGAACAGTCCCTGGGTGACTGAACTGGGGGAGCACTATGTGGAGGGGGCCCTGTTCACCGGAAATTTCATCCCTGACCAGATGGACAATGCCGCCCGCGAACTGATGGAACGTTACTGGCTGACCTTCGGGGAGGACCCCCAGCCCCTTGCCGCACAGGCATACGATGCGACTCTGCTCATCCGGACCGGCCTGGAATCCGGCATGGTTCGGGATCGCAAATCCCTGACCCGGTACCTCCTCTCCGTTCGGGATTTTCCGGCCGCCGAGGGCCGCCTGACCACCGGGGAGGATGGGGACATCGCCCAGAGGCCCCACCTGCTCACGGTCAGGTCCGGCAACATCATCCGGTTTGTGCAGGAGATAGATTAAAGGCAGTGCTAAGGGATAAGTGCTTAAGGGATAAGTGCTGAGGGCCGGGTTCTAAGTTCTCTGTTTCCCTTCTTCTTCTCCAATCCTCAGTTCTCAGCACTCCGTTCTGCCATCGGACAGACCCTAAAAAACATTGCCGTCCGATCGGCTCACCAGCAGCCAGACAAAAAACGGACCGCCGAGCAGCGCCGTGATCACCCCCACCGGAACCTCAGCCGGGGCAATGACCGTCCTGGCAAAGGAATCACACACCGTCAGGAAAGTTCCCCCGAACAGGAGGGTCGCCGGTGTGAGGGTGCGGTGGTCGGCTCCGATAATGAGGCGGCAGATGTGAGGGGACATGAGCCCGACAAAACCGATGGGGCCGCAGACGGCCACCACACCACCGACCATCAGGGAGGTGGCGAAGAACAGCACCCGCCGGACCGACACCACGTCCACGCCGCGGCTGGCCGCCAGTTCCTCTCCCGTCGTCAGGAGATTCAGATCGTGGGTAAGATAGAGGACGATGGCCGTGCCGACCACAACGAAGGGCAGCAGGTTGATCACCGTACTGTACCCCACGACCTCGAGACCTCCCATGAGCCACCGGATGATCCTGAATGTCTGGGTGAAGTCACTGATGTACTGGGTGAACAGGTTGACGCTGGAGAAGAAAAAACTGACCGCCACACCGGCCAGCAGCATCGTAGCGGTGGAGAACCCCCCCCTCAACCTGCTCAGGCCGTAGACCAGAAGGACGGACAGGATCGCTCCCGTGAATGCGGAGGTGGCCACTCCTGAGATCCCGAATACCACGGCGGGCAGTCCGAAACGGATATACAATGCCGCACCCAGGGAAGCCCCTGAGGCCACACCCAGGGTAAAGGGGGTTGCCAGGGCGTTCCTGAACAGGGCCTGGAAAGCCATGCCGCTGGTGGCAAGGGCGGCCCCGGCCAGAAAGGAGATAAAGACCCTCGGCACCCTGATCATCCAGAAGATCTGGGATTCTTTACCCGATGCGGCTGGACCGAAAACGGCCGCCAGGGGGGTGATCTTCATGCCTACAAAGGGGGCTACCGACAGGGCCAGGACCGCACCCAGGCCGAGGAAAGCCAGAACGGCATATTTTCTTCCCTTACCCACTCGAACCCCCTTCCGGGACCACGATCCTGGCCCCCGTTCGAGGGTGTTCCCCGAAGAGAAACTCCATGCCGTAGATGCCGGAAAGGATCCTGTTGTCCATGACCCCCTGTGGCGACCCGTCGTAGGCCAGGGTGCCCTCCCTCAGGGCGATGACCCGGTCGCTGTACAGCACAGCAGCGTTGATGTCGTGGGTCACTGAGACAACAGTGACCCCCGATTGGCTGTTCAGGCGGGCAATGATATCGAGGATGTCGACTGCGTGTCTGGGATCGAGAAAGGTGGTCGGTTCATCGAGGAGCAGGACCCCGGCACCCTGGACAAGGGCCGCGGCGATGAACACCTTCTGGCGCTCTCCCCCGCTCAGGGTCCCGATGGGACGGTTGCCGAATTCCTCCATACCCGTAGCAGCCAGGGCTTCGTCGGCCGCCTCCCTGTCGGTCTTTCCAACAGCAGTGAAGGGGCTGAGGTAGGGGTACCTTCCGAGGAGGACGAATTCCCTCACCGAGAAGGGAAAGAGCCTCTCTCCCGCCTGAGGGACGTAACTGACCTCCTTTGCCAGATCTTTTCGCCGGTAATCCGGCAGTGGTTTGCCGCGGATTTCGATGTCT
>JBFFDD010000058.1:0-12557 GCA_041559575.1 bacterium
ATAGAGAATGGAAAATGGAGATTGGAAAATAGAGATTGGAAAATGGAGATTGGAAAATGGAGAATGGAGATTGGAAATTAGAGAACCAGGCACCAGGAACCGGGAACTGGGAGAAATAAGACTTATCGACTAACCGATTCAACGAAGAACCGGCACATTCGCCTTGTCGGAAAGTCGTTAACCTCGCCCCGTCGCCCAATCGCCCAATCGCCCCCTCGTGCAAGTCCCCGTGTCCGCCCTTCACGTCGTCTTCGTCCCTGCCCTGAGCCTGTCGAAGGGTTACTCCTTCGTCTCAAAACCCTCCTCCTCGATCATAAACCTCTCATCCTCCAGGGCCTCATCCACCCGCCTCATGAGCTCGCCGGCGTTCTCGTGGCTGATGACCCCTTGAAGGACAAGGTCCTTCAGGGTGCTCTTCTCCAGCATGAGAAGGGACTTTCTGGTCTTCTTTTCCCACAGGGATTGAACCGAGGCATACTCCTCCAGCCGGGACATCTCCTCCTGGACCTGGTTGAGCCTCACTTCGAGCTCCTCGGAGAGGCTCTCATGGATCGCGTGGGAAACCCTTCCCTCGCCTCTCCGGCGGTTCAGGTCCTCGATGGCCCTTCTGAGGGCCACAGCACTGGCAACCGACCGTTCATAGAGCTCCTCCTCTTCCTCTCTCCTGGCGAGGCCCAGGACTCTGATCAGGGGGGACATGGTCAGGCCCTGAACGGTCAGTGACAGGAAGACCACCCCGAAAACCAGGGAAAGGATATATTCCCTCCTGGGAATATCAGGAAGACCCAGGGCGAGGGCTATGGGGATCGAGCCGTGTATGCCGCCCCAGTTGATCACGTGAAGCCACCTGGCGGGAATCCTCTCACCCATGAGGTTGAGGATTGCCACCGAAGGGTAGCAGATCAAGGCCCTGGCGGCTACCACGATGCCGAACACTAACAATATGGAGGGGCCGAAATGGATGAGATCGGCCAGGTGGATCTGGGTGCCGATCATAAGAAAGATAAGGGAGTTGACGATAAAAGCGGTGATCTCCCAGAAATCCATGATGGCAATGCGGGTGGTAGGGCTCATGGCGAACCGGGTTCCCTGGTTGCCGACCACCACACCTGCCGCGACAACGGCCATTACCCCGGACACGTGGAAGGAGTGTTCCGCGATCATAAAGGAGCCGAAGGCCAGAAGTATGGTGATCAGCACCTCCAGGACATGATCGTCCAGGTTTTTCAGGAGCAGGAAAGCCAGATATCCCAGGATCAGCCCCACGACGAGGCCTCCGAAGACCACCTTGAAGAACAGGAATACCGAGCCGGCGAGGTTGAAGGTCCCGGAGGTGACGATCCCCAGCAGGACGCCGTACAGGACAATCCCTGTCCCGTCATTGAAGACCGATTCGCCCTCGACGATCATGGACAACCTTTTGGATACACCCAGCCTTTTGAACAGGGCCAGGACCGAAATAGGGTCGGTGGGGGTGATCATTACGCCCACCAGCAGGGCAACGATCATCGGCAGCCCGGTGACCCGTTGGATCAGAAACCCGGCCAGAAAGGCTGTGATGACGAGGCCCGGCAAGGCGAGAATGCCGATGGTTCTCAGGTTCCGTTTGAGATCTGTGACCTCGAAGTGGATGGCTCCTTCGAAGAGGAGGGGGGGAAGAAAGATGAACAGGATGAGGTCCTGGGTGAGGCGGTAGGGCTCGATTCCGGTCAGCCCGACAAACAGTCCACCGAAAACCAGGGCAATGGTGTAGGGAAAGCGGACATATTTCACGACCACGGCGATAGCCGCCGCGAAGGTCAGGAGAGTGAGAAACTGGATCTCGGGCTGAATGAGGGAATGGTCCATAGATAATAGTTTCTAGTTTCTGGTTTCTGGTTTCCAGTTAAATTCCGTGGTCCGTGATTGCCGATTGGAGGCCTGTCATTTATCAGTCGCCCTGCCGCCCGTGCGGCTGATCGCCCCCTCACCCTTTCCCGTTTCGAATGAACGGATCAAACCGCTACCGGCCCCATTTTCTCGGCCACAGTCCGGTCAAACCGCCTGCCGTCGATGATCGCCCTCTCGATGTGCCCTTCAGCTACCTTCTCCACCTCATCGTAGACCACGGCGTCGAAAAAGTACCTTCTCCCCCTCGTTTCCCGGAAGGTGACGGTGGTCTCAACCCGCATGCCGGGCGGTGTGGGCTTGAGATGACGCACCAGGATCTCCGTCCCCACCGATATTTCTCCCTCTCTCATGACCGGGGCAAGGGCCTCGGTGGCGGCACCCTCAAAGAGATAGGCAACGGCGGGAGTGGATAATACGTTTACACCGGTGTTGCCCATGGAGCTTGCCAGATGCCAATCCTCCACCGTAGTGGTGAAACGTCCGGTCGCGCCGGTTTTCAACTTGCCCATAAATGAACCTCCCTATTATGGGATGCACATAATCACAGGTCAGGGTGCCAGTCAAGTTGGGGCAGTTTGCGGACCTGTTAAGAAATTTACAGCCTGGCTAAAAAACTGCTTGCGCATTGGGTATGTTGTCCTGTATTTTGTATACAGTATGTAATTAACCCGGGGGTGGGTTAAAGGTACAGACGACGGAATTCTCCACAGTCGTTCTCAAACAAGTCCACAGTTTTTTTAGAGGGGAGGGGGTTCTTTTTTCCAGAAAAGCGTTTCATTTTGTGTGGGAAATTGTGTTCTGGTGATTAGCGTAACACATATAGCAAAGGAGTGTGATCATGGGAAGCTTAAAGGAGAAGCTAGCCAGCCAAATCCCTGGCCAGCGGGAAGAGATCAGGAATCTGGTCAAGGGCTATGGGGACGTGGTGCTGACCGAAGCGACGGTTGCCATGGCGTACGGAGGGATGCGGGGGATCAAAGGGTTGATCTGCGATACATCCGAGGTCAGTCCCGAAAAGGGTCTGATCATCAGGGGGATTCCACTTCTCGAGATCACCGACAAACTTCCGGAGGAGATCTTCTGGCTTCTGGTCACCGGTGAGGTCCCCAATGCGGATGAACTGAAGGGCCTCCAGGGTGAATTCAGCAAGCGTGCCGGTGTTCCCTCCTACGTCTGGAACGTGCTCCGGGCCATGGACAAGGACTCCCATCCTATGGCCATGATCAGTGTCGGTATTATGGCCATGCAGAACCTGTCCGAATTCGCCAAGGCCTATGCGTCAGGAGCGAAGAAGACAGAGTACTGGGAATCCACCCTCGAAGACGTCCTGAACCTCCTGGCTAAGCTCCCGGAGCTTGCCGCGGGGATCTATCGAATACGGTTCAACAAGGGTGACCTAATCGCCCCCGATCCCAAACTCGACTGGGGCGGAAACTTTGCCCACATGATGGGCATTCCGGACCCGGACGGCAATCTGGCTGATCTCATGAGGCTTTATCTGACTCTTCACAGTGATCACGAGAGCGGAAACGTCAGTGCTCACGTCTGCCACACGGTGGGTTCAGCGCTGTCGGACTTCTATTACGCCCTTGCGGCCGGCCTGAACGGCCTGGCCGGCCCACTGCACGGTCTGGCCAACCAGGAGTGTCTCGCTTTTGTGCTTCAGATGATCGACAAGTACGGCGGGGCCCCCAACGACGAGCAGCTGACCGAGTACTGCTGGGACACCCTCAACGGAGGGAAGGTTATTCCCGGTTACGGACACGCCGTCCTCAGGGTCACCGACCCGCGGTTCACCGCCCAGGTGGCCTGGGGCAAGGAGCGCATCCCCGAGGATCCCGTCTTCCAGACGGTGGCCAAGATGTTCGACCTGGTACCGGGCATCCTCAAGGAGCACGGAAAGGCCAAGAACCCCTGGCCCAACGTGGATGCGGCCTCCGGTTCCCTTGTCTACCACTTCGGGATCACGGAGTTCTCCTACTACACGGTGCTGTTCAGCGTCTCCCGAGCCCTGGGTGTCGGAGCTCAGCTTATCTACAACCGGGCCCTGGGCGCTCCCATCGAGAGGCCCAAGTCGGTTACCACCGAATTCGTCAAGGAGTTCGTGGCCGGCAAGAAGTAGGGTCGATCATCGAACAGGTAAACCCCGGGTCGGGAATTCCGGCCCGGGTTTTTTTTGGAACTAAGGGTTGGGAAGTGAGAACGGAGTCCTAAGTGCTAAGAAATAAGAGATAAGTAAACCGCTTTCTACCTTATCACTTATCACTTATCTCTTAGAACAGGTTTTCTTTCTCCCCCTCTCCCCCTCGCCCAATCGCCCCTTCTCCCCCTCGTGCAAGTCCCCGCGCCTGCTCTTTACTTCGTCTTCGTCTTACTCCTTGGTCTGTCCTCTCCCTCCTTGACTCCTCCGCCGTGTTATTGGATCATCGGTGGCATTGGCAGAGTTGGAGCAACCGGAGGCCACAGGAGAAGACCGTGATGACAGAAGGAAAAAGGGGTGTCCGGGGCATCGGTCTGATGTCCGGGGGGCTGGACAGCATGCTGGCCGTCCGGCTCCTTACCGAGCAGGGGATCGATGTCCTGGGAGTGACCTTCCGGACACCGTTCTTCGGCAGCGCAAGGGGTGAGGAAGCCGGAAAATTACTCGGAATCGAGCACCTGGTCCTCGATATCACAGACATTCACCTGGCGCTGGTCAAGGATCCTCCCCATGGTTACGGCAAGAACATGAATCCGTGCATCGACTGTCACGCCATGATGTTCCGGGTGGCAGGGGATCTCATGGATAAACACGGTGCCGCTTTTCTCTTTTCCGGGGAGGTGCTGGGCCAGAGGCCCATGTCCCAGAATATGGCCGCCCTTAAGCTGGTGGAGACACTTTCCGGCCATCCGGGCCGTATCCTCAGACCGCTTTCCGCAAAGCTGCTTCCCGAGACGGACGTCGAAAGGGAGGGTCTCGTTGACCGAGCCCGCCTTCTGGACATTCAGGGCCGGTCCCGGAAAAGGCAGATGGAGCTTGTCGAGGGGTTTAACATTAACAGGTTCCCATCCCCGGGCGGTGGATGCCTGCTTACCGACCCGGGATTTTCAGCGCGCCTGAAGGAGCTCTTCGACCAAAGCCCACAGGCATCCCCTCTGGACGTGGAAAGACTCAAAGTCGGCAGGCACTTCAGGCTTCCCGGCGGCAGCAAGGTCGTGGTAGGGCGGGACAAGGCCGAGAACGAGGTCCTTGAGGGAATGTTTAGGGACGATGACTACAGGTTGATGGTGGCTGAATTTCCCGGCCCCGTCTCCCTCCTGGAGGGAGGGGCCCCCCAGGGGGATATGGACCTCGCCGCGGCCATCACCGTTCGCTACAGCAAAGCCGTCGGGGAGAAGGAGGCTCAGGTCACCATCGATGGCCCCGGTGACGACAGGAGGGTGATGGTTGCCCCGCCGGCCGAGGAGGATGTTCTGGAGGAGCTGAGAATTGGCTGACGATGAGGGACCGAAGGGCCATGATCCGGGCGGTGAGCATGTCGTTGAGATGCCCATAGACGGTGTGCTCGACCTTCACACCTTCCAGCCGGCCGAAACTTTGGATGTGTTAGGCGAATACCTGCGGGTGTGCCGGGAGCGGGGCATCCTGGAGATCAGGGTCATCCATGGCAAGGGCAAGGGCGTTCAGAGGAGGGCGGTGAGGAAATATCTGGCGGAATCGGCCGTCGTTGAGAGCTACCGTGACGCTGAAGGCAGCGCGGGAGGTTGGGGCGCCACATTGGTCGATCTTTACCCCGAGGATGGTTCCGGCTAGACGTCCTGCGGGAGGACGATCGCCCTTGTTGTCCGCCCGGTTTTCCACTATAGTGCTTATGTTGTTACTGTGGTTTAAGGCATTTTTGGCAATAATGCCCTTAAGAGAGGTGTTATGCGAAGGACAATCCTCCTGTCCGCATCCCTTTTCCTGGCTGCCACATTTGCCGGTTGGCCCTCCGCCGCGGCGGACGTGATCCGGGGTGGCGCGGTTCTGGGTTCGGTGTCGTCCACGGTCAAGATCAGCAGGAAGATCAACGGCCTGAGGGACATCGAGAAGGGCGATATCCTTTACGTCTTTACCGAGCAGGGCGAGCCGGTTTCCCAGGTCACCGTCAAGGACGTTTTCTCCGACGAGATCTACAGCGAACCGCTGCCTCAAACGGTCGCCCGGCAGATCAGGGAGACGCGAGCGATCCTCATCTTCAGCAACGTCCTGGAATACGGTGAATTCATCAAGGCCACGATCGAGGGTACGGAGGAGGCTTTCCGTGATTTCGTCGACCGCAACCCGAAGACCGACCTGAGGGAGGAGGCGGAGCGGATCGCCGACGGGATCGTTTACCGGCCTTTCAAGATCAAAGGGACGCTGGCGGCCTTCGAGGAGTTCCTCAGGAAACACCCCGGCAACCACTACGCCCGGAACGCCAGGGACAGGCGGGACTATCTCATCTACCTGACATACCAGTCCACAGACAGGCTTTCCGCCTACAGGGAGTTCGTCCGGCAGTACCCCGACAACAGGTACATCGGGGAGGCGAGGGAGAGGATCAGCGAGATCCTGGCCCGTTTCGAGGAAGTGGGAGTCGAACATCTTGCCAGGGCCGCGGCGACCCTTGTCGGCAAGGAGGTGAAATTCTTCTGCTACCTGCACAGCGTGCTCCCCGTTTACGTAGAGGGGACCAGCGTCGGCAGGAAGACGGAATCTTTCACCAGTCCGCGAGCGTCCACTGAATATCTGAATTTTCAGGTTGACTCAGGTGATTTTGTTCTGTGGCGACTGTTCATCGACCGGGAAGATGCCGACCTGGTGCGCAGGATACAGGTCTCGGAGAGGGGCAGTCTGCTGAACGTCTATGGACAGGTTTTCAGTGCCAAGGGTAACGCCCCCTGGGTCGATGTCTATGACGTGGAGGTCAACCGGTAGGCAGTTGAGTCGGAGGAGAATTTATGGTCTGGTTTCTGTACGTGGTGGCTGTGATCTGGATCGCCCTGGGAAGCGCGGTCATTCTATACACTGAAAAGGCCCGGGACCTGGCACAGAATCTGGAAAATGACCTTAATCCAAAGGTTTTGGGGGGGACCATGGTCGTTTTCGGCGTGCTGCTGGCGATCTCCTCCTTCTGGAGCGGAGTGGTCTGGTTCCTTTTCCTGATGGCACTCATTATCGGTGTCATTGGAGGGGCTCTCCTGTTCATCGATGAGGCAAGGGCCCGAGGCATTGTCGGCCACTGGTTGCAGATCACCGATTCCGGCCTGAAGCTCTGGGGCCTGATCTTCGTGATCACCGGCGTGGCTATCCTGGCCTGGAGCTGAAAAAAATCAGGAACCACAGAGGACACGGAGAAAATCCAAAACACGGGTTTCAGGTCCTACTCAGCTGTGCCTTTGTTTTTACCAAAGACTGAAAAACCGGAGACACTCTCCGGCTTTTCGGTCTGTTACAGTGAAGCAAAATATGAATGAGGGGTTTTAAACGGTTTTCAAACCCTGGTTCCAGGGTTCTCTCTGTGTCCTCTGTGGTAAACAGTCTTTCCAACCGGCGACCGCCGGTTCCTATACGCCTCACGTACCTCCGTAGCCGATGGTGACCTTGCCGTGGTCGACGATCACCGGAACCTGCCTTTTTCCACCGCTGTGTGACAGCATCTCGTCGAGATATTCCGGGTTTGTCAGGACATCCCTGTAATCCACCTCTTTGCCCTCCGCTTGAAAGGCCTCACGGGCCTCAACAGTGTAGGGTCAAGAGGCTTTGCCGAAAACCAGGATCTTATTGCAGCTCATCTGTTTCTCCTTTCCGCAGAAAACCGGAAGCTTTTTATCCATATAGCCTACCAATATAAGTGAGGTATTGCATCGAAAAAATCAATAGCTTTGTGTGAACACCAGACACCCGGAGCTGGAAACCCGGAGCGGCGGATGCAGACTGCCCCTCCTTTCCCTCTGGCAATCGGACACGGATTCTGATAATTAAATGGCCTTTGGAAAGATCCCAGTTACAACCGGAGGCCCGATATGCTTCTCACTGTCATCCCCGAACGGTGCTCCGGCTGCAAGGTCTGCGAGCTGGCCTGCAGCGTTGGACGTGAGGGTGTCAACAACCCGAAGAAGAGCCGGATGAGAGTCATGGTCCTGTACCCTCATCCGGTGATTCGGATCCCCATCACCTGCAGGCAGTGCGGGGTTCCCAAGTGCGGTGAGGGCTGCCCCACCAACGCCATCTACCGGGAGAACGGTGTCGTCCAGCTCGACCAGGAGAAGTGCATATCCTGTAACCAATGCGTTACCAGCTGTCCCTTCGGGGCTATGTTCCTGCACGAGGACATCGATCTGCCCCTCAAGTGTGATC
Source organism: bacterium (assembly GCA_041559575.1). Classification (GTDB taxonomy): domain Bacteria; phylum BMS3Abin14; class BMS3Abin14; order BMS3Abin14; family BMS3Abin14. The sequence goes on from JBFFDD010000058.1 coordinate 8,252, forward strand.
TCTGTGACGGAAAGCCCCTGTGCGTGGAGGCCTGTCCGAAGGAGGCCCTGAAATTCCACCCGAAGCACATTCTCGGTCAGGCCCATAGGCTTTCCGCGGCCAGGAATTACGCCAAGATGAGCAAGGTCGAGTACATGGACAATGGCAAGAAGAAGATCATCCGTTACGCCAGGGACAGAGGAAAGAAAGATGAAGGTTAAAGGGGGTTACTTCTTCAGAATTCTCGACGTCGATCTGACCAGGGGTGAGACGTCCATCCGCCCCTTCGACGAGGACTTCGCCCTGAAATACATCGGCGGCCGCGGTTTCGGCGCCAAGCTCCTGGCGGACCACATCGGAACGTCATCAAAACGGATCGATCCATTGGGACCTGAGAACATCCTGGTCATCGCCCCGGGACCGCTCACCGGGACGTATCTGCCCGCCTCCGGCAAGAACTCCTTCGTGACCCTGTCGCCGGCGACGGGGATCTACGGCGACAGCAGCATGGGTGGCATGTTCGGCGTGGAATTACGCCAGGCCGGGTACGATGCCGTGATCCTGAGGGGCCGCACGCCGGAGCTCTCCGCTCTGAGCATCGCCGACGACCGGGTGGAGATCATCCCCATGCCCGAGACCAGGGGGGTGAGCACTCTGGAAGCGGAGAGCATGGTCCGGGAGGTTACCGGCGACGAGGATATGAAGATCGCCGCCATCGGTGTGGCGGGTGAAAATTGCGCCGTTTATTCCTGCGTCAACGCCGATTGGAGCCGCAATGCGGGCCGCATCGGTATCGGCGCCGTTATGGGGTCGAAGAACCTCAAGGCCATTGCCGTCAGGGGGTCGAGGGACCTTCCCGTGGCCGACCTGCCCAACCTGGTCCAGGTGGCGAAGGAGGGATACGATCATCTGAAATCCCATGAATTCTTCCGTTTCTGGCAGCAGCAGGGCCTCATGTCGGTGGTGGACTACGCCAACACGATGGGCATCCTGCCCACCAGGAATTTTCAGCAGACCGTTTTCGAGAAGGCCGACCGGATGAACGGCTACACCATGGAGGATCGATACAAGATCGGCGACTCAGCCTGTTTCGGCTGCTCCATGTCATGTGGCAACATCTGTCTCGTCAAGGAGGGCAAGTACCGCGGAACAGTCACCGAGGGACCGGAATATGAGTCCGCCGCCATGCTGGGAAGCAATCTCGGCGCCTCCAACTTCGCCTATATCCTGAAGGCCAACGCCCTGTGCGACGATCTCGGCCTGGACACCATCTCCACCGGTTCTGTGGTCGGATCCGTCATCGAGGGCCTCCAGAAAGGCATCCTGTCACCGGATGATCTCGACGGCCGGAACCTGGAATGGGGCGATGAGGAGGGCATCCTGGATCTGATCAACAGGATCGGACACCGGGAGGGGGTCGGGGACACGCTGGCAGGCGGCGCTCTGGCCATCCTCAAGCGGTGGCCCGATCTCGAGGGGATCCTGTCCCATGTCAAGGGACTGGAGCAGTCGGCCTATGACGCCCGCGCCGCCATCTCCATGGCCCTCGGTTATGGGACTTCGGACATCGGCGCCCACCATACAAGGGCGTGGACGGTGGCTTCCGAGCTGGAGAACGGGACGGACTGGGGGCTGGAGGAGAAGGCGGATTTCGTCATCTACCATCAGACCGTCCGCCCCCTGTTCGACATGCTCGGGGTCTGCCGCCTGCCGTGGATCGAGCTCGGGTTCCCGGAGGAGTACTATCAGCGCTACTACCATGCGGTCACCGGTGTGGACCGGCCCCTGGAAGAACTCATGGAGTGTTCCCGCCAGATCTATGACATCACAAGGGCTATCAATGTCCACCTGGGTATTACCCGGAGGGATGACTATCCGCCCAGACGGACCTTCGATGACCCGGTTCCCTCCGGGCCCACAAAGGACAGCGTGATCGGCCGGGAGGAGTACGACAGGATCCTGGAGATTTACTATCAGAAGCGGGGATGGGACAGCGACGGAAGGCCGCCGTTGGAGCTATTAACAATCTAAACAGGATTTTTAACCACCGAGAACACAGAGAGAACCCTGGAATAAGGGTTTGAAAACCGTTTAAAACCCTCCATTTATATTTTGTCTAACCACAAAGACCCCAAAAGCCGGAGAGTATCTCCGGTTTTTGGGGTCTCATAAAGATCCATGCCCAGCTGAGCAGAACCTAAAGCCCCTGTTTCAGATTTCCTCTGTGTTCTCTGTGGTTCGATTTTACTTCTCTTTGCCGAAGCCTACGATGATGTAGCTCCCGCTCCGCTCGTCCGTCCTGAGCTTGATCAGGCCGTGGCGCTCGGCGTCCTCCAGCAGCTCGCTGAAGGTCCGGTAGCCGAATCCCGACTCCGAGAAGGAGGGGCGCTTGCGCTTCATGGTCTCCTTGACCATGGAGGACCACAGGATCTCCTTGTTCTCCCGCACCAGGGCCATGATGGAATCCACCAGGAGCTGGAAGACTGTTCGGCGCTGCTTGGGAATGGATGCGCCCAGTTTGGGCGGTATGCCCACCGGTTTTTCCAGCTCCTCGTAGTAGATGAACTCGTCGCAGTTCTCGGTGAGCAGTTTAGACGCCGAATCCTGCAGGGAAAGTCCGATCACCCTCTTTCCGTTCTCCTTGAGCTTCGATACCAGGGGGGAAAAATCGGAATCCCCCGAGACGATGACGAAGGTGTCGATGTGCTCCTTGGCCCAGGACAGGTCCAGGGCATCCACCACCAGGCGGATGTCCGCGGAGTTCTTGCCCGCCATCTGGCGCTTGGGGATCTCGATCAGTTCCAGGCCCGCTTCGTGGAGCTGGTGCTTGTACTCCGAATACCGCACCCAGTCGGCGTAGGCCTTTTTGACCACGATCTTTCCCTTTTCCACCAGGCGCTCAAGCACCTTGTTCATGTCGAATTTGGTTGAGGTCTTCTTTTTGCCTTTAAAACCAAGGGCGATGTTCTCGAAGTCCACAAATACAGCTAATGTGTGTTCGTTTCCTTCCCGTTCCATTCTGGTTTCTCTTCTCCTTCACAGAAAAATTTGCCGTCCCGAAAGAGACTACCGAAAATCTTTCCCGGTCGGGTCAGCATGTTAACCCAACCGATAAGGTAACTCCAGCCTTTTTCGACCATCCCCCGCGTCCTGCCGGTTCGGTGGACCTGGGACACGGGGCCATCCTTTCCACCCCTGAATCCCCCGGTCGATCGGGCAGGGTTATTGCACGGACCCGGGATTATATTGCCGGTTTGCCCCCTCACAGCCGATTTGTATGACAAATATTGTCAAATAAGGTGAAAAAAAGGCAGGGTGGACCAAAGCATGTATATTGGCATTGATGATCGATGGAAGGTCAACCGGGTTTGAAGCTGCGTTTCAGGTAGAACACTGGCCAAGGGAGAGGAGGGTACCATGAAACGGTTCGTGATCCTTTCGCTAACGGTAATGATCCTGGCTGGCAGCGCGGCGGCGCTGTTCGCCTTTCCCTTCCCCTACACGGATGTAAGAGCGTTGGGGATGGGCGGCGCCTACGTGGCAAACGGATCCGGGGTGGCGTCGGTGAACTACAATCCGGCGGCCCTCAGGGAGGGCGGAGCCATGGAAATCTTGCTGCCCAATGTGAATTTGCGGGTGGACGATCATATCGGTTTAGAGGATCTGGTCAATGATTTAAACGATCCAGCTGTTGCTTCGTCACCCACTCTTGCTATCAACGTGCTCAACCGTCTGGATGCGGGAGGCTCTTTCGATGGCGTGGGTTATGCCGGTGCTGCAGTGGGTGTTAACCTCGCGATTTTCAGCTACGCTGTGGGTTATTCGGACCTCATCGAGGGTTCAATAGCCCTGACCAATGTCGACACGACTCCTGCGGGTGTTCTGGATCCCAGTAACAACCTGCTGTCATACGGTGCTCTCGAGGGGCAACAGCTGGTCTTCACAGGTGCCTTTGATCTGGGCGGCATTACCGTCGGTATTAATGCCCGGCAGATAGAAGCCACGACTTATACGTTTACCCAGAATGTGTTCACTGACCCCGAGGTGAGTTTTGACGCCCTCGACCAAGGTGTGGAAGCAGATGCTGATGACACCGCTGTCGATATCGGGGTCCTTTTCGACCTCGGTCCCATGTTAAGAGTCGGGGCGGTGGGACGAAATATTAATGAGCCGGAATTCGATCTCGCCGGAGGTGGCAAATTGGTCCTGGATTCCAGATACCGTGCTGGAGCTGCCTTTAAAGTTGGGGGATTGAAGGTCTCGGCCGATATGGACCTCACCGAGGTGGAGAGCTTCGGAGGGACCAAGTATCAGGAATTCGCTGTGG
>JBFFDD010000059.1:0-12540 GCA_041559575.1 bacterium
CGGTCTCGACGGCATCAGCGGGCCGGATGTCGATCAGGTCGGGGATTGACCTCAGTGACGCCAACTGTTCAATGGGCTGGTGAGTGGGGCCATCCTCTCCCAGTCCGACACTGTCATGGGTGAATATGAATGTCACCTTGGCGCTGGACAGACAGGAGAGCCGGATGGCGGGTTTCATGTAATCGGAAAAAATGAGAAAGGTACCCACGTAGGGGTGGAGAGCACCGTGGAGGGCCATTCCATTTGCGACCGCCCCCATGCCGTGTTCCCGAACTCCGAAGTGAAAATTGCGCCCCAGCCGGTCCTCACGGGAGAAGTTGCCCTCTCCCTCGATAAGGGTGTTATTGGAAGGGGCAAGATCGGCCGATCCCCCCAGGAGACGGGGGAGGACCGGGGCCAGGGCGTTGATCACCTTCCCGGATGCTGCACGACTGGCCAAGTCCTGTCCGGTCAGATCGGGCACCGCTGATTCCCAGCCCTCGGGAGGGTCGTCGCTCCACATCTGCCTCCAGAGTCCGGCCATCTCAGGGAATTTTCTCTCATAATCGGCAAAGAGCTCCTTCCAGGATTCCTCGTCCTGTTTGCCCCGGGTGACTGCTTCCCGGAAATGATCGAGCACCTCGCCGGGAATGTGGAACGGGGGATCCAGCGGCCAGTTAAGGTTCTGCTTGGTCAGGCGCAGCTCCTCCTCACCTAACGGGGAGCCGTGAACGCCGGCAGTGTCCTGCTTGTTGGGGCTTCCGTATCCGATGTGGGTTCTTACGGCGATGATGGAGGGCCTGTCCGAGACCTGGCGGGCCCTCTCGATGGCCTCTGCGATGGCGCCGGTGTCGTTGCCGTCGGCAACGCTCTGGGTATGCCACCCGTAAGAGGAGAAGCGGTCCATGCGGTCCTCGGTGAAAGCCAGGTCAGTGGATCCGTCAATGGAGATGTGGTTGTCGTCATAAAGGACGATGAGCCTGCCCAGACCCAGGTGCCCGGCCAGGGAGCAGGCCTCGGATGCAACCCCCTCCATGAGGTCTCCGTCGCTGGCGATGACATACGTGAAGTGGTCCAATATCGGGTATTCGGGGCGATTGAATTTAGCTCCCAGATGGGATTCGGCGATGGCAAAACCGACAGCGTTGGAGATTCCCTGGCCCAGGGGCCCGGTTGTGACCTCGACTCCCGGGGTCATGTGGTTCTCCGGATGTCCCGGTGTCCTTGAGCCCCACTGGCGGAAATCCTTGAGGTCTTCGATAGAGAGGTCGTAACCGGTCAGGTGGAGCAGAGAGTAGATGAGCATGGAGCCGTGGCCGGCGGACAGGATGAACCTGTCCCGGTTGGGCCAGGCGGGATTCCTGGGATTGTGTTTCAGAAAACGGGTCCACAGGACATAGGCCATGGAGGCCGCTCCCATGGGCATGCCCGGATGGCCGGAATTGGCTTTCTGAACAGCGTCAGCTGCGAGCATTCTGATGGTGTTGATGGACAGGTTTTCGAGGCTCATTAAAGGCTCCTTAATGAAAATTCACCTGACAAAGGCCTTCAGTGGTCAGCGTTTTTCGTTTTGGACTTTGGATTTTGGATTTTGGGCTGATTTTGTTAGCGCCGAACGTAACAGGGAGGAAGGGGGGTGTCAAGAAAATGAGTTTCGAACTGAGGGCTAAGAACTGAGGACTGAGAACAGAGAACAGAGAACTGAGAGCTGGTACACTCGAATTTACGACTTATCGACTAACCGATACAATGAAAAATCGGCCTATTCGCATTGTCGGAAGTTCGTGACCTCTCCTCGTCGCATCCTTGCTCATTCGTGCGGGACTCCGCGTCTCCATGTCTGTTCTTCGCCCAAACGCCCCATCTCCCCCTCCCGTCCCCGGGCCTGTCTGTTCCTCTATTCCTCCACCCGGTCCTCGGGATCCTCTGTTTTCCCTTTCCTCCTTTTCAATTTCTTGTCCTCGTCCCGCGGTTCCGGAGGGTCTTCCGGGGTGCGGAAGACCTCGATGAAGTCGATCCAGGACCGGGATGACTCCCCGGTGTCGTCCGAATCGTTCATAACCGCCAGGCTGACGTTCCTCGGGGGATCCTCTCCGAAAGCCTCCCGGTAATCATCCAGTATGTTGGCCTCCTCGGTCACCCACTGGCCCACCCTGCCCGCACCCGTCTCCTTCAGGACCATCATGGAATTTTTGGTGTAGGCGTTGGGGATGATCCGACGGCCGTGGTCGCGGTTAGCCCAGATGTAGTTGACCGATCGGTAGGGCGGGTAATCCCCATAAAGGATTTTTGCCAGTGAGTATTTCAGGGAAGGCCTCACCGCCGGGTCGTCGGTGTTGTACTGGAACATAACGTAGAGCCGGACGGGGTAATCGTCCCCCGACTTCATTGTGGCGTCGCCCTTTCTGTAGACCCGGTCCACTCTCCACCGCCACCTGATCCTGGGGTATTCGTAGGGGTTGAAATGTCTTTTCCACATCAGCCCCGAGGCTGAGCCCTCGCTGCTGGCCATTAAATAGGAGGCCTCGCCGTTACCATTCTCGATCATGTATTCGCTCATTTTGTCGATCTTGGGGAACTTGAGGGGATCCCAGTTTTCCAGCGTTTGGAACTCCTCCCGGAACAGCGTCTGAGGGGGGTCGGATGCACTGCCGAGGCTGGGGAGCCAGAAGACCGGAGCTAGCAGCGCGATGGACAGTATTACCGGAAATCGGAAAACAGGGGGCAGGAAGGATTTCACTCGGCGATTTCCTCCGGACCTTCCACGGCGCTCAACACGGCATCGATGTCCGTCGTCGGGCTCTGGCAGGTAAACTCGCGGCAGACGTAAGCTGTGGCCCGGTCCTCGATGGCTTTCATGCCCGCGGTGAAGGGGGCGAGGCGAACAATGGGCTCAGGGTCGACGGCGGACACGAGAACGATCGTCACGTCAGGGTGATAGGCGGATCTCAACCGGGAGATCATGTTCCGGGTGTCCGCGGCCTCCGGTTCACCTACCACCACCACCTCGACCGATGAACTGCGGGCCATGTCCAGGAACGTGACGAAGGTGGTGTAGGCCGACGGGTGGTGGCTCACCTCCCTCGAGAAGGCCTGACCCACGCGGTCTGCCTTTTCCTCCAGGCGGGAGTTGGCGGTCATCCGGGCCAGTCGCAGCAGGTTCATGGCGGCAACGGCATTTCCCGACGGGATGGCCCCGTCGGTGCCCGTCTTGAAGCGGAAAGGCACGGAGCCGCTGTCACCGGATGTGAAATAGAAGCCCCCATGGATGTCGTCCCAGAACAGGGTGAGGCTGTCCTCGGTCAATCGGAGGGCCTCCTCCAGGTATTCGGGCTTGAAGGTCGCATGGTAGAGCTCGATAAGGCCCCAGGTCAGAAAGGAGTAGTCGTCCAGATTTCCGGGGATCGCCGATTCCCCGTCCCGGTACCGATGGAGGAGCCGGCCGTCGTCCCCCCTCAGTTGACGAAGGATGAAACCCGCGGCCTTCTCTGCCGACCGGCCATATCGCTCCTCACCCAGCGCCGAAGCGCCCTTGGCAAGGGCGGCGATCATCAGTCCGTTCCAGTCGGTGAGGATCTTGTCGTCCCGGCCGGGTCGGACCCTTCCGTTCCGTTCCGTGAAAAGCCTGTCCCTGATCCGGGAGACCGCATCCGTGAGATCGTCGACCTCGAGCCCGAGTTCTGACGCGGCCTGGGAGAGAGGCCTGTCCAGGTGGAGAATATTTTCCCGGGAGGGTTCCCCGGTTTCCGGCTTGAAGTTCCCCTCGTCCCTGATCTGGAAAACCTCCCGGATGACGGCCGCCTCCGATGGGTCGATGAGGGAATCGATCTCGGCACTGGTCCAGGTGTAGAACTTGCCCTCCACCCCCTCGCTGTCGGCGTCTTCGGCGCAGTAGAAACCGCCCTCGGGGTCGGTCATGTCCCGGAGAACGTAGGTAAAGATCTCCCGGGCCGTCCGTTTGTACTCCTCACGCCCGGCGGCCTGGTAGGCTTCCGTGTATGCCATGGCCAGGAGCGCCTGGTCGTAGAGCATCTTCTCGAAGTGGGGCAGCAGCCACCTCGAGTCCGTGGAGTAGCGGTGGAACCCGAAACCGATGTGGTCGTAGATGCCCCCCCTTCTCATGGCCCGAAGGGTGCCCTCCACCATCTCCAGGGCCCGGCTGCTGCCCGTTCGCCTCCAGTGCCGGAGGAGGAAAAGCAGGTTGCCCGGCACCGGAAATTTAGGAGCCCTGCCGAAACCGCCGTACCGGTCGTCGTACCGGCGGGAGAGATCGTCGAAGGTCACCGTGACGACCTCCCTGCCGGGGGCTGTGCCAGGCGATGTGGACATGAAATCCTTGAGGGCCGCGGTGATCTCGTCGGCCGCGTCAACGGCCTCGGTCCTGCGGTTGGCCCAAAGTTCAGCGATCTGGGGAATCAGTTCCATCATCCCCGTTCGCCCGAAACGGCTCTGTTTGGGGATATACGTTCCCGCGAAGAACGGTTTCCTGTCGGGGGTCATGATGATGGTCAGGGGCCATCCACCGCTGCCGGTGAGCAGCTGACAGGCCATCATGTAGATGTGGTCGAGATCGGGCCGTTCCTCCCGGTCCACCTTGACACAGACGAAGGCCTCGTTCATCTTTCCGGCCACCTCGGGATCCTCGAAGGACTCCCGTTCCATGACATGGCACCAGTGACAGGTGGAATAACCGATGGACAGGAAAACCGGCCGGTCCTCGGCGTCAGCCCGGCTGAAGGCCTCGGCGCCCCAGGGATACCACTCCACCGGATTGGTGGCGTGTTGAAGGAGGTAGGGGCTTTTCTCGCTGATGAGTCGGTTTGTCATTTTTCCTCGGCAAGCGTGGGTTAAAAAGGATCCTGCTCGAATCGGGGGTCAGGCTTTAGCCTCGACAGCAGCCTCGAGCCTGGCCAGATCGGGTTCCCTGGCGTAGAGGGGCGAACGGTCCGCGGCGAAGGCGGGCAGGTTCTCCTCGAAGGGTGTCCTCTCTCTGTTGACGTAGAGGATGCCGAGGGGAAGCCGGTCCGGCTCCGTTGCCAGGCGGAAGGCTTCCTGCCTGTCCTCAGGGTCGTGGGACTCATCGATGTCGTAGGTGTTCTCCTGGAACCACTGATGGGTGTTAAGCCGATTGAACGATACGCAGGGCTGCAGGATGTCCACCAGGGCATATCCTCTGTGCTCCAGGGCGCTGCGCAGGATGGCGAAGGTCGTTTCCGTGTCACCGGCGAAGGCGCGGGCCACGAAACCGGCATTCAGCGCGATGGCGACCGCCAGAGGGTTGAAGGGTTCCTCGAAGACGCCGTGGGTCTGGACCGGGGTGACGAATCCGATGCGGCTGGTGGGGGAGGCCTGTCCCTTGGTGAGGCCGTAGACCATGTTGTTGTGGACGATATTGGTGATGTTCGGATTCCTCCTGATACAGTGCAGGAAGTGGTTGCCGCCCTCGCCGTACATATCGCCGTCACCGCTTTCGGCGATGACGGTGAGGTCGGGATTGGCGGCCTTGATGGCCGTTGCAGCGGGAAGGGCCCGGCCGTGCAGGCCGTTGAAAAAGTGGCATTTCAGATAGTGGGGGATCTTGGCCGCCTGGCCGATCCCCGAGACCAGGACCACCCCGTTAGGAAGGATGTCCATCCCCTCCAGGGTTTTCTTGAGGGTGCTGAGGATGGGGAAGTTCCCGCAGCCCGGACACCAGGCGATGTCGATAGGGCCCATGTCAAACCGGTTCTCGTCCATGGCTCTACTTCCTTTCCGCGCGCTGGATGGTTTCCTCGACCTCCTCCACGCTGAAGGGCAGACCGCTGTATTTCAGGAGAGAGCCGTCAATGGTCACGCCGGCATGGAGCTTGATAAGGCGGCCGAGCTGGCAGGTGGCGTTGTTCTCCACGACGATGACCCTGTCCGCTTTTTTAAGGTACTGCAATGCCGACGGCGGCAGAGGGTAGACCTGGCTCAGGTGCAGATGAGCCGAGGAGGGAGGAGCTTTCCTCTCGAAGGCTTCCTTGACGATGGGATAGGTCGAGCCCCAGGTCACGATGAGATTCCGGTAATTTTTCCCCCCGGTGAAACCGGGGGGGAGGGATCCGGCCAGGACAGCGTCCATCTTGCGGAGCCGCTTGTCCACCATGGCTGTCCTCACCCCCATGTCCTCGGTAATGTGGCCCGCCTCGTCGTGCTCGTCGCTGTCGGCGGTGACCAGGCCGTCGCCGAATCCGGGGACACCCCTGGGTGAGATCCCGTCCCCGGTGAACCTGTACCGGAGGTAGTCGGCATCAGTCCTGACAAGATACTTCCGGACCTCCTCTCCCCTGATGTCCAGACCGGCGGTGTTGTAATAGGTGTCCATGAAATACTGATCGGTGAGGATAAAGACGGGGACCTGGCACCGGTCGGCCTCGTTAAAGGCCCTGCGAACAAGGGCAAAGGCCTCCTCGATCGTCCCGGGCGCGTAGATGATCCGGGGAAATTCACCGTGTCCGGAGTAGAGGGCCAGCTCCAGATCCCCCTGTTCCGTCCGTGTCGGCAGTCCGGTGGCCGGCCCCGGTCTCTGGGCGAGATGGATGACCAGGGGGGTCTCGATCATACCGGCCAGGCTCACGCCTTCCCCCATGAGGGCGAACCCTCCTCCCGATGTGGTCACCAGGGCCCTGGCTCCCGCGTACCAGGCGCCCACGGCCATATTTACGGCTGCGATCTCGTCCTCCGCCTGTTCGACGACGATGCCGAAATCCTCATCCCGGGAGGCCAAATTGGTCAGGACGGCGGTGGAGGGGGACATGGGATAGGAGGAGACGAAATTGCACCCGCCGGCAATGGCCCCGAAGGCGACGGCCTCGGCACCGTTGATCAACGGTTCATTCCGTACGGCGATGTTCTTCTCGATGTCCACACAGACCAGTTTCCTCCTGCAGAGATCGTTTCCGACCTCGTACCCTCTCCGCACCGCCTCCAGATTGCGTTCAATGACCGCCTCGTCCTTGTCGGCGAAAAATTCCCGCACGGAGGTCATAAGGACCTCCTCCTCCGCGTTCAGGATGCCAGACAGAACTCCCACCGCCGCCGCGTTTTCATGGATCCTGCCGCCCACCTCCTCGGCGATGGTGGATGTGGGCGCTTCTAAGAGGCCCGGACTGTCCGGCAGGTTGGCCCTGTCGCCAACGACAAGAGTGCGGGGACCGATCCTGCCCGAAAGGCGTTCGAGAGCCTTGGAGTCCAGCGGCATCAGGATATCGATGTGGTCCACCACGGCGCGGACCCTGCGGGAGGACACCCTGATGAGAATGGAGTTGCTTCCCCCCCTCACCCTGGACATGTACTCCTTCGTGGAAAAAACGTGATAGCCCGATCTTTTAAGGACCTTTGCCAGGATGAACTCGATGGTCTGAATCCCCTGGCCGGCCTCGCCGCCGAGAACGACGGAGACTCCTCCGCTCAGAGCCGGTGCCGCTTCACCCATGTTCGCTCCTCTCGCGCTGCCTTCCTCCCTGTCGACCTGTGGCTTGGGTCGACGATCGGTCGGGCGTTTCAGCTATTAGTAATAAAGTATAGACTCAAATTGATCCAAAGGCATTGACAGGTGTCAAGGGGAAGTGCCGGGTCAAGAGCCGGCAGTAAAGATGAAACGTTTTCTGTGGCGTTTCGCCCATGCGGTTGGCCCGGAGTTCCCGGAACTGAGAGCTGAGGACTGAGGACTGAGAGCTGATACGCTAGAATTTACGACTTATCGACCAACCGATCCCACGAAGAATCGACGCATTCGCATTGTCGGAAAGTCGTAACCTCGTTCAGTCGCCCTGTCGCCCCCTCTCCCTCTCGCCCACTCAGGGAGGTTTCTCCCCCCTCTATTGTCCAATTCGCCCATTTCCGCTAATATCCTCCGTTCAAATTCCCTGAGGAGGTTTCATGGAAAGCACGACCCTGGCGCTTCATACCTCTTCCCTGGTGTTCTACGGGGTTTCCCTGGGTGTCTATTTTGTCACCAGGGCCACCAGGGCCCTTCCCCAGAAGATCGCCGTCTGGCCCGCTCTGGCAGGCCTGTTCTGCCAGTTGGTCCTCCTCCTGATCCGCTGGAAAGCGGGGGACCATCTGCCGGTGACGGGCCTGTTCGAGACGCAGCAGTTCCTCGCCCTCTGGGTCATCATCGCGGCCCTCTACTTCGCCTTCCGCTACTGGGCCTACAATTTCTTCCCGGCTGCCGTCGGTCTTGCCATAGCAGCCCTTGTCTTCGCATCAAGGGGGCCGATGGCCGTGACACCCCTGACACCGGCCATCGACACCCCATTGTTTCTCATCCACATCGCCACATCCTTCGCCGCCTACGGCCTGTTCGGCGTGGCAGCCCTGGTGGGCGTCTACCGCCTGATGGGGTGGAGCGGTTCTCCCATCAACGCGGAGAGACGGATGATCGATGAGAGCATCTATCTCGGCTATATCCTGTTTACCTGGGCCATGATCGCCGGCAGCCTGTGGGCTTACCTGGCGTGGGGATCCTACTGGACCTGGCGTATCAAGGGGCTTTGGTCCTGGATCCTCTGGTTCTATTATTCGGGCGTTCTTCACGTGAGGAACCGGTCCGGCTGGCACGGATGGCCGCTGGACATCCTGGCCATCGTCGGCTTCGTTCTGACCCTGTTCACCTACCTGGGCCTGGGACTTCTGTTCAAGACGTCACACCCGCTCCTTTAGAGCACCTGACGGCGATCCGCGGGGAGAAGGGAATAAAACAGGATTTCAATTATGGAAAACGATAAGCGGAACAGAGGGTTTACAGGAAGCGGAAGCCTCGCAGGGGATGGTTCGGGCTCCGGCCGGTTGAGGGGTGCATTGGCTGGCCTGTGGCGGGTGTCCACCTCTCCGGTGACCTTCGTGGTCCTGACCATCCTGTGGTGCGTCGATCTCGGCGCCGGATCCGTGGCGGCTTATTTCAACGATCCCAAGTTCTGGGTCAAGATGGATCTCTACCCGTTCAACCTGTGGATGAAGCAGGTGGCCCCGAGAATGTTTCCCCAATCACTGTGGATATACATCCTGGTGATCCTCTCCTATCTGATGATCGCCAGCCTTCTCCTGTGCACCGTCAACTGGTTCCTGAGGAGGAGGAAGATGATCAAGGGCCTCGGAGAGGTCCTGGTGCATCTCGGTTTTCTGATGATCTTCGCGGGATTTGTGATCGGCAGCGCTCTGGGAGCCCGGGATCAGGTCACCCTGGCGGTCGGGCAGAAGAAGGACGTGCCGGGCATGGGGCTGTCACTGCAGCTCGAAGATCTGAAGATCGTACAATCCCCCCAGGGACGGCCCGTCGACACCCTCAGTGACATAAAGGTCTACAGAGACAATTCGATCTTCACCGAAGGGAGGATCAGGACCAACCACCCCCTCATCTGGGGTTCCACGGTTGTCTACCCCCCCGAGGATTACGGTTCAGGTGTCACGGGGGGAGTCATCGGCACCAGCGTGCGGGGAGCTGTCATCCTGGGGCCTGGTCGATCCGTTTCCCTCGGTGGAGACAGGACCCTGTCCCTTGGAGGGGTCCTCCAGCGTGGCCAGAGAAGGGGCAGGGCGGTTGGGCCGGGCCTGCTGGTTCTCCTCAAGGACGGGGCGGGCAGGCTCATTGACTCCACCTATCTTTCACCGGCACCCGGGATGAGGGCTGAGGACGACATGGCGGGTGTCAGGGTCACCCTGGGCGAGTTGTCGGAGTCCACATACGGTGTGTTTCGGGTTCACAGAGACCAGGGAGTGTGGCTGGTGATCGTGGGGACGGTGATCCTGGGCCTGGGAACACTATGGGCCCGGGCCGGCTACCTGGGGGTTCTGCCGGGGGTGGGGGAAGGAAGCGGGAGTTAGAAAATAGAGAATTAGAGAATGGAGAATGGAGAATAGAGAATAGAAGACAACTCAATGGGCGCCGGGGTGGCGGAGTAATGAGGAAAAAGTATAACCGCAGGGTACGCAGGGTTAAACACTTTGAATCTTCATTATGATGGTTGAATTTTGAATATTGAACCTTAAATTTCTTAATTAATATAGAGGAGATTTCTAATTGGGTATGATAACCCCTGAGTGGGACAGGATCGACGTGGTTCTCCTGGACATGGACGGAACGCTGTTGGACAAGCACTTCGATGACCATTTCTGGGAGGAGTTCGTTCCCGAGCGGTTCGCTGAGGTCCATGATCTGCCGGTGACCGAGGCGAAGGATAAACTCATGGGGCATTACCGGACCCACGAGGGGACCCTCAACTGGACCGATCTCGATTTCTGGTCGGATCAATTGGGCCTGGACATCCCGGCTCTCAAGAGGCAGGTGGACCACCTCATAGCGGTTCACCCGTACGTCCTTCCCTTCCTCGACGCGATCCACCGTGAGGGAAAGGAGGTCTATCTGGTGACCAACGCCCACGGAAAGACCCTGGACCTGAAGATGGAGAAGACCTCATTGGCGGGCAAGTTCGACCGGATCTTTACCTCCCACGAGCTCGGTGCGCCCAAGGAGGAGCAGCCGTGCTGGCAGGCCCTTCAGGACAGAACCGGTTTCGATCCTGACAGGACCCTTCTGGCAGAGGACACGATCGCTGTCCTCGAGAGCGCTGCCCGGTTCGGCATCCGGTACCTGGTCCACATCGCCAAGTCGAGCACCACCCGCCCCGCCCTTCTCTCTGACCGCTTCTACTCCATCAACACCTTTCTCGAGATAATGCCAGAGGAGGTTTGACGGCAGTGACACTGACGCTGACTGGTCCGAGACGACGCTTCATGGATCGCGGGTCGGTTCTGGTGGACCGCGAAAGGGTGAGGTGGGCCCGGGACCGGGATCAGCTCAAGTACCGGACGTTGAGGGAAGAGAACACCCGGAAGCAGATCGACAAGATACATCGGAAACAGTTCGGGCAATGGTCAGATCACTTCTCATCTCTGGAGAAGTGTGGCGGTCGGGTAATGGTCTGTAAATTGGGTAAAACGGTCATCGGCTACCAGGCTTTTGAGCCCTTCGCCAGGAAGGGAAATCCCTTTCCACCGGAGCTCCCTGCTATGCGGTTTACCTACATTCTGGTTCGTGAGGATGAGGAGGTCCAGGCCAGAGGATTGGGTATCGGCGGACAGCTGATCTCCCGGGCCATCGACCTGGCCTGGAGGAGGGGTTACGAGGCCATCTATTCCTACGTGACGGCTTATGAACTCCTGGAGGAGTTCGGTTTTGCCCCCAAGGCAAGCACAGGTGTCGTCGCCGAGGCCAAGCAGGTCCGTGACTTCGATCCCGATCAGGCTCCTTCCCTCCTCTATTACATCGAGAGACCGACCGACTACTGGGAGAAGGAGGAGAAATGGACCCATGAGTGGTAGGAGGAGAGTCAGAGGAAAGGGGAAAGGGGAAAGGCCACAGGAACGACGGAACGATGATACGACCTTCCGACAAAGCGAATGATCCGATTCTTCGTTGAGTCGGTTAGTCGATAAGTCGTAAATTCGAGCGAATCAGCTCTCTGTTCCCAACCCTCAGTTCTTCAAACCTCAAACCATTATTCCTCTACGGCAGCGCCGCCGGCGTATCCATCACCCCTCGTCTCTTGACCACCAGAGAGAATCTCCTGTTGAGATCCGACAGTTTGTCCTTCACGTCCCAGGCATCCCTGTAATCCTCGAAAAGACCCACCTCGCCGATGACCCTTCCCGAGACATCGGAGAGAAGACGGCCGGTCAGGCCCGACGCAGCGACCTCCTCCAGGAAGACGCACTGTTGATCTCCCAGCAGTGGCAGTGTTCTTAAGGAATATCTCTCCGCTTCGGGGGGGATTCCGCGGCTCAGCCTCATGTCCACCACGATACGGGCCGGACTGGAAAGGGTGAAGACCTCGAACTGCAAAGAGCGAGCGGGTTCCAGAGAGACCACCTGGCTGGCTCCGCAGGAATCGAAGACGGTCAGTCCGTTGAGGAGCCTGCTTTTGGAGAGGGGTTTTTTTTCGGTGAATACGGAGGCATTGATCCCCGTGGCTCCCGGGATCCTGATCATAAGCCTCGAGGGGTAATCCTCAGTGCGCAAAAGGCTGCGCGGCACCAGCCTGGAGCCCTCATCCCAATCGGGGGGGGTAAACTCCAGGACGACGCGTTCAAAGGTCCGGTGGTCGCCCCACCTGATCTGTGACAGGGTGAAACCGTCCCCAGTCCCGCCGATCATGTCGATACGGTCCTGGTATCGATCGGCCTTTTTCCCGGGGATAGGGTCACCGGCTGCCGGGTGGACTGCAAGGGTGTTTCCGCTGAAAAAAATTGCCAGGGAAATGAGGAAAATTTTCGCCGTTAGCCTTTTCATAGCGCCTCCTGTTGCCGATCGTCGCGTTATATTACCATATCACATCGAACCTTGAATCGTGAGTTCCTGGAGTGTCGGGTCCTGTTTTGACCCCGGAACCTGGCTCTTCTTCCGCGGCCCTCTGTGTTAAACCCCGTGCATTAAAGTCAAAAGACTGAACACAGAGGACACAGAGAGGGCCCTTGAGCCCTCGCCGCCCACCTTCGCCAAGGCTACGGTGGGCAAGCAGCTTGTCCCCCATAGCTCAAAAG
>JBFFDD010000060.1:0-12387 GCA_041559575.1 bacterium
CTGGGATTGCTGGGTACGATAATCGGCCTGATGCAGTCCTTTAATGCCGTTGCCGGTGCTGAGGCCGCCCAGAAAGGGGCGATCCTCGCGAAAGGTATCGCCATTGCCCTGAACACCACCGCCTACGGTCTGACTGTCGCCATCCCGTGTCTCTTCTTCTACGCATTCCTCCAGTCCAAAACCAACCGGCTCATCGAACAGCTGGACAGCGTTGCCGTCAAGATGGTCAATATGGTCTCCGCTGAGGATCACAGCTGATATGGCCTTCCGGCCGACACAAAGAAGGAAGAGCAAGGAATACCTCTTTGACCTGAACCTGGCTCCCCTTCTCAGCCTTTTCGTGGCTTTGATCCCCATGCTGCTCCTGACGGCCATCTTCCAGAGCGTGGGCATTGTTAATCTCTACCTTCCATCGGCTGACGAAAACCCGGCTGTAACCAGCAGCAACAATCCGGATGACAATTTTACCTTGGCTGTCTCCCTTACGGCCGCGGAGCTCTCCCTTATGAAGGGCGACCAGACCCTGTTCTCCGAGAGGAATCAGGGGGAGCCCAACCTGGCGAGGCTGTCCGTGGAACTGGTCAGACTCAAGGAAAAGTACCCCGACAAAAGGGACATCGTTCTCCTGCTTGACGGTTCGATCCGTTACCAGACGATCATCCACGTTATGGACACGGTCCGGGAGAAGAATGGCCGGGAACTGTACCCGGAGATCTCCCTGGCTGACAGGATTATAGAGGCCCGTTGAGGATGGCTTACGCACCCAGCAAACGTCGAGCCCTGAGGGGAAAAAAACCCAGCCTGCTGGTTCTTAACATCACCTCCATGCTGGATATGTTCACTATCCTGATCCTTTTTCTTCTCAAGAGCTATTCGGCAGAAGGGGTGATTCTCACAATACCGGCCGACCTTCACCTCCCCTTCTCCTCAACCGAGGCGGTTCCGGAACCGGGCCTGATCATCGAGCTCACTCAGAACACCCTGGTCGTGGACGGTGTGGCCCTCGATTTAGACCTTCAGGAGGTGGAGACCTCAGATTCGATCATCATCCCCGGCCTCTACGAACACCTCCGTAAGAAGGTTCAGCGGTACGAGGAGATCGCCTCTGTTAATCCGGAGGCCTCATTTACCGGCCAGATGGTCCTGGAGGGGGACCGGGATATCCCGTTTCGCCTTCTCAAAAAGATCCTTTACACCTGCGGTCAGGCTGGATTCATCAACCAATCCCTCGCCGTATTCCAGGAGGGATCGTAACCCTTGTCCAGGCAAACGGTAAAGATATCCCTGTTTCGCGGTGGCGCTGTGGTCAGCGAAGCCGTTCTCACAGGCAGTTCCCTCACCATGGGAAAGGACTGGAGGACCGATCTCGTCGATCCGGCCTCTGACCGGGAGAAAATGACCCTGGTCAGTAGGGGTGTCAGGGGGATCCGGCTTCATCTGCCTTCCGGTGCGAAGGCGACCTTTCGAAAAGGTGAATCAACCCTCACGCTGGAGGACATGGCTGCCTGGGGCCTCGTCCGAAAGGTGAAATCAGGATACACTTTCCTCCTCAGGCCTGATATCTCAGCCGAATTCACCTATCAGGAGGCATCCTTCCGCCTCCATTTCATCAACGATGTTCAAGCAGCCGTCATCTCCACAGCCCAGGTAACGGGCCATGTCCCCATGCGTTTCCGGTTCGGGATGCCCGACTTCGCTGATCTGGCTTTCGCCATAATCCTGATCGTCACATTTCTCCTTTACTCCTCTGCTGTCCGCAACCTGAGCCGCTATCCCATACCTGAGGTAACGATCCAGCAGCTCCCCAGAAGGATATCCAGAATTATCCTGGAACCTGTTAAGACTCCCCTTCCCTCCCGGGTGGTGAAAGTTCCCACCATCGAAGGGGAAACTCCGAAAGCAGGCCCCGCTGAATCCCAGCCAAAGAAAGACGACGTGGCGGCATCCCCGGAAAAACCGGAGGAACCATCCCTTTCCCAGGCCCCTGTCCCGGGAGCAGGGCGTGATGCCATCAGGCGCCAGGTCTCCAGGATCGGTGTCCTTGGCGTCCTCACCGGGCGCGGAACGGCAGGCCGCTCGTCCCCGGAAAGAGGAATGACGGCCTTGCAGCTTGACCGTGACCTGTCCAGGTCACTCGACGAGGTCCTCAGTGAAGTTGATGGAATCACTGTTCCAGGTCCCGGAGCCGGTGACGGCTCCGGGACAGGAACCGAAAGTGGCGAGGGAGAAGGATTGATCTCCATCGATGGTATTATCGGGGACCAGGGCGTCAACGCCCCGATGGAGGTGGCTCGTATCGGCGGGGTTGAGGGAACCTCCAGGCAGACGGAAGGCCGGCCCGAAATCATCGATCTGAAGCCGGTTCAAAATGAGCAAAGGTCCACTCGCGCCATATCGCGTATCATCTCGGCCCACACCGGCGCAATCAGGTATGCCTACAACCGGGAGCTGAGGAAAAACCCGTCCCTTCGCGGCAAGATCGTCCTGGCCTTCACCATATCAGCGGAGGGCGAGGTCACCGACTGCCGGGTTGAGACGTCAGAGATGAATTGGCCTCCCCTCGAGGATAGCCTTGTTCGGATGGCCAAGGGGTGGAAGTTTCCAGCCATACCAGAGGGAACCGTTACGGTCACCTACCCCCTCGTGTTCTTCCCCAGCATGTGAGATGAGATGGACTTCCCTGTCAGGAGCAAATTACGGGTCATTTGTTTCGTTTTACTTGCCCATCTGTCCCTTATATCCCACGGGTATGGGAAGAACCTCCCCTACCCTGATTCCCTCCTGACGGACCTGAAGCATGAAGACCCGGCCGTTCGCCTGACAGCCCTTCGAGCCATAAAACCCTTCAAAGAGACCGCATCCCTGTCTGCCCTTATGAAGATGGCGGAAACGGATCCCGATCCCGAGATCAGGCTCCAGTCTATTGGAGCCATCTGGATCCGTGGTGACAGAAAGGCGGCCAATGTCCTGGAAAGGATTCTCGCCCTCGAGAAGGACCATCGGATAAGACATGCCGCTGCGGGCGCCCTGGGAGACGTTGGCGCGCAGTCATCGACGCCTTTTCTCATCGGGACACTGGGAGCCACCAAGGACCCCTCTCTGGCGGCGAGATGCATCCGCAGCATAGGACAGCTTCAGGACACGACAGCGGTTCCCTATCTCCTCGACTACCTGAGACCGAACCATCCCGAAATCATCCGGGGGGTCACGGCCGATGCATTGGGCAGAATTAAGTCAGAACGGGCAATAGAACCCCTCATTGAGGTTCTGGACAAGGATAGTGATCCCACGGTCAGATCCATTGCAGCCAGTTCCCTGGCCCAATTCAACAGCCCGGAGGCTCGTGAAACCCTTACTAACAGCCTCCTCTTCGACCCATCGGATCTGGTTCGGTTCCGGTCAGCCGAGGCACTCTCCGGATTTTCCGTCAACGACGATGTCAAGCATGCCTACCTTCAGGGTCTGAGGGACCCGGATAAAAGAGTGCGGTATATCAGTCTCGAATCGCTTTCAAGCAGCGTTACCGATGATGATATTTTCCTGATCGCCGACCTTCTCAGAGATGAGTTCAAAGGCATCAGGGACCTTGCTCATCAGGTTCTGAGCCGGAAAGGGGTGGTCCTTGAAAAGATCGGAGATCGATACAGGGTTGTAGACTGACCTGTCCCTCGATTCTGTTTCTATTCGGTCAAAAGCTGCTTAACGTCTTGAACCGATTCTCTGACCCTTGCACAGAGAGCTCGAAGGATCTTGAACGCTGTCTCTGGTTCTTCCTTGGCGAACCTGTCGAAATCGTCACTGGCGACGGACAGGATGTTTGATGGTTCGGAGACCTTGAGCCATACGGCCGTGAGTTGGCCGGGCACCAGCAGGGCCCACTCACCGAACGTCTCACCCGCGCCGAGGATGAGATCATCCCCGCCTTCCGAGCCTCCCATGGACACACTCACCTTTCCCCTTTCAACAAAGTAAAATTTGTCGCTCTTCATATTGGACGCTGTCAGAAGGGTCCCTGGAGAGTACTCCTCCTCAGAGACGATCCGAGCGAAAATTGCGATTTCACGATCGGTCAGGGCATTGAATATCGGGCTCTGTCTCAAGGGTTTGATCTTGGCCATCGTACGTTCCTCCGGAACGTGGAACCTGGAACTGGGTTCTGAGGGTTAATTTTACCGCTCGACGGGTCCAAAGCAGCGATCGACCGACACACTTAGGCTCATAAAATACTTTAAATGTGATTTATATATTATTGTTATTATTAATATAAATATTCTTTAAGCGAACATAATGCTCTGACGTGTGGTGGATCAGATCGACTTCCTCTCCGGTGAGCTCACGCACGGATTTGGCCGGTATACCCAGAGCCAGGCACCCTGAGGGTATCCGGGTTCCCGGAGTAACGACAGCACCGGCGCCGACTATGGATCCCTCCTCGATAACTGCGCCATCGAGGATTCTAGACCCGATACCGATAAGACAATTATCCCCGATCTCGCAACCGTGGGCAATGACACCATGTCCGAGGGTGACTCCATTTCCGATGATCAGGGGGAATCTCTCCGTAGTCACGTGCAGTGTCGAACTGTCCTGGATGTTAGACCGCGACCCGATCCTGATGTGGTTAACATCGCCCCGGGCGGTAACCTGAAACCAGAAGCTGGTGTCCTCCCCGACTACTACGTCCCCGATCAGGACCGAGGTGGGAGCCAGGAAAACGCCATCACCCAATTCCGGCAATCTGCCGTTGAACGAAAGAAGATTCAAATTCATCCCTAGAGGCCAATCTCCGCCGCCACGCCTTTCATGGCATCCAGACTGATTTGGAGGAATTCCTCGAGGGGGATACCCAGCTCCTCGCAGGATCGGATCTGGTCCCGGTCCGCGCCCCGAGCGAACTGCTTCTCCTTGAACCTTTTTTTCAGGCTCTTGAGTTTCACCGGATCCAGCTTCTTCTCGGGGCGGATGAGGGCAGCTGCAACCACCAGTCCGGTCACCGGGTCTGCTGCGTAAAGCCCTCTGTCAAGAAGTGTTTTTCTCTCGATATGTCCCGCGTGAGCAATGATGGCATTTAGAAATTCCTGGCTGAACCCCTGGTCCTGCAGTGTCTCCGCTGTGGTGTAACCGTGCCTGGGAAAATCGTCCACGGTCTCATGGTAATCGAGGTCATGGAGAAGACCGGCCAGACCCCATAGATCCGGGTCCTCTCCCAGGCGGATCGCCAGGGCCCTCATGACCGCCTCGGTGGCCACCATGTGATTCCTCAGGTTCGGTTCGGACACGTTACTGAAAACCAGATCTTTGGCCTCATCCCTTGTCATTTTCATCTCGATCAACCCTTCACCCTTCTTCCGTTAATGATCCAGACAATGGAGTCCTGTGCATAGAGCTCTCACCTCACTGTTCCCTGATCTCTGTTGTCAGTCTCCCACTCACTTTTCCCTGTTCCCGGTTCTATTTATCGGCCCTCCGGGCGCCTGAGCCAACGATGGAGAACCCTGACGGTGGACCAGCCTTATAAATAGAGGATTATTGTTAAAATGTCACGATTTCGGTGAATGTGACGAACCCTTTCTCCGGGACGATAACGGTCCTGAGCTCAATATCCAAGGACCGAAGAATAATCCGCCACTTCCACATACACACCAGGTGCAGGCAGGCACAGGGGGAAAAATCAGAGCCGAGGAACCTGGACACGATGGATCGGGCACCTGCATATTGACCTGAACTCTGACTCTTGGAAGGTGTCGCAGAGCCGAATCACAAACAGCGAACAACGAATCACCGTTTTTTTGCTTCCCTGTTCCCAATAAAATTCTGGCATGGTAAAAGGGACCTGCCGCCGACTGTTCCAGACCTTTGCGCCAAGGTCTGCCTGCAAGGTTTTCGATCGGCGCAGACCCTGAATTATGACAAAACTCCTGAACCGATATTGGCTGATCCTTCCCCTGGCCGCTTCGATCATCATCGGGCTGCTCCTGGGTCTCCTCCTGGCCCTTACCCAGGATCTGCCCCAGGTGGAATCCCTCCAGGACTTCGAACCGAGCGCTGTCACCACCATCCTGTCCGATGACGGCACCCCCCTGAGAACCCTCTTTGTGGAGCGCCGGATACCGGTCCCCCTGGAAGATATGCCCGATACCCTGATCAAGGCGATTATCGCCGTAGAGGATGCTCGCTTCTACCGCCATTTCGGACTGGACCTCAGGGGCATTACCAGGGCACTCCTCAGGGACATCAGATCCCTGAGGGCTGTCGAAGGAGGCAGCACCCTCACCCAGCAGCTGGCCAAGGTTCTTTTCCTCACCCCGGACAAGAACCTGGTTCGAAAGCTCAAGGAAGCCGTTCTGGCCATCAACATCGAACGCCGCTATTCCAAGGCGGAAATCCTCTCCTTCTATCTGAATCAGGTCTATTTAGGCTCAGGGGCATATGGTGTTGAAGCGGCGTCGCGAACCTATTTCGGCAAGGGGGTTTCCGAGCTGAACCTCCCTGAATCCGCCATGATCGCAGGACTGCCGCGATCACCTTCCCGTTATTCTCCCCTGGTTAATCCGGAGAGGGCCCTGGCGCGCATGGAGATCGTTCTCCGACGTCTGCTCGCCGAGGAATATATCTCGCGGGAAACATTTCGGAAAGCGGTTGAAAGTGGTGTTGAATTGATCCCCAGCAGGGCTCCCGAGGATCCGGCGCCCTACTTCACCGAGATGGTCAAACGGGAGTTGGAGGAGAGGATCAGTCCCAACCTCCTCTACAAAGGAGGCCTGGTGATTGAAACCACCCTTAATCGGGATCTGCAAAAGGCCGCTGATGAGGCCGTTCGCCGCGGGGTTTCCCTCTACGAGCAGAGGCATCCCGCCGGCAACGAAGATGATTTACAGGCAGCGCTGGTCTCCGTGCATCCGGCGACGGGTGAGGTCAAGTCGATGATAGGGGGGCGGGATTTTACCCGCTCACCTTTTAACAGGGCCGTTCAGGCCAGGCGTCAGCCTGGTTCCGCATTCAAGCCTATTCTCTACGCGGCCGCCCTGTCCTCGGGATTTGTCCCCACGGATCTCCTCCTGGACGAACCCCACGAGATAGACATAAAGGGCAAGAAGGAACCATGGATCCCTCGCAATTATACGGATGAATATAAGGGCAGCGTAACCCTGAGGACGGCCCTTGAAAATTCCCTCAACGCCGCATCCGTGGATCTCCTCATCAGACTGGGTTATCAGCCGGTTATCGATCTGGCATCCCGGTTCGGTATAACATCGGACCTCAAGCCCTATCCCAGCATGGCCCTGGGAACCTTCGATGTCAGCCTCCTGGAGATGGTGTCCGCATACGGCGTGTTCGAAAACCATGGCATCCACGCCCGGCCTCATCTCATAAGAAGAGTTGTTGACAGAGAGGGGCGGGTCATCTGGGAGTCGTCGAAGCATCTTTTCGACGCCCTTTCTCCTCAGGTTTCCTTTCAGATCACCAATCTGCTCGAAGGTGTGATCCAGCGGGGAACAGCACGCAGAGCCAGATCCCTGGGGAGGCCCATCGCCGGGAAAACCGGCACAACAGATGATTACAAGGATGCCTGGTTTATCGGTTTCGCTCCCGGCCTGTCGACAGGGGTCTGGGTGGGGTACGATCTGCCGGTGACTCTGGGCCAGGGTGAGGCAGGAGGACGTGTTGCCCTTCCAATATGGATCGAATTCATGAAGAATGCTCTCAGGGAGATGCCGCAATCGGCCTTCCCGGTGCCCGATGGCATAGAGCTGGTGGAGATCGATCCCATGACCGGGCTTCTGGCCGGTCCAGAGTGCCCGGACCGGATCGTGGAGGCCTTCATCCCCGGAACGGCACCCGGGAAAGTTTGTGACCGGCACATTTCGGCAAACCCCTTCGTTCCCTAGCTTTCTGCATCAGCACTCGAAATCCGGCATGTTTCACCCATTTTCCGAGGGTGTGACGCCTCTGTTCCCAGACGGACCTCTTTTAAGCCTTGACAGGCAATGCTTTGAGTTGATAACAACTCCGGGATGTTTTCCAGAAGATTCTTGTTAATAATTTTCCTTTTTACCGGTCTTTTTCTTGTCTCTCAAGGCCTTGGCGCGCAGGAATACCGCCACAGGGTTCTGTTCTCTGGACCATACAAGCATGCGCCGGCCGATGACAGTGATTGTACGGTCTGTCACGATCCTCATACCACCGGATCGGACACCCAACTGGTGGAACCGGCACCAGGACTGTGTTTCAGATGTCACAATGAATTCACCGGAAAGAACACCCACGAGCCCGTAGAAAAGGGTTCCTGCTCATCCTGCCATGAATCCCACACCTCAAGATTCGACGCTCTCCTCCTTTCCCCTCAGCGCACGCTGTGCGCCAGCTGTCACACCGACAGGAAAGATGGGAGGCACCGGGGTGGGACCGTAGAGGGCCAGTGCACGGAATGTCACGACCCACACAGCTCGGACGGCGACCACCTGCTTCCGAGCCCTCCTTCCAGCGACTGCCGGATGTGCCACTTCAGCATCCGCAGCGGCCAGCATGTCCATTCGGCTCTCGAGGAAATGGAATGTGATGAGTGCCACAATCCGCACTCGTCCCCACCTGAGCCGCCCCTTCAATGCGATGAATGCCACGATGACAGGCTATCAGAACCGGTGCTGCACCCTCCGGCGGAAGAGGACTGTACACAGTGCCACGATCCCCATGCCGGACCCTACGGGAAACAATTGGCAGAGCCTGTTCCCGATCTGTGCATCCAGTGCCATGATGACCGTGAGGAAGGCAGGCACGGGAGGGTCAATGTCGGTACGGGGTGCACGACCTGTCATGACCCCCACTCGTCACCGAGGGCTAAGCTGCTGACCGTTGCCATCGAAGCCGATTCCTGCCGGAACTGTCATCAGGACAAGCCAACCAAGCCCGTGATCCACACACCGCTGAACTGGTCTGAATGCGGCGATTGCCACAACCCTCACTCCGATCCACCGGCGGATTTGACTCCCTGCACCGCATGTCACAGGGAAATCCTCAAGAAAATGGTCGTCCATGAACCGGCGGAGGAATCCTGTGACAACTGCCATGAGACCCATTCCGGTGATCTGGGGAAACTTCTTTCAACAGGCGTTCCCCAGCTCTGTCTGGACTGTCACGATGACAGGGAGGGAGGCAAACACGGCCGGGTTCAGGTCAGCGAAGATTGTATCCAATGCCACAGCCCCCACGCATCAGACAGGAAGGGTCTGCTCAATGACCTGTCAACCAGGGGCTGTGAGGAATGTCACCCCGGCAAAAAGGACGGCCCTTTCCTGCACAGTGCATTAAGGACCAGGGATTGTCAGGACTGTCATGATCCCCACCGTGATCCCCCCAAATCACCCCCTGCATGTAATCAGTGTCACGGGGGTCTTATCGACAGGAGTCCGGTACACAGGTCCCTTGCCGATGACCGGTGTACCCAGTGCCACGATCCCCACAGCGCGGATCGTCCCATGCAGATGATCACCCACGATGTGGAGGCCAGCAGGGACTGTCTCGATTGTCATTCACGGATCAAGCGGAAATTGGAGAACGGCCGGGTCAAGCATGATCCTGTGGCGGAAGGTGATTGTACGGACTGCCACACCCTCCATTCCGGGCAGAAACCTTATACCGTAGACCGTTTCAGGACGGCCATCTCCGGTCCGTTTGATATATCGGAGTTTGAGTTGTGCTTCAGCTGTCATTCGGACAGTCTCGTTGAGACGCGGCTCACCCGTTCCGAGACCAATTTCCGGCGAGGCTCCATGAATCTTCATTACATCCATGTGGTAAGGGACGGGATCAAGGGTTATTCCTGCAAGACATGCCACGACATCCACGCGTCCGAACAGCAGCATCTGGTGAAGCGGGAGGTTCCTTTCAACCCCAGCTACGGCTTGAAGATCAACTACCGGGCCACAGAGAATGGTGGGTCCTGCGAGACTAACTGCCACGTGAGAAGAGAGTACATTCGATGAACGGGCCTGGTATAAATAAGGTTCTGGCCGGTATTGCGGTGACGTTCATTCTGC
The DNA here is from genome assembly GCA_041559575.1 of bacterium. Classification (GTDB taxonomy): domain Bacteria; phylum BMS3Abin14; class BMS3Abin14; order BMS3Abin14; family BMS3Abin14. Next base: position 10,038 of record JBFFDD010000060.1, read on the forward strand.
TTACCCCTCGCGTCCACGCGGAGGGACCTGAATATGTGAGCCATAAGTACTGCAGGACATGCCACTCCTCATCCGAGGACAACCGGTACCACTCCTGGTTGCAGTCGAATCATTCCCGGGCCTTCGAAGCCCTCCAGGGCGCTGAAAAGGCCAACCCCGAATGTCTCAGATGTCATACCACCGGTCATGATGGCCCCGTCTCGGACAGGATTACCCGCAAGGATCTGCGGGGTGTCCAGTGCGAGGCCTGCCATGGTCCGGGCAGTCTTTACAAAAAAATGAGCGTGATGAAGGACCCGAAGCAGGCCAGGGAGAACGGGCTCTGGGACGTCACCCGGGAGGTGTGTCTGGGGTGTCATCGGTGATCTCACGTGTGAGACGAAGGAGTAAGACGAAGACAAAGTGTCGGGTCTAGTCCAAAATCCAAAGTCTAAAATCCCAATTTTTAATCCTTAAGATCTTTCAGTTTCTCTCCGCTACATTGTCTGACCTCCCTGAGGATTTAAGCCTCCTTCCTTCAGCGGGTCTACCTTGGACAGGAGGGTGGGGGCAACAATTCACTTTCTTCTATCACTTCAAATACAGTACCGGATGTGAGCATCTGCTTGTTTTGAGTTTTTTTTGTTTAATGATAAAGCGTTGAATTTTATTTTTGATTCTGGACTGAATCACTTCCCTCCCTTTGACCCCGATCAACCCCTTCCACAGATTTCCCTGCTATCATTAAAAATATTTCACCATCTCAGAAAGGGGAAGACCATGAAGATCGATAAAAACACAAAGATCCTGGAACTTCTCGAGAGAAACCCTCAGCTCCTTGACGTTCTGATCGGGGTGTCGCCGGAGTTCAGAAAGCTGAAGAATCCTCTTCTGCGCAAGACCATCGGCCGGTTCGCCACCCTCGAACATGCGGCCCAGACGAGCGGCGTTGCTTATGACGATCTGCACCGCAAGATCACTGAGGCGATGATCCATGGGCCATCCGGATACCCGGAGGCCGGAACGGCCCCCATGTCAGAGGAGGAACGGGCTGAGAGGATCGAGACCCTGAAGGGGATCGTGCGCGGCCTTCACGAGGGCAAAGCCCCGGAGGAACAGAGGTTGAAGTTCGCTGAAATGCTCCAGGAGGTTTCCGCGTCTGAGATAGCCGAGATGGAGCAGGCACTGATAGGCGAAGGGATCTCCGAAGAGGAGATCAAGAACCTGTGCGACGTTCACGTTCAGGTCTTCGCCGAATCGTTCGAGGGAAAAGAACCGGAGACTGTACCTCCCGGGCATCCCGTCGACACCTTCCGCAGGGAGAATGTGGCCCTTGGAGAGGTCAACGACCGCATTCGGGGCATCCTGGGCGAGCTCGGTGACCCAAAGGATGAAACGGTTGGCAAGGACCTTCTGGCGGACCTGAAAGCGGATATTGAACAGCTCGCCCAGATCGAGCACCACTACCTGCGCAAGGAAAACCAGCTGTTTCCAGCCCTGGAAGATCACAACATATCGGGGCCGTCCAAGGTCATGTGGGCGATCCACGACGATATCCGCGGCCTGCTGAAGAAGGTTCGCAGTGGCCTTGAACAGGGGGATACCGATTCCGTCGAGATCAACGGGATCGTTTTGTGCACGTCCGTCTCTGACATGATCTACAAGGAGGAGAACATCCTTTTCCCCATGGCCCTTGAGACCCTGACCGAGGAGGAATGGGGACGGGTCTATCACGGCAGTGACGAACTGGGATATTCCCTCGTCACACCCAGGACCGGATGGCAGCCCATCGAGGGGCCCCTGGCCAAGGCCCCTCCGGAGAGAACAGCGGGGAAGGAGGCGCCCCTTTGGCTATCCACCGGCGGCATGACTCCTAAACAGCTGGACCTTATCCTGACGAGCCTTCCCGTGGACATCACCTTCGTGGATGCCGACGACCGTGTTCAGTACTACTCGGCCAACGAAGAGAGAATATTCCCGCGGAGCCCGGGGATCATCGGCCGTGAAGTCCAGAACTGCCACCCCCCTGACAGCGTGGATATCGTCCAGAGGATCCTGGACGCTTTCCGGTCAGGCAAGAAGGACGCCGCTGACTTCTGGATCCGGATGGGGGAAAAGTTCATCCTCATCCGCTATTTTGCCATCCGGGACAAGGATGGGAGCTACGAAGGTTGTCTGGAGGTCAGCCAGGATGTGACAGGTATACGTAAACTGGACGGGGAAAGGAGGCTTCTGGACTGGTAAGCTCAGCAGAACCAATCCAAAATCCAAAATATCATTCGGGACATCGCGGGGAATTTCGGTGCGGGGATTCCTTTGCTGATAGGGTGAAGCTGGATTATTCACTCAGACAGCCGTAAATGTACCGAAG
>JBFFDD010000061.1:0-12246 GCA_041559575.1 bacterium
AGGTCCTCTTCCCGCCGCCTGCCTATTGCACCGATAACGCAGCCATGATCGCCTCTCTGGGATACAGAAAGAGGCATCAGGCCACCACCGATGTGCTGGACATCAACGCCTATTCGACGAAGGCGTTGAAAAGGGGAAAAAGGGAAAGATGACCATTGAGCAGTGGATCATTGGATCATTGGAGTGTTGGAGCATTGGATAATCGCAATTTCCAAATTCCAATTTCTAATCTCCAATTTCCAATTTCCAATTTCCAATTTAAAGTTGAACCTTCCACCCAGAGGTACACCCGCCCATGAAAAAAACAGCCACCATCATCCTCACAGCGTTTGCCCTCTCCGCGTGCGCCACCACGGCTCAGTCCCCCGATCTCCCTGAGGGCCATCCGCCGGTCCAATCCGGCCAAAGGATCGGCCCTCCCGTCAGGGTAGACAGTCAGGCAGAGGCCTACAGCAGCTACATTCTGGGCATTATGGCTAACAACGAGGGCCGAAGGAAGGAAGCCATTGCCAATATGGAGAGAGCTCGCAGCTTTGATCCCTCCTCGGAAGCCATTCTTATCGAACTGATCAACCTGTATCTCAACGAGGGAAGGAGAAACGACGCGGACAGGATTGCCGACGAGGTGTTAGCCATCAATCCGGACCGTGTGGATGTTCACCTCATCAAGGGCCGGCTTCTTCTGGACAGGGGCGACAGGACCTCGGCGGCCGAGCACCTTGAAACAGCCATCAACCTGGCCCCTGAAAAGACCAACGCCTACATCATGCTGGCGAACCTGTACGAGAAAATGGGACAAATTGACCGGGCCATGGATACCCTGAAGAAACTATCCCAGCGAGAAGATCATGCCGCAGTGGCCCATTACTACATGGCACGCCTTCATGCCATGGGGAATGAAATCGAGGAGGCTCAGGGCGCCCTGGAAAAGGCCCTTGAACTGAATCCCTCTTTCGTATCTGCGGTCAGCGACCTTGGAAGGATCTACGAGGAGCAGGGACATCCGGACGACGCCGCTGATCTTTACCGAAGGTACCTCGAGGACAACGCGGAGGAGGTCAGCGTCCGGGAGCTTCTTGTCCAGGTCCTCATAAAGGAGGAGAGTTATCAGGAGGCCAAGGACGAACTGGACATCATCCTGGATCAGGATCCCGAACATCCCAATGCCCGATTGATGATGGGCCTCGTTCTGTCGCAGATGGAGCGGTACGAGGAAGCACTGGAGATTTTCAAGGGGGTCAGGGACGGCTCCCCGCATAATTTCGAGGTCATTCTGCAGGTCGGTACCCTCGAGAGGATCCTCGGGCTGTACCAGGACGCCATTGATTCGTTCACCGAGGCGGCCGCCATAATGCCAAACAGGTATGAGCCCCATCTCAATCTGGCGGTGGCCTTTGAAAACCTCGACCGGCATGAGGAGGCACTCAACAGCCTGGAAACAGCCATCGCTCTGGAACCGGGGAGGGTTTCCCTCAGGACTTTCAAGGCCCAGGTCCTGTCCCATCTGGATCGAAATGACGAGGCTGTCGAGGTCCTTGAGGAGGGGCTCAGCAGCAGTCCGGATAACCCGGCCCTCCTGTATCAGATGGGGATAATCCAGGATCGGATGGGGAATTTCCCCCGGACCGAGGAGCTCATGGGCCGCATCATCGAGGTGGACCCCTCCCATTACGACGCCATGAATTACCTGGGCTATACCTGGGCCGAGAAGGGGATCAGGCTCGAAGAGGCCCTCGATATGGTGAACAAAGCCCTTGCCCTCAAACCGGATGCCGCACACATCATAGACAGCCTGGGCTGGGTTTACTTCAAAATGGGTCGCTACGAGGAGGCTCTGACAAAACTTCTCCAGGCCTATGAGACCATGGCCGATGATATCACCGTACTGGATCACCTGGGCGAAACGTACTCCAAACTGGGAGATTCCGGAAAAGCAGCCCGGTTCTGGGCCCTCGCCCTGGAATTGGACCCGGGCAACGAACAGATCCGGGAAAAGCTTGACAGGGTCACCTCAGGACCGGAAGAACCATGAGATCAGTGCGGCGCTGGTTGATCCTGATTTGTATCGCGTTGACGATCTCCGCCTGTGCCGGTCCGAGGGCGATAAGGCACGTCCGCTCCCTGGATCCGGATCCCCTCATCAGAACCCTGAAGTCGAGACGCCCCCTGGCCGACGGGCTTGCTTCCACCGTGCACATGGACTTTAAGGGTTCAGACCGGCACTTTAAGGGAAAGGGCTATCTCCTCGTATCCCGTCCCGGCAGGTTCCGTCTCGAGATACCCGGATGGCTGGGAAGCACTGTCCTGCTCATGGTCAGTGATGGACGGACCATCTGGGCCTATTACCCCGAGGAGGGAAAAGCCTATCGAACCGCTGTGGACGGACTCTCCCTGTCACCATATCTCCCCTTTTCCTTTCCCATTGAAACCACAGCCCTGCCCCACCTGCTCGCCGGATCTCTTCCCGAAAGCGATAATAACTCTGTTTCGGCCTACGAGACGGAGTCGGGTGGTGCGGTGCTCTACGTGGTCTCGGGCACGGCATCGATGACCTTCCGCTTCGAGAGGGACAGGAAAAATGATGGCGTCCTTTACCTGGCTGAGGTCAGCACCGAATCCAGGGATGGACGATACCTGACATCTTACAGTGAGCAGGAGCCCCATCTATCCCGGCGTCTTACCTTCTCATCAGGTGCGGCCACCCTCGAGGTCAAGCTGGAGTCCACGAAGTTTGTCAAGGATCTCGCGGATGATCGCTTTCGGTCCCCCATCCCCTCCGGGATTGCCGTATATGACCTGGAGTCCGGCCGATGATCTCCGTTCTGGCTCCGGCAAAGGTGAACCTCACCTTGAGGGTCCTGTCAAAGCGCCCGGATGGTTACCACGAGATCCAGAGCCTGGTTCAGAAAATAGGCCTCTATGACAGGATCACCCTTGCTGAGAACCCGAAGGTAGGGATCCAGTTCACCTGCAGTGACCCGGCTCTCCCCACCGACTCGAAGAACCTGGCCTACCGGGCTGCCGAGATCTTTCAGAAAACGATGAAATTTGACCGCGGTGTCCGGATCCATCTCGAGAAGAAGATCCCCTACGGGGCCGGACTGGGCGGGGGGAGCAGTGATGCCGCAGCCGTCCTCCTGGGACTCCCTCTGCTTTGGGATCGCTCCATGGTGCGGGAGGACCTTCTTCGGATGGCTGAAATGCTGGGGTCGGATGTCCCCCTCTTTCTTCATTCTTCTCCCGCACTGATAAGAGGACGGGGTGAAGTTGTCGAACCGGTCGACATCCCTCTGGACGCCGTCTATGTTATTGTCTATCCTGGTTTTACCGTGTCCACGGCATGGGCCTATTCCAATTTCCGTTTGACAAAAATTCCGGGTAACTATACGATTTCGGAACTTTACGGGAACGCGGGGGGCAAATTGCCACCGGATCGATGGGGCGATCTCCTGGTCAATGATCTGGAGACCTGTGTCGTCCAGAGATACCCCGAGATCGCCCGAGCAAAGGAACTGCTTCTTCGATTCGGAGCGAAGGCATCGATGATGTCCGGGAGTGGTTCTGCCGTTTTTGGCCTTTTCGAGGACAGCAGGACCGCCGAAAATGCAGCCCAGAGAATGGCTGGAAGAGAATTCAGAGCGTGGACCGCTCTGCCGATATTCTCATAGCTGCAGGGCTTGCTCATAAACAACTGGCAAAGGATGGTGTGGGGATGAAGATTACCGACGTCAAAGTCTTCCCGGTGGATGAGGAGAAATTGAAAGCCTACGCGACGATCACCTTCGACAACTGTTTTATCGTCAGAGATCTGAAGGTAATCAGCGGCAACAAGGGATATTTTATCGCCATGCCCAGCAAGAAGAGGAAAGACGGGACCTTCCGGGACGTGGCCCATCCCCTGAACAGTGAAACGAGAAAGATGATCGAGGACGCTGTCCTCGAGGTCTACGAAAGTGAAGCGGCATCAGTGAGCCTTGAGACTGAAGCGGCATCAGTGAGCCTTGAGACTGAAGCGGCATCAGTGAGCCTTTCATCGACGGAAACCGCGGCAACCGAGTCGGACTCCGCCGAGCATGAGGACGTTGAACCCATCCCGTCTGATTCCAGTGCCGCCGGAAACGAAGGTGCACCATCAGTCGAGGAGGGCGAAGCCGAAACGGCTTTCGCCGACACCGAGGACCTCGGTGATGAGCCGGAAACCGAGGAGGATGTTAAAAACCCCACGGACAATCCGGACGTTGAACCATCCCAGGACCCCGAAAAAGCCTTCGGTTACGAAGAATAATCGTTTTTCCCGGCCGCCTGGCTCCCGAAAGAACGCGGCCGCGAGTTTTGAAAAGAAGCGCTCCTATCAGACGAGAACGATCATTCCCGCTCCGTCAGGTACGAGAAACCTAGGATAAGGGCACATTGCATGGAACCGGTGCTCTTACTGGGGCGTCGACAAATGGTAAGTCACGGGACTTTGGCTCCCGCATTTGTAGGTTCGAATCCTACCGCCCCATCCAGATAATTACCGGACAGAAAAGACCGCTGACGCAACGACTATGGCCAATCGAATCAAGATCTTCACGGGAAACGCCAACCAGGAACTGGCCGAATCCATCTGCAAACACCTGGATGAACCCCTTGGAAACGCCGTCGTCCGGGAATTCTCGGACGGCGAGATTCTTGTTGAGATCGCCGAGAATATCAGGGGGGCCGACACCTTTGTAATCCAACCGACCTGCACGCCTGGCAACAAGAACCTTATGGAACTGCTGATCCTCATCGACGCCCTGAAACGGGCGTCCGCGCTGAGGGTCACGGCGGTGGTGCCCTATTTCGGATATGCGCGCCAGGACCGTAAGGTCACCCCCAGGGCCCCCATCTCGGCGAAGCTGGTGGCCGACCTCATTACCGTTGCCGGCGCCACCAGGGTCCTGTCAATGGACCTGCATGCCGGTCAGATCCAGGGTTTTTTCGACATACCCGTGGACAACCTCTTCGCAGCCCCTGTCCTGCTCTCATATCTGAAGAGTCTCGACCTCGACGATGTGGTCGTCGTCTCGCCGGACGCGGGCGGCGTGGAACGGGCCCGGGCTTTTGCCAAGAGGCTGGGTGCGGGCCTGGCGATCATCGACAAGAGGAGAACCGGACCCAACATCAGCGAAGTCATGCACATTATCGGTGAGGTGGAAGGCCGGTCGGTGATCGTGATAGACGACATGATCGACACCGGGGGAACCCTCATTCAGGGACTGGAGGCACTTGAGAAAGCGGGCGCCGGACGAATTTTCGCCTGTGCCACCCATCCGGTGTTTTCCGGGCCGGCCATCGAACGCCTGAGCCAGTCCCAAGCGGAGAAGATCATCGTAACGGACACGATCCCCCTCCGCCCGGAAGCTCAGAAGTGCGGCAAGATCGTCCAACTCAGCGTCGCTGAACTTCTGGCTGAAGCGATACGCAGGATACACAACGACGAATCCGTCAGCTCCCTCTTCGTCTAGGGAACGGACACGCAAGGAGGAAATACGGAAATGGCAGCAATGAAACTGACAGCGGAACTTCGGGAGGGAACCGGCAAGGGTAGCGCCCGAAAACTACGCCAGAGCGGAAAGGTCCCCGCGGTCCTCTATGGACAGGGTCTGGAGCCGACGACCCTGACTCTGAATGCCTTTGAACTCAACAATCTGTTAAGCAAAACCCAGGCCGCCACGAGCGTCCTGACCCTTGACGTCCAGACTGGCGACAAGAGCATGCAGAAAGATGTCCTGATCAAGGAACTCCAGAGGCACCCCTACAGGGAGTACATCTACCACGTCGACTTTCAGGAGGTCGCCATGGACGAAGAGATCTCCATCAAGGTCCCGGTGGAGACGGTGGGCGAGTCCGAAGGGGTAAAAATGGGAGGAATCCTCGAGTTCAAGCGTCGCGAACTGGAGGTTACCTGCCTGCCCGGCAAGATCCCGGATTCCATCGTCATCGATATCAGTGAACTCCAGGTCGGCGACGTGGTTCATGTGGAGTCCATCTCCCCTCCGGAAGGGGTGGTCATACCCTATGACGTCAACTTCACCATCCTGACCGTAGTCGCGCCCAGGGTCGAGGAGGAGGTCGTCGAGGAGGAGGAAGAGGAAGAGGCTCTTGCCGAGCCCGAGGTGATCGGAAAGGGCAAGGAAGAGGAAGAGACAGAGGAGACGGAAGAGGCCAAGGAGGAGTAGACCTCGGAGGCCGGGTTCCGAATGTGGCTTATCGCGGGGCTGGGAAATCCCGGCCCAAAATACGAAAAAACGAGGCACAATCTCGGCTTTATGGTCCTGGACCTTCTCGCCGGGCGTTGGGGGATCCCAACCGAAAAGAACCGGGGAGCGGCCGCTGTGGGACGGGGAAGATATCTTGGAGAGGAGATCCTCCTGGTCAAACCCCTGGCCTATATGAACCGAAGCGGACCTGTGCTGGCCTCCTTCGTCGAGAGGGAAGGCCTGTCCATTCCTCAGGTCCTGGTCCTGGTCGATGACCTGGATCTGCCGTTGGGCACTGTTCGCTACCGCCCGAAGGGAGGCAGCGCCGGCCACCGGGGGATGGAATCCATAGTCGACAGCCTGGGATCCTCCGACTTTCACAGGATCCGGATGGGCATCGGCAGACCGCAGCTACTGGATGAGAACGTGCCGTACGTTCTGTCCGGATTTAACGATGAAGAGATACCCGTCGTTAACCGAATGACGGATGCGGCAGCCGATCTGGTTGCCAAAATCATCTCCGAGGGGGAGATGGAACCGGTAACTTTGAATCTGTTTAGAACTCTAGAGGAGGAGCTATGACCTGGACACATCTGGCACCGCTTTTCGGTATCGGTGGTCTCCTGTTCGCCCTGGGAATCTTCTTTTATATCATGAAGCAGCCCGTGGGAAACGAGACCATGAGGGAGCTGTCTGACATGATCCATGACGGCGCGATGGTATACCTCAAGCGGCAGTACACCATTCTCGTTGGTTTTATCGTTATTGTTTTCGGCCTGCTGTTCTGGAAACTGAGCTGGCAGACAGCCACCGCCTTCCTGGGAGGAGCCGCCTGCTCCATGCTGGCAGGCTTCTTCGGCATGAAGGCCGCCACGAGGGCTAACGCCAGGACCTCCCAGGCGGCCACCGAGAGCGGCCAGGCCAAGGCCCTGACCGTCGCTTTTTCCGGCGGCGCCGTCATGGGGGTGTCGGTGGCCAGCCTGGGCCTGATCGGTGTCGGCATCCTGTTCTATTTCTACGGTGATCCGGAAAAGGCCCGGTACATCAACGGCTTTGCCATGGGGGCTTCCTCCATCGCCCTGTTCGCCCGCGTGGGAGGCGGCATCTTCACCAAGACCGCCGACGTGGGTGCCGACCTGGTGGGCAAGGTGGAGGCGGGCATTCCCGAGGACGACCCGCGCAACCCGGGGGTCATCGCCGACAACGTGGGGGACAACGTGGGTGACGTGGCCGGCATGGGCGCGGACATCTTCGAGTCCTACGTCGGTTCCATGATCGCCTCCATCGCCATCGCGGCCACGTCCCTGACCATCCCGGACCAGTCCCGGGCCGCTTATATGGCCCTGCCCCTCCTTCTGGCCATGGCAGGCCTCGTCTGTTCGGCCATCGGCATCTTCTCCATCAAGATCCTGGAGAGGATGTCACCGGCGGCGGCGCTCCGCTATTCGACTTTCATAGCCGCCGGCCTCCTTCTGTTTGTTGCTTACTTTATGGTAAAGAGCATGGGCATCAAGACCGGTGTGTTCGCAGCTATCCTCGCCGGTACCATCGCGGGCATACTTATCGGCCTCATCACGGAGTACTACACGGCAGGCAAGCCCATCCGGAACATCGCCGAGGCCAGCCAGACGGGCGCGGCTACCAATATCATCACCGGCCTTGCCGTGGGCTACGAGTCCACCGCTATTCCCATCTCCATTATCTGTGTGGCGATCATCACCTCGGCCATGGCCGCCGCGCCGGCGAGCCTGTACGGGATTGCCGTCGCAGCGGTCGGCATGCTGGCCACCGTAGGGATCACCATGTCGGTTGACGCCTACGGGCCCATCGCCGACAACGCCGGAGGAATCTCCGAGATGGCCGGTCTGGGACCGGAGACCAGGAAGGTCACAGACAGTCTGGACGCCCTGGGGAATACCACCGCCGCTATCGGCAAGGGTTTCGCCATCGGGTCGGCGGCGTTGACCGCCCTGGCCATGTTCGCCGCCTACTCGGCCGCCGTGGGCCTTAAGACAATCAATCTGGCCCAGCCAAAAGTTGTCGTCGGCCTGTTCCTGGGCGGGATCGTTCCCTTCCTCGTGGCCGCCATGACCATGACGTCCGTCGGCAAGGCCGCCTTTGCCATGGTCGAGGAGATCCGGCGGCAGTTCAGGGAGATCCCCGGCATCATGGAGGGCACCGGCAAGCCTGACTCGGAACGCTGCATCGACATCTCCACCCGGGCAGCCCTCAAGGAGATGATCGTGCCGGGGGTTACAGCCGTTCTGGCCCCGGTTTTCGTCGGGTTCCTCCTGGGCAAGGAGGCCCTGGGCGGTATGCTGGCCGGCGCCACCCTGGCGGGGGTTTTCCTGGCCCTGTTCATGGCTAACGCCGGCGGTGCCTGGGACAACGCCAAGAAGTACATCGAGGAAGGCCACTACGGCGGGAAGGGTTCCGAACCCCATGCCGCGGCAGTCGTCGGCGACACCGTGGGTGATCCCTTCAAGGACACCTCCGGACCGGCCATGAACATCCTGATCAAGCTCATGTCGGTTGTTTCGCTGGTCCTCGCTCCCCTGTTCAAGGTGGTCGAACCGCTGATCAAGTAGCGCAAACGGCAACGTTTCAATCGGAATTATCGCAGAAGGCCGGACCCTGATGGTCCGGTCTTCTGTTTTTCGGTTGCCGTTTGCGAGTGGAAAGTGGAAAGGATCAAGTGGAAAGTTGGCCCTGGGCCAGGAATTATCAAACCGCAAAATAGAAACTGGAAACTGGAAACTGGAAACCAAGGTCACCCTTAAAAAAACTCACCCCTGTGGGTCGCGGGATTTCGTGGTCATCCGCATGGGTCCGGAAGTCACGCTGCGCTGCACGGGATGCGGATCCGTGGTGAGGATGGGAAGGAAGGCGTTTGATAAAGCAGTGCAAGGTTCAAAGGGCAAAGTGCAAAGCGATTAGGAACTGACATGCATCCAACCATCTGTACTATGTACTTTGTACTATGTACACTTTCCATCGTCCCTTGAACTAAGCCGGGATTTATGCTAGACATTCCACTCCACAACAGCGCCCCCGCAGGGGCAAACATAAACTCCTTGCTCCCGCCCCCGGCCCTCCCGGTGAGCGGGGGCTGTAGCCCGAAAGGAGAGTCATAAATTGAAAGGCTACGAGACCATCTGCATCCTGCATCCCGACCTCACCGAGGAAGAGGTGCAGGGCACAATCGATCAGTATTCGGAGCTCATCTCCGGTAACGACGGTGAGGTCCACAAGTCGGAGAGCTGGGGACTCAGGAAGCTCGCCTACAGGGTTCAGGGGAACCCCAAAGGGATCTATGTCTACCTCCTGTACTCCGGAGTTCCCCAGACCGTTGATGAGCTGGAGCGGAATTTTCGAATCAGCGATCAGAACATCCGCTACATGACATTAAAGGTGGATTCCATCGAGGAGACTGCCAAGGTCAAGCCACAACTCCTCGATGACCCCACACTCTCCTTACAGGACAATTGATATGGCCAACTATAACCGCGTAATCCTGGCGGGAAACCTGACCAGGGATCCGGAGCTTCGCTTCACCCCCAACGGCACGGCCGTGGCAAGCTTTGCCATCGCCGTTAACCGAACCTACAAGATGGGTGATGAAAAGAAAGAGGAGACGTCCTTTTTTGACATTACCTTCTTCGGCAGGCGCGCTGAAGTTGTGGGCGAATACCTGAGCAAGGGTCGACCGATCCTGGTCGAGGGCCGGCTTCAGCAGCGGCGTTGGGAAACGGACGACGGCCAGAAAAGGTCCAAAGTCGAGGTTATCGGTGAAAGCTTCGAATTCCTGGGCGGCAGCCGGGGCGGAACCGAGCCTCAGGGCTCTGCGGGGAGCAGTTCGGACAGCTCGCCGGAATCCGACGATTCCGACATCCCCTTCTAGCATAGCCTGAAACGGGGGACGGGAGGCGGGTTGGGAACAGGTGCGCTTCTGTGTCCCGCAAATAACCTTAGACAAGGATAGGTCAAAGAATATGATGAAAAAAAGATTTTCGCGACGTCGAAAAGTGTGTCACTTCTGTGTCGATAAAGTGGAACACATCGAATACAAGAACGTCAGAAGCCTCAAACGATATATTACCGACAGGGGCAAGATCCTCCCCAGCAGGATTTCCGGGAACTGCGCCAGGCATCAGAGGAAGCTCACCACTGCCATCAAGAAAGCCCGATCGATCGCTTTTCTGCCCTTCACGGTCGAACGCTGACAGGCCGGCATCGCCATGGCGGAGGTTGTTCAAAGGGGAACCATGTCCCTGTGGCTGCGCCTCCTTGGTATATCCCTGATCCCCCTTTCGATTCAGGGGTTTTTCCCGGGGACCGGCAGCGCATTGGGGATCCTGGCACCCCTCCCGCTTGCTTACGGGATGTGCCGGCGAAACATCCCCGAGGGAAGTGCAGCTGTGGCCCTGGTGGCGATCATCACGTCCATTGTCCAGGGGGTCGGACCGGGGGTATATTTTCTTGTGGAGACCCTGCCCCTTTGTATTGGAATCACATGGGCCGTAAGGAGAACAGAGCCGCCTCACATAGGCGTTCTCAGGGGAGTCGGATTGGTGGTCGTCACCGTTTTGCTCGCCCTTATTGTTTACAGTACAGTGGCCGGTAAAGGGCCCGCGGATCTCTATCAGGAGTCCGTGGACCACATGAGCACCCTCATGGGATCGATGTCGGGAATCGAGGAGCTCCCCGTTGAGCAGAGGGCACAGTTTGAATGGTTGTTAGACATCTGGAAACGCCTGTTCGTCGGGATCTGGATGGGCACCATGGTGATCCTGTTTATCCTCTTCACCGCCCTTATCAGAAGCTGGTTGGCGGCCGCCGGTCTGATGGCTGTCGAAGGTGTGCCGTTCCTCTCCCGCTGGTCCATCCCTTTCTTTCCCTTCGTCTGGATCTTTGTCGGCCTTTCGCTGCTGATCCTTGTCGGACAGGGGGGTGTCAGGGATGCCGGTATCAACGCCATGATTCCCCTCGGCACCCTGTACGGGGTGCAGGGCATTGCCGTATTGGGGCACCTCTACACGAGGTGGTCCGTTCCGCCCTTCTTCAGGGTGCTGGTTCTGATCTTCATGGCCATGATGTTCCCCATGGTCCTTCTGGTCGGGATGGCTCTGGCAGGTCTATTCGACACCTGGTTTGACTTAAGGAGGCGCTTCCCTCATAAGGGAGAGACGCCACCCGCGTCCTAAGTTAAGGAGCATGCATATGAAAGTTATTTTGTTAGAAGACGTTGATAAGCTCGGCAGCATGGGAGACACCGTTGAGGTCAAGAACGGTTTCGCCCGCAACTATCTCATCCCCCGGAATCTGGCGGTCGCCGCGACGGCGAAGAGCGTCAAGGCCCAGGAGCATCACCTCCAGATCATCGAGAAGAAAAAGGTCAAGGCCATATCCGATGCCCAGTCCCTTGCCGACAGGCTTTCCGGCTCTTCTGTTGCCTTCACCCGCAAGGCCGGGGAGACGGGAAGGCTCTTCGGATCGGTGACCAACATGGATATCGCCGAGGCTCTGGCTAAGGAAGGCATTACTGTTGACCGGCGAGACATCCTGCTGGAGGAACCGATCAAGGATCTCGGGGAAACGGAGGTCTCGGTGAGGGTCCATCAGGACGTTTCGGCCACCGTGAAGGTTACGGTAGCCAAGGAGGGAGAGGAAGGGGAAGGGAAAACAGAGAATAGAGAATAGAGAATGGATAAAGCGATCATTGGAATATTAGAGATTGGATCATTCGTGTTTAAATCTATTTCTAATATTCTAATTTCTAATGCTCCAATTTCTAATATCTAATTTCTGAATAATCCATTCTCCAATCTCCATTCTCGGGCATTTATGTATATAATGTTCCATGGCTGAAAGTCACGATCTCAGAAAGATTCCGCCCCAGAACCTGGAGGCGGAGAGGGCTGTCCTGGGGGCCATCCTCCTGGACAACGATCTTGTCTACAGCGTCATGGAAGTCCTGAACCCGGGCGCTTTCTATCAGGACGGCCACCGGGTTATTTTTCAG
>JBFFDD010000062.1:0-12228 GCA_041559575.1 bacterium
CATGGCGCCGGGAACCGATATGAAGAAATCATTATCGGTCGCTTCCTCACCCGAGGTCATGACACCGAACTGCAGGGCGAAGGACACGGCCGCGTCCACATCGAGGGTGGCCTCAGGGGCGATCCCCAGGTCCTCGGCCTGATACCCCAGGTCCAGGGCCAGCTCGTTGATGAAGGTGAGGGTGAAGTCCAGCTGGAAGGCGACCTGGCTGTCGGTGGAGATATCGACGGCTGAATCAACCGTCAGATTGTAGGAACGAACAGGGTAATCCGTGGATGAGGCAGAGGTTCCTGAATTATGGCGATTCGCATCATTTAAAAATGACACCAGATCATCGGAAGTTATCTCGTTTTTACCGTCATGGTCGTATGGACTATCCAGGAACCCGGTTAAATCAGAGATGAATTTTCTGTCAAACAGTTCATTAAAGGTCAGGACGAAATCCGAATCGCTGTCGTAGGCCGCATTGTAAAGATCTGTTTCTCCTGAATCTGATGCATCGTTGTCGCTGTTCAGGTCGGCGTCCACCGACAGCAGTTCACGGATGGTGGGGGCCCGGCGGAAATCGTTGAGGAGATTGTCCCCGCCGCTCAGGACGACGAGGGGAAGCCGGGTATCCAGCAGGGTGTCGGTGAGGATGAAATCGTTGACGACACTGCCGAACTGATCGATGCCGGCTGACATCGCTCCGGCAACGCCATCGGTGAGCAGGTCAGCCGACAGGAGGATCCTGGGCTCAAGGGGCTCGAACTGGAGCTTTTTGCCCATCTCAGGCAGTTTTCGCCGCCCGTTTCCGTTACCGCCGTTTCGCCCGTTACCTCTCCAGAATGCCGGGAATGATCTATTCCTTCCCCGTGCCATGGCTCCCTCCAGACAACCACACGGCCTCTAAATGGGACATCATCCGTGCGATCCCTTAAAAAACCTCATTTTCCAAGTGATTGTTTCAAAGTTATAATTTTCAAAATCGGGCCCTGAAAACAGTTCAGCGGACAGAACACAGGTCCCGTCCGCCGAATCTCGGTTCAACCGAAAATTCCCCGTGGCGCGAAAGCCTGTCACCCGGTCCCCGGGCCTTCGATCCTCCCGGAGACAGACAGTTGTGTGCTTCCCCACGCACAAAGACCCCAACCCAGGTACCCCCACCTGGAACCCCACAGAAAAGGCCGAGCGAACCGAGGAATGTTCTCTCCTTCGGCAGCCCGGCCATCTCCCTAATTTCGAAGATCCGTTGCTTTCCGTCCCCCCCTCACGGGGGGTTTGGCTTTGTCGTATTGCTTCGGCTTTTCCTCATGTGGCCATGGGCCACAAATATGTCAGAATTGGAATATTATTGGGGTGATTTTAATGTTTATTATAGCAAATACCGCACCACAGAGGACGATAAATTTCTCTTTAGATATCAATGCACTACGGGAATGTCAGTTTTGGCATGGGGAATTCTTTTCCACAAGGTTGACAGCCTTTGCTTAAACAGGGAAATATTTTCCCCACATTTGGGAATAAGCCCCTATTGAACAGGACCCGCAAGTAACACCCTGTCCCGAGCAATCCCCTTGCCTCAAAGCCCCACATTCATGTATTGATGATGGGGCAGAGTGATCGGGGGAACCGGTTACCCGACATCCCGATGATCCCGGTTGCCTGTTCTGCTTAAACCCGCAACCCAGGAGGGGATTTCCATGCGGCCAATCACAGGGTTCGGAGTTCTCCTGTTTCTCCTCATAGCTGCTGTCTACCCTTCCCGTGCGGCCGATCCGCCGCCGTGGGGATCACCCGAATCGGGGGAGGTATCCGGGGACCTGGATGGCTTCATCGAGCCCTACCTGGTGGTCAACCTGGGAAGCGAGGTAACGGGTGTCCTGGAGCAGGTCACCGTCGAGAGGGGCGATTTCGTCAAGGAGGGGCAGGTGCTGGCGGTCCTCGATTCGAGGGTGGAGAGAGCCACCACTGAACTCATCAAGACCCGTTTCGAGATGGAAGCCAATGTGGAACTGCGGCAGGCCCGGCTGGACTACGCTCAGCGGGAAAAGGACAGGACCGAGGAGCTCTATAATAAAGGCATCATTCCCGACCAGGACATGGACGAGGTTCAGACAGGGCTTGCCATCGCTCAGGCTGAACTCAAGGCGGCCCGTGAGCAGAAGACCATTACCGGCCTGGAACTGAAGCAGGCCGAGGCTGTCCTCGACCGCCGGAGCATCAGGAGCCCCATCAACGGATTCGTGGTGGAGCGGTTTCTGTCCCCCGGAGAGCAGGTTGGCGATCAACCGATATTAAAGTTAGCCCAGCTGGATCCGCTGAATGTTGAGGTCATCGTGCCGGTGAGCATGATCGGCAGGATCGAGGTCGACCAGAGGGCGGAAGTCAGACCCGAGGACCCGGTCAGGGGAACCTACACTGGAAAGGTGACCATCGTCGACCGGGTGGTGGACGCGGCAAGCGGCACCTTCGGCGTCCGCATCGAGCTGGCCAACCGGAAATTCGCCCTGCCGGCCGGACTCAAGTGCAGGGTCCGATTTTTAAAGTAAGGGTCAATTCAGTCCGTGACCAGGATGGACCGCAGTTCCCTGTCCATCGTCCCTTTGACCCGTTCCATCTCGGTCAGGGCGATCATGTAATCGGTCCGGGCCCTCTTCTCCCGGGACAGGGACCTGGCATACTCCTCCTGAAATTTCAGGACATCGTTCAGGGTCGACTTGCCCGCCTTGAACTTCTCCTCCTCCGCCTGCAGTTTCTTCTCAGCGGCGATCCGGGTGGTGGTGGTCGATCCGATGGTCTCGACTGCGGTGGACAGGTTCCTCCACGCCTCCCTGACTTCCAGCTGTATGTTCTGTTCCAGTGCAGTTAACAGCGTCCTGGACTGATCCTCCTCAAAACCCGATCTCAGGTAATTTCCCCGGGCCACCCGGTTGCCGAAGGGCCGGGTGTAGAGAAGACCCACCTTCCAGGACAGGGTATCCCCACTGAACATATCGTCAAGGATGCCATGATACGCTCCGTCGACACCGTTGACCCCGGTGGAGGTGATGATATCGAGCTCTGACCTCCTCTGGTTGTCGTAGTAGTCCCTCAGGATCCCCTTGTTCTGAAGGTCAATTTTGGCCTGACGGTAATCCCTGCGATTCTCGAGAGACTCCTTAAGGGTAAGGGCCAGAGAGGGGGGCTTGACGGGAGGTGGTGGGTCGGTGACCGGAGAGATGGTCGGCTCCCAGCCTATTATCCCCATGGAGGATTTCAGCCGATCCTCCCTGTCATCCCGTTCCTTCCGGGCCAGGATCAGGTTCCCCTGGCGCAGGGCAACCTCGGCCTCAGCCTGATAGATCTCGATGGAAGCCAGCTTGCCCGCGGTGATCCTGGCCTTCACCTCCTCTTGAAGGCTCTCGGCCAGTTCCAGGGAAAGCTTGACCACCTCGAGGTTGCCGATGGCGAAGTGGAGTTCCCAGTACTCCTTGACAGTCTCGGCGATGACGCCAACGGCGGTCTCGGAAAGCTTCAACCTGGAGATCTCGGCGTTGTTCCGGGCGATGTTAAGCCTGCTTTCCTGGATCTGGCGCCCGAACCCCTTGAGTACGGGCTGGGTGAAGGAGAAGGTGAGTTCAGACCGGTAGTAGGGGTTCTCGATGAGAAAGCCAAGGTTACTATCGACATGTTCATTGCCCAGCTTCAACTCATAGGTTCCACCCGACCGCAATCGTCCGCCCCAGCTGAAATCGGCAATAAGGAGGTCCTCCTCAGTGGCGGTCAGTGTCGATGGGGATTCCTTCTCCGAGGATTCGTGACTGACTTCGATGCGGAAGGCCGAATCGAACTCCCCCTCCTCCGCCGTGACTGAGGACTCCGAAATCCGCACACCGTAATCTTCGGATCGAATGGCCAGGTTCTCTTTGAGGGAGATATCCACGGCCTCGGAAAGGGTCAGTGGCTGGCTTTCCGCGTTGACCGATGGGGGATGGAAGCCGTATATGGCTATGGTCACCGCCAGAATCAGCCACAGAGGCCCTTTCGAGGGCCTAAAGACCAGGTATTTTAGTTCCATGCTCCGGATCATCAATTGCCAGCCCTTTCTTCCAGATACTTAAGACAAATAGTAACAGAGCTGCCTGTCCCGAGGCAATACGGGGTGGGAGGGGGTTTGAAGTTTGA
This sequence comes from bacterium, assembly GCA_041559575.1. Taxonomy (GTDB): domain Bacteria; phylum BMS3Abin14; class BMS3Abin14; order BMS3Abin14; family BMS3Abin14. Next base: position 4,147 of record JBFFDD010000062.1, read on the forward strand.
AGTTTGAAGTTTGAAGTTTGAGGTTTGGGGTTTGGGGTTTGAAATTGGACAACCCCAGGTATTCCGTATTCAGGGGTCCGTATTCAGTATCAAATTTCTCTACCGTGCTTTTAGAGCAGCACTGAGGAATTGCTGTGTTATTTCCCTCCTGGGGCTTGTAATAAGATCATCCGGTGCCCCTTGCTTCTCAATTTTTCCATCGTAAAATAAACACACCCGGACTGAGCCCGATCTCACGCTCACATCAGCGATTTCACCTGGTAAGGCAGAACCGATGGATTCAAAGGATATAGGCCTGCTGTCATTCCCGCTGCCAGAGGACCTGGACCTTCTTTTCCCCGTCTTCGTAGTTGAGAACCAGGTCGCCCTGGTAGGAGCTCTTCAGGGCATTGCCAATCCTTCGGGCGATGTGGACGCCTGTGGTGGTAATAACGGCTTCATTCTGTTTCGATCTTACACCCATGATGCGTTCAAGGGGGTGTTCGCCCTTCTCCAGCTTCTCGACATTACGGACCAGATTCATCATCTCCTTTTTGTGCTCCCTGAAGAACGAGCCTCGGATCATTACGGTGCCGGCAGGGTAATCGTCGGATTTTCTCATGCAGGCCGGACAGGTCGTAGCGGCCAACCCCTCAATCCCCGACTGCCAGGTCCACCTGCCGCCCTGGTAAACCGCTGAACATTCGCCGCAAACAGTTCCGTCCCGAAGCTTTCGTTTCTCACGATAGGCGTCACGCCTCTCGTCCTTGATCAGTCTGTCCTGTCTGCCGAATCTGCCCTTGTCCATGGCAACCTCCCGAACACGGGCCAATCCCGCTTTCCATCCCGGACTGGAAGTCTCACGGCCCGACACCCCCTTTCCATCCGTATGGAATACCCCCCTATGGAAATTATACCGAAGGTTGGCGGGAACCGCCCGGGAAAATACATACTTCCGGCATCTTCCGGTTCTACCCTGACAGGGGCTCTCCCCCGAAAATAGACTTCTGGAAAATTCAGATGGGATATCCACATGCGGATGTTTTAAAACATAAATACAACTAGATATCAAATTGATATCTATTCAAACAAGGATTTTTCTATGCCCTTCCGATTGACTTTCCTTTTAGGCATATGCTAAAAGGCCCCCGGCACCAAACATGCATCACGAACAGGTGGTGGAGTTCACCATAATCGCTCCTTTGAGCCAATGACTCCTGTCCCTGAAGGGGACAGGTTTTTTTGACCTGGAGGTCTTCCATGGCTGTCAGCCTGGCTTTTATCGTCCTGATCGGGCTCCTCGCCGATGTTATCTTTCGGAGGATCCGCCTCCCCGGCCTGGTGGGGATGCTCCTGGTGGGCATTCTGGTGGGACCCTATGTCATGGACATCCTTTCCCCGGACATGATGGCCGTGTCGGGAGATTTCCGGAAGATCGCCCTGATCGTCATCCTGCTCAGGGCTGGTTTCGAATTGAGGCGCGACACACTCCACCGGGTCGGGTCCTCCGCCATCTCCATGAGCGTCATTCCCGCCCTGTTCGAGATCGCCGCTGTTACCCTTGCGGCCCCTCCTCTCCTGGGATTGTCTCTCCTCGAGGCCGCTATCCTGGGCACCATCCTGGGTGCCGTATCCCCGGCCGTCGTCGTCCCCCTGATGATCGATTTTATGGAGCGGGGCAAGGGTGCCGACAAGGGCATCCCCACCCTGATCCTGGCGGCGGCGTCCATCGACGATGTCTTCGTTATCGTCCTCTTCACCGTCCTCCTGGGTATATTCGGCGGGGGGGCAGTGAACCTCCTGTGGCAGGCGGCAGCGATCCCCATATCCATCGTACTCGGCATCCTGGCCGGGTTGATAATCGGCTACGTTCTCTTTCGCCTCTTCTCCCGATACGATTTCAGGCCGCCGAAAAGAACCATTATCGTTATGGGAGCCGCCATCGCCCTGACGTGGATCGAGGATCTGCTCCAGGACATTGTTCCCCTCTCCGCCCTGCTGGGGGTTATGGCCATCGGCTTTATCATCCTCGAGAAACAGGAGGCCATCGCCCACATCATTTCCGGCAAGCTCAGGCGGGTGTGGATCTTCGCTGAACTGCTCCTGTTCGTCCTCGTCGGGGCCCAGGTGAACATCCACGTTGCCTGGAAGGCCGGGCTGGCTGGCACCGCGGTCATCCTTCTCGGCCTGGCGGCGCGGAGCATCGGGACCTACCTTTCCCTGGCCGGCAGCGGACTTGATCACAGGGAGAAGCTCTTCGCCACCGTCGCCTATATCCCCAAGGCCACTGTCCAGGCGGCCATCGGTGCCGTACCTCTGGCGGCAGGGGTCCCAGGCGGGGAGGTGATCCTCGCCCTGGCCGTCCTGTCCATCCTGCTGACGGCCCCGGCGGGAGCCATCGGCATCAAGATCATGGGTGAGAGGGTCCTACGGGAGAGTGACCGGCCCTCCTACAGCTTCAAGGAATTGAGAACAGGCCTTGCCCTGCCCCGGACCGGCGAACGGGTGCTCATGAAAAGAGAGGGGACCACCTGGAAGGTCATCGAGGAGAGGGAAACCTGGCAGGTAGGGCCCGGGGAAGGTTCAATCCCCGAACCGGCCATCGATCTGAGGTTCTGGAAATACAGTGAGGAACTCGAGCCCGGAAAGGGTCAGACAAAAACAGTGCGGTTCACTCCCTGCTCATTCCCCTTCGACAGGGAGTGGGAGATCATCTACGACTAGGAGCCTCTCGGAGAACGTCCCTGCATGGGCTTGTCAAGAAGGGCACAGGCTCCTGGATAAAGTTTGCCGGAAGGTCAGGTCCTAATAACAGGGAAAAATCCAAAAGTTAAGCCAAAAGCCGGTTCCTGTGCACGTCGGAGGGGATTCCCGGTTCCGGAAAAGATGTCTGGGAGCGCGCACAGGTTTCCCGGCACGCTGCCAGGATCAGGGATTTTCCTTTACCAGCTGCTTGATGACACCGCAGGCCACCCTTTTACCACCCCTTCCGGACGGCTGGGAGATCTGATCGTCCGGATCAGCGTGGACGACCAGACTGGTGCCGTCCTTTCCAAACAGGGAATTTTCCCCTTTGCCCAGAGTGGCAAGGGGCGCGCTGAAACTTCCCGTTCCGACACCGTCCTGATTCACCAGCAGGTTGCCCAGATCCCCGACGTGGCGGCCCTTGGGGTTCTTCAGGCCGTGTTCGGCCCCAAAGGGATTAAAGTGCCCGCCCGCCCACTTGAAATCCGGCGCAACGCACACCCCCTTCTCGTGGATGTGCACACCGTGATAGCCCGGTGACAGGCCAACCAGATGGACCCGGACGGCGACCCCGTCAAGGCCCTCCGAGAGGGTGGCAATCCCAATAGGATCCCCTTTGACGTCAATGAACGTGGCCGACGCGAACTGAACCGGTCCGGCAGCCAGAAGGTGAAATGGTAACAGCATTAGAAACAGAAACAGGGCGATCGTCCGGCTTATCATAACAGACCCCTCGGATCCTGAATTTATCCCCCCTATGCATATTCTAACACAGTCTAAAACGCACCCAAAGTCCTCCTCTACCTGTCGGGGTGCGATGTGGGAAACTGCGAGATCATTCGCCCACCCAGTCGACCAGCACCGGCCCCTGATCCGCCTCGAAAAGCCTCAGCGCGGCGGTGAGAACCCTTATCTGCCCTGCTGTATCTCCGGGTTCACCCATCGGACGTCCGAGGGGAAAGGGGACCCAGAGGGCCCTGGGAGGCCGGATGCGTACCGTGTGCTCCCTGATCAGACTGATCTGAGTTGTGGCCAGGCCCTCTTCCTCCAGGTAGTGCCCCAGCGCTCCCACGGCGCGCGTGCAGTTCGGTCACACGGGGACCAGGATAACGGCATCGACACCTTCGGCTCTGATTGCGTGGGCGGCTTGGCGCGCATGGGGTTCCATGGCCCGTGGATCCGTGGCCTTCATGAAGGAATAATGACTCTTTGCCGTGGCCCCGATGACCCGGTCAGCTTCCAGTTTCCGCAGCCTGTCCAGGGGAAAACAGACGTTCCAGTCGGACCCGTAACCGGCCCTGTCAAAAGTGGGGGATACATGTGTCATGACCAGGTCACCGGAACCGCAATCGCTTGGTATAACACGGTAATCGGCCGATCCAAACTGAAACGGCCTGTCGAGGGACAGGTGGAGCCCAGCAGTGGAAACGATGGCAATGGTCGCTTTATCAAGATCGGGGGGATCAACCCACGGCATCGAATCGAAGTGAGGGCATTCCAGGTCTCGAAGCCGGGATCTCTTGGGTTCCGGAATATCCGCCAGACGTACCATGGCAACCCTTTACGGCCAGCGTTCGACTGACCACTCCTCCAGGCTCTCCTGTATGAAGCGGACAATTCGTTCGTGTTCCTCACGCCCGTTACCGGTTACAGTCATCGGGTCACCGAACCGGAAGTGAACCGGAATCTCCGTCTGGATCCTGCCGAAATCCTTCAGTGGACGTCCAATTCCCCAGGCATCCGTTTTCAGGGCAATGGGCACCACCGGGAAACCGGCCCTCCTGGCCAGTTTGACCCCGATGGTATTGAAGCTCTCCGGCTGGAAGACCGGGGTCCTCGTCGTCTGAGGGAATACGATGATCGATATCCCCCTGTCCAGCCTCTCCTGTCCTCCCTCGAGCACCGTTCTCAAATCCTCCCTGGCGTCTTTCCTGCCCACGACGATGGGATCCCTGCTTATCATGACGTGCCTGAAGACCGGATAGCGAATGAGGAGTTCCTTAACGATGAAGGTCACCGGCATGTAAGGACTGATAACGCACGGGAGGACGAAGGTCTCCAGATTGCTGATGTGGTTGCCGATAAAGACACACGGTGTGTTCAGGTCCTCGAGAACCGTCAGGTTCTCGACACTTACCCGGACACCTATCTCCTCGAGGCCCCGCAGGACCTCCAGGCTGCTGGCCGCCCATTCCCGATCGCCGTAACGGCCCGCCTTGGCGAGTTTGGAACTGCGCCAGTAGATGCCGAGCATCCTGTAATAGAAGAACAGACTGGGAAATCTTCTGGGCAGGAAGGGGATCCTGGCATCGGGGGAACGGTATGAGTCGGCGTCTGAAATCCTGTCCATTGACCGCCCGGCCATCATTACCTCCACTCGATCCGGTTGATTGCCCTGTCCCACATCCTGAAATGTATCATATCTCCCTCATCCTGGAATTTGGAATGTTATAATAAAATCTGTGCGTCCATATTACTTCTGATCCGTATCTCAGGGAAGGGGGGCAGCGATGAGAAAGGAGGAGAAGATCAAGGAAGTCGAGTTCCTGCTGTCAATGGCAGGAAACGCACACCATTCCTATGAAAAAAAGGTCCTGAACGGGAGAGCCGATGAGCAGTGGGCCGAATGGTATGCCGACTATCTCATCGGACACGGGATAGACAACGTCATAGGCGATCGGCTGGCGGCGGAGATACTCACCCGCTTCCTCCTGGAGACAGAAAGGGAGAGACTTTCCGATGCCACCAGGTTGAACTGGACAGAGTTCGCGGCCAGGAAGCTGGTGGACACCTTCTGAACAGTTCTTTCCCGCCCACCCAATTTAAAAGGAGGTTCCATGATCCGTTTTAGGGCTGTTTCTGTTCTGGCCTTTTTCCTTTCGGTCCTCATGCCTGGCCCCAACGCTCAAGGGGCTACTTTCAAAGCCGCTGACAACGTTTTCGTCACCTCACCGGTGCAGGATGATCTCTACGCCGCCGGTGGAAAGATCGTCATCGAAGAGAGTATCGCCGGAGACGCGGTGGTGACCGGCGGCAATCTCATCATCCGGGGGGATATAGCAGGAGACCTGATGGTCGCAGGCGGCAACATCATCGTTAACGGTTCGGTCTCCGACGACGTCAGGGCTGCCGGGGGTGACTTTACCCTGACGCAGCGCGTCGGAGGGGACCTCATCGTCTTCGCCGGCAACGTGGCCATAGGCAGGCAGGCCTCCATCACGGGGGACCTTGTCGCTGTCGGTGGCCGGATCACTCTGGATGGCACCGTGGAGGGTAACCTCAAGGTATCCGGGGGCGATGTCCAGTTCAACGGCACAGTAAAAGGCGGAGCGATCTTCTATCAGGCCGAGAACCTGGACATTAACGGTTCCATAGAAGGAAAAGCCGTTTTCGCGGCGCAAACGGTCAATCTCGGACCATCGGCCGGTTTCCATCGGGATGTGGAGTATTGGGCGGGTAATGAACCCCTCGATTTCACTGCGGTTCGACTGGAGGGCGAGGCGAGATTCAAACCATCCCTCCAGTCGAGGGTAAAGCTTATTTCCGGATCCAAGATCCGGGACAAGGTACCGGCGGGATTCTCAAAGGTCTGGTTCCTCTACACATTTCTCGCCGGGACCCTGGCGATCCTGATTCTCTGCCTGTTACCGAAAAAAATCTTCGTCCCGGCGGTGGACAATTTGCGCCAAAGCCCACTGAAGAACCTTGGCATCGGCGTCCTGTACGTTCTGGTCACCCCTTTCCTGATCCTGTTTCTTCTCATTACCGTCCTCGGCATCCCCATCGGGCTGCTTCTCGCGTTCGTATTCGGGGCCACCCTCCTTTTTTCCAAAAGCCTTTCCGCTGTTCTCCTTGCCAAGTGGGTCGAGCGCAGGAAGGTTGCCTCCTGGAGCAGGCCGTCTCTCTTTTTGGCGTCCGTCGGAATCCTTCTCCTTCTCAAGATGGCAGGCGCCGTTCCAGTCGCCGGCTGGCTCCTCGTCGCCCTGGTGGTCTGCACCTGTCTGGGATCTCTCATGGCAGGGGCGTGGGAAGGGGTGAGATAATTCAGGATTCAGCAGTCAGCGGTGAAATTGAGCAAAATAAAGTTTTTTGAAACAGGGTCAATAAATTAGCATTAGTATAATATCATTTTGATATCAATATTTATCTAATTATGACCAGGTAACTCGATAGCATCCGTTAGTTCCGCCTTCTAATTTCTATTCTCCATTTTCTTCCCTACTTCACCCTCCTGATCCAGAAGGATCCCGGTTCCCGGTCCGCAAGCTCTTCCGCCAGGACCGGGCAGGTCCGGCTGAGCGCTTCAGGGTGATGATGTTTGAGATAGTTCAGGGCCGCGATGACCTCAAATCCCTCATTCATAACCAGGAAAGCTTCCAGAAGATACTGCTCGTTCCACAGGCGCATCTCCTTCATGATCCAGTCTTCAGGGTAGTCCCTGGGGGTGAAGATGTCGTGAAGGTGGACCAGGACACCCCTCTCGAGGGACGGAAGGATCTCCAGGTATTCGAAGACGATGTCACCCTGAGGCCTGGTCACGTGGGAGGAATCGATGAACAGGATGTCATTGGCCTTCAAATCCCTATAGAGGGCAGGGTCCGTCCACTCCGCCCGTTCCCGGACCGTCCTGACCGGCAACTGATCCAGCCACGGATGCTCGAAGGGCTCCACACTGGTGACCTCACAGGCATAGGTTTCATCATCCTCGCGGTTGGCGTCGATGGCCTTGATGGCCATGAGGGTGGAGTAGCCGCTTCCGATCTCGACGATCCGTGCCGGCCTGAAATGCCTGATCATGCTGTAGAGGATCTCGGCGTCCCCGGAGAGAAATGCCAGGTTGTCGTAAAAGAACTCCAGCCTCCCGCGGTCGGCCCTGGGGAGGGCCAGAAGCTCCTGTCCATAATCGAAAGCCTCGAGGAGAGCCAGCTGACCGGGAATGTTTAGATCCAGTCCCGGCAGATGTCTGTCCTCACCCAGTGGCTTTCGCAGATCCGACTTTCTGAAGAAGGGCTCGTAGTAGTGATCTGTCACCGGAAGAACACCCAGCCTCCAGAAGACGCTTCTGGAGACAGGCAGCCGACCCACCCCGAATGACCTGACCAGCTTCAGGATCACCGAGGCCGCCAGAACGAAGGGCGCCAGAAGCAGGTCCCATAAAGGGGAAAGGGCCAGGACAATCCTTTTCAGCATTTTCATCAAATTCCCCGATGGTTTCCACGGGTTGAATGGAAAAAGAGATTTTCCAGATAGGCCTCCTCGAACCCCGGATCCTCGGCAACGGTCAGATATTCGATCTGAGAGGTCAGGGCGACGGAACTCTCCTGGGCCTTTTCGGAAAGAAGAACCGCCGACGCACCC
>JBFFDD010000063.1:0-11966 GCA_041559575.1 bacterium
CGCACCGCCGCATTCTCCACCGTCTCGCCATAATCAACAAAACCTCCCGGGATAGCCCAACCGAAGGGCGGGTTTTTCCGTCTGATCAGGACGATGCCGCCTTCGGCCATTTCTATAATGACATCGGCTGTGGGATATGGGTTCCTGGGCTGGCTGCCATCTTTCATCGGAACCTATCCGGCAGATACGTCTGATGAATGGCCGCGGCGACGGCAAACACGGAGAAGCTCAGAATCAGGATCCACACAAAGGGGACCCCGCGGCGGAAGAGAAATAGGGCCGTGATAAAGAAGAAGATGGTAGGGATGATGGCGAAGAGGACGGATTTGGTGAACGAAGCCGCCAGCTGGTAGTCCTTTGTGTCCGCGTAGAGCCAGATCAGAGTCAACAGGGTGGTCAGGGGCATGGCGGCGATGAGCCCTCCCAGGGAGGGTAGTTTTTTGGCCAGTTCGCTGACCCCGGCGATAATCAAAGCTGAAACAAAGAGCTTGACCAGGAAAAAAGAGGTGCCGGTCAAAGGGTCACTCCTTCGTCAGGCGATCGATGGCATCGGATATGGACTTGAGCGGTTCGGGTTCAAGGCTCTCGATAGCCATGACCACCGATCCGTTCTTGTCGATCAGGACCGCAAAAGGGATGATCTCCACCCCGTAACTCTGATAGATATCCAGTTCGGGGTCGAGGATCACCTGATAATGCATCTTGGCCGCGTATTTTTTAACCTGGGCCAGCATCCGGTCGGTGGGAGGATCCCCCGCAATGCCCACCATCTCGAACTCCCTTTTCTGAAACAGGTCATTAATCTTGTTCAGCGCTTCTATTCGGCTCAGACAGTCCCTGCAGAACACCGACCAGAAGTTCAGAAGCACGACCTTGCTGCCCACGTGATCCCTGAGGTTGAAGGCTTCTCCCTCGAGAGTCTGGGTCTGAAACAGAGGAGCTTTGTCGCCCTGAGTCACGGTGACCGCCCATGCCGGCGAAACCTTCAAAGCCGCCACACATAGCGCCAGAGATATGATGAAAGGTATTTTCGATAGGCCAATGCTCATGTTCAGCCCTCCGGTGATGCTTTGGAATCCCTCTCCTTAATAGCCCAGGCGATCCTCCTGAAGGCCCCCCGGATGATCCGGGCATCCTGGGAGGTATCCACGCCCCTGGCAAAAATCTCCTTCAAGTGTAACATAACCCGGTCCCTGGGATTCCTGATGAAAAACCCGGTTCTTTCCAGCACTGTTTCCACCTGATGGAGCATGGTGGCGTACTCCTCCCGGGAGGCCCTGCCGAAAGATCTTACCTGAAGATCCCTCGACGCGAGGGCCATCCTTGTCTCGTATGCCACGACCATCACCGCGTGGGAGAGGTTCAAGGAAGGATAGCCGTCGTCAGAGGGTATGGAGATGATTCCATGGCACAGGGACAGCTCCTCCGCCGTCAATCCGGAGTCCTCGGGACCGAACACCAGGGCGGCTGTACCGCCTCCGACCTCCCGCGCCAGGAACACGGCCGCTTCCCGGGGCGACATGATCCGCTGCCTGCTGCTCCGCACACGCCGGGAGACACCCAGCGCGAGAGGGAACCCCTCCAGGGCCTCGTGGAGCGAACCGGTTACAGCTGCCGAACCGAGCACATCCCCTGCCGACACGGCCATCATCCTGGCTTCGGATAACAAGTAGTCATCCGGCGTGGAGAGGATGAGGCCTCCGAGGCCCATATTTTTAATGGCGCGGGCAACCGAACCGACATTCCCGCCGTACCGGGGGCGGCAAAGGACCACCTGGACTCGACTCAGTGCATCGGCGGCGAAGCCACCTTCCGGGATAACCCCGGGCTGGTCTTTTTTCAATCCTTGCTTTCCCATCATCCCCTCATCCCGGTAGAGTCCAGCGCGCACCTCAAAGGCTGGAGAAGCTGGGGACAGGATATAAATAAAAGAGGAAAGGGGAAAGGGAAAAAACCAGACGAAGACTAAGACGAAGAGGAAAGCGGACGCGGGGACACGGTGACACGGGGAGGGGGTATTGGAGCGAGGGGAGAAAAAACCCGTTTTCTAAGAGATAAGTGCTCAGTGATAAGTAGGAAAGCGGTTAACTTATCTCTTATCACTTATTTCTTGGGACTTCGTTCCAGGTTCGCAGCCCTTTTTCCCATAGGAAAAGGCTGCCCCTGAATGCACCCCCAATACAGTCGGTGGCCGCTTGGTAAGGAGGGGAACTGCGTCGGGAGCGGAAAGCCGGATGTTCAAAATTAACACTTCCAACTTTCCAAGGCAGCCTTAAGGGAAGTATACCTCGACTGATACACATCGCAAGATGAATCACCTCGGTGGACCCAATTTTTCCTGCCGGGGATTTATCCGCAGGGGTGAAACCTGGCTTCTCAGCCTTTCAGCATTCTCAGGAGCCGGCCCATGGGTGTGGTTTTTTGGGGGACCGCACGGATCTCGATTGCCGGGGATCGGCTGTCCTCGCGTCGAGGAACGACGGTCATTCCGAAAGCCTCCAGGGATTCGATCAGGAAGCGTCTGGCATCCAGTATCCTGTGCAGCGGGACATTCCGAAGCTCAGAGGTGAAGGAGATCGCCCCCATAGCCGAACCGCCGCTGGAGAAACTCTCGACCATCCTTCCTGACCGGTAAAGGTGGTAGGAATACTGGTGGTCATCCGGTTTAAAGTGACAGTATGCCATCTCCCCGAGACCCCCGTAGTTGACCAATTCTTCCAGGAGAGGGCGTATCGGCTCCTCCCTGGAATAGCGCACATGGGTCCATCCTTTGCCCCACGGGGAGATTGTCAGCCCGATGGTGCCAGGATCCTCGTCATAACGTGCAGGGAGGCTCTCCGCCTCCACTGCATAATCCAGCACCCCCAGGACCTCCTGGATGGCTTCGGCCACTATGGGCGTATCGGAGAGTACGTAAATCCCTGATTCGATCAACGGTGAGGTTACTTCAGAAGCCCGACAGCCACCGGAACGGACCAGCCCGGCACTATGAAGAAAACCGTGTCCATTTCACCGATACCCTCCGCGGGGGCGTCGAAACTCATATTGCCCGAGGATCCGGGAACGATCTGTCCGATCATGACCCCTTTGGTTCTGTCGAATCCCTTGGAAAGGTGGAGTTCAAGCAGCTCATTGTAGGTGCTCTTAAGATCGCGCACCATGACCAGGTCGCCAAACGCCGAGATGGTGACCTTGCCGGTAACGAACTCGGCTTTCTCGAAGCCGTAGATGGTCGCTGTCCTGTTCTGGGCCATGACGGCACCCGGCAGAAACCAGACAACCACAACCAGGAAAAGAAACAGGAAGGTCTTTTTCATAACTCTCCTCCGGAAAGGGAAGCGATTCGTTCTATTCATCATCACGCGACAATTTATCATAGAAACGGGGAGAGGTAAAAGGCAGTGGAATGGAAAATAGAAAATGGAGAGTGGAGATCAGGAAAGTTTAAAGGTTAAGGGATAAGGGTTAAAGGTTAAAGAGTCCTGAGTGCTAAGTATAAGTGATAGGTCGAATGCGCACTTTCTTATCACTGAGCACTTATCTCTGAGGACTGAACCTTCCTTTCCACTGTTGCCCCTTGGACTTTGAACTATTCTTCCAGCTCCCCCACCACCGGATAGTCGAAGATGACGTTGTCCCCATGGGGGGCATCGTCCATCTCGTCGGTGTGATCCCGGCCAAAGGGATGGCCGAAATGGTCCCCGTGGTCCGCCTCCGGCATTCCGGTCATATCGTACACCTTGCCAAGGTAGGCCACATAAGGCGCACGCCCCTCGAGGCCATCGAATTTCGCCAGCTCCTCTTTGGTGAATTTCTTCATAGTGATCTCCTGTGGCAGAACTGAGAGCCGAGTGCTGAGAACCGCGCACTGAATCCTCAAACTTCAAACTTCAAACCATCCTAACCCGAATGGACCGCGGATGCCAGTTCTCTCACCAGCTCCTCGACAGACCTCAGGGCCGCTTCCGTGCTTCTGGCCTTCATGATCCTGTCGGTAACCGCCGAACCGACCACCACACCGTCCACATCGTCCAGGGCCTCAGCTGCATCCTGAGGGCTGCGGATTCCGAATCCAAGGCAGACGGGCAGTTCACCCGCCTCTTTGGCGGCGGCGGCCACGACCTTCCAGGGCGCCTCCGATGAGAGGGAATCCCCGGTGATACCGGTCATGGACACCAGGTAAAGGAAACCGGACCCGGACCGAACGATCCTCCCTAACCTCGACAACGGTGTCGTGGGCGCGGCCATCGGAATAACCGAGACCCCATCGCCGTGCATGAATTCAACAAGCGACGCCGATTCCTCCATGGGCAGGTCCGGAACGATGGCGCCGTCGATCCCTTCGTCACGGCACCGACCGGCAAACGCCCCATACCCCATCCGGTAAACGGGATTGCAATAGCCCATGAGGACGAGGGGAATGGTGGTTCCCTGCCTGATGCGTCCGGCGAGGGAGAGGGTTTTCTCCAGGTCCATTCCATTCTCCAGGGCGACCCGGGAGGCTTCCTGGATCAGCGGCCCGTCGGCAACCGGGTCTGAGAAGGGAAAACCGATCTCTAGTATGTCGGCCCCCGCCTCAATAACGCACCGGGCAATCTCCTCGTCGGCGCCCGGTCGGGGATAGCCCGCCGTCAGATAGATAATCAGGGCCTTATCACGGTCAATGAAGGTCCTTTTCAGGCGTTCCAAGGTTCAGACCCCCCCCTCGAGCAGAGTTTCCATGTCCTTGTCTCCCCTCCCCGAGAGGCACAGGAGGATCCTTCTGCCGCCGAGTTCATTCCTCTTTCGATAGATCCAGGCCAGAGCGTGGGCCGATTCAAGGGCGGGGAGGATCCCCTCTTCCCGGGTGAACCGGCGGGTAGCCTCCAGGGCTTCGTCGTCACTGACACGATGGTAGACTACCGTTCCGGAATCCTTCCAGTGGCTGTGTTCGGGTCCCACGCCCGGGTAATCAAGCCCTGCCGAAACCGAGTGGGCGGTCACAATCTGCCCGTCCCCATCCTGGAGGACATAACTGAGACTACCGTGGAAAATACCCGGACTGCCCAGCCCCAGGGAGGAGCCGTGCTGTCCCGAGCCGGTTCCCGACCCGCCTGCCTCCACCCCTACCATCTCCAGGCCGTCACCGAGAAAGGGGTAGAAAAGACCGGCCGCGTTACTGCCTCCTCCAACGCAGGCCACCAGCAGGTCGGGGAGTTCGCCGTGCCGGCCGAGAAACTGCTCGCGCGCCTCCACGCCGATCACCGACTGGAAATTCCGAACCATGACGGGGTAGGGATGCGGCCCCACCGCCGAACCGAGGACGTAAAAGGTGTCGCCCACGTTGCGCACCCAATCCCTCAACGCCTCATTGACCGCGTCCTTAAGGGTTCCCGGTCCCTGGTCGACGGGTATCACCTCCGCACCAAGGAGTTTCATCCGTTCCACATTGAGGGCCTGGCGCCGGACATCCTCCACACCCATGTACACCGCGCAGGGGAGACCGAAAAGAGCCGCCGCCGTCGCAGTGGCCACCCCGTGCTGGCCGGCCCCGGTCTCGGCAATAATGCGGGTTTTTCCCATCCTCACCGCCAGCAAAACCTGGCCGAGGGTGTTGTTGATCTTGTGGGCCCCGGTATGGTTCAGGTCCTCCCGCTTGCACTCAAGGAGAAAATCATTCCCGGCGCCCCCAAACCGCCGGCATGGAGTCAGCGGGGTGGGCCTCCCCGAGTAATCCTTGAGGACCGCTTTCAGTTCCACCGAAAAAGCCCTGTCCTCCATGGCTTCCTCGAAGGCCCGTCTGAGATCCTCCAGAGCCGGCATCAGGATCTCGGGCATAAAACGCCCCCCGAAAGCCCCGAAAAATCCCCGGGTGTCGGGCCCACTAACAGGCGATGTCATTGCAGCCTCCTCCATTGCCCATGACGGCGCATCTGGCGGTCCGGATGAACCTCTCCACGAGGTCAGGGTCCTTGATTCCCGGTGAGGACTCCACACCCGACGCGGCATCGACACCGTACGGGGTCAGGGCCCTGACAGCCTCCGAGACATTGGCCGCATTCAGGCCTCCGGCCAAAATGACCCTGTGATCCCGGCAGAAATCCTCCGCCACCTTCCAGGGGAAGGTTTTTCCCGTCCCCCCCAGCTGCCCCTCCACGAAAGCGTCCAGCAGGAAAGCCGACACGTCAAAACCACCCAGGCCCTCCAGATCCTCAGGCCCGCCGACCCTGACAGCCTTGATGACGCAGGCTTTGACCCTTTTACAGTAGGTTTCATCCTCATGGCCGTGAAGCTGGGCCGCATCCAGCCCGAGGAAAGAGACAAGGTCGTTGACCACCTGGACCTCCTCATCGGCGAAGATACCAACCTTGCTGACGAAAGGAGGCAGGCATCCGATAATGTCCCTGGCCGTGTAGGGATCGATATACCTTTTGCTCCCGGGAACCAGGTTAAATCCGAGGATATCCGCCCCCAGGGAGCAGGCTTCCACGGCATCCTGTTCCCTGGTCAGGCCGCAGATCTTTATTTTCAGTGACGGTTTCATCATCTCCTCCCCGCCCGGACCATGGCTCTCAGGGTCCCGGCCGGATCATCTGAGGTCACCAGGGAGGTTCCCACCAGAACAGCCCTGTATCCCGCATCCGCCATACGCCGGACATCGCCCGGCACCTTCATTCCGCTCTCGGCAACACCCTGGACATCCCCAACGAGCCGAGGGGCGAGCCTCTCGGACAGCGACAGGTTCACCTCCAAGGTCGCCAGGTCCCGGTTGTTGATGCCCACCAGATCAGCCCCGGCTCTGAATGCCATATCAAGCTCCTTCTCACTGTGGACCTCGACCAGGGGCCGAAGGTCCTTTTCCCGGCTGATCTCAACCAGGCGGCACAGCTCATCCAACGGCTGAAGGCCTGCGATCAGCAGGATGGCAGAGGCACCCATATGGGCCGCCAGCCGGATCTGAAAGGGGTCGACAACAAAATCTTTCCACAGGAGGGGCAGATCACATCTGCCGGCCACCTCCCGGAACAGATCCGGGGATCCACCAAAGTGCTGTGATTCGACGACCACACTGACGGCCTCAGCCCCTGCCTTGCTGTAGGCCTCCAGGATGGCACCGGACGCCGATCCATCCATAAGAGGTCCCCGGGAAGGGCTCCTCAGCTTGATCTCGGCGATCACACCGCATCCGTCTCCATGCCCCGGCAAAAATGTCGGACGCCGGTCCCTGGCCGGCTCGGAGATAAGGAGATTTTGATTCTCCCATCGATGGACATTGCCGGCCGCCGCCTCAGCCGCCCGGCGAAGAAAGCCGTATCTCAAGAAGCCTCCTCGCCGGTGATAGCGACCACCTTTTCAAGAACGTGCAGGGCCGCCTTGTCGTCAATGGCCTGTTCAGCCATGTTGATCCCAGCAGCCATATCACCGGCCCGCCCTGAAACCTCAAGGGCTGCGGCGGCATTCAAGACCACGGCATCCCGGACCGGACCCTCGGCCCCGTTGAGAACATCGAGGGACACCGCTGCATTCTCCTCCGGCGTCCCTCCCCTGAGGGCCCCGGATGGCCTGAGGGGGATCCCAAGATCAGTCGGATCCATGGTCCTGATCTCGACCCTCCCGTCCTCGAAGACCTCCGCCACCGTGGTGGAACCGCACACCGATATCTCGTCCAACCCGTCCTCGGAGGACACCACCATGGCCCTTCTGCTGCCCAGCCTGGAAAGGACACCTGCCATCAGGGGGACCAGATCCCGATTGAACACGCCGACGAGCTGTCTTTCCACTCCGGCGGGATTGCACAGTGGGCCGATCAGGTTGAAGAGGGTCCTGAAACCCAGTTCCTGGCGAACGGGCGCAACCTCCCTCATGGCCGGATGATAAAGGGGTGCGAACAGGAAGGCGAATCCGGCCTCTTCAAGACAACGAGCTGCCGTCTTCGGTGACACCTCAGCCTTCACCCCTAGAGCGCCCAGGAGATCAGCGCTGCCGCAAAGGCTGGAAACCGACCGATTGCCGTGTTTGGCCACCTTCGCCCCCGCACCTGCCGCGACGAGGGCAGCGAGGGTGGACACATTGACCGTACCGGCCTCGTCTCCTCCGGTCCCACAGGTGTCCAGGGTCCCAGCCAGATCGATGGAGGGAAAGGGCAGGGCCCTCTCCCTGAGCGCAATGGCCGCCCCGGCAATCTCCTCCTCCGTCTCCCCTCTGACCTTCAGGGCGGTGAGGAAAGAGGCGATCTGGGCATGGGTGGCCTCTCCTTCCATGATGGTGCTGACGGCTGCGGCCATGGTACCGCTGTCCAGTGTTCCACCAGCGGCCACCCGGGAAAGTATCTCACCCAACATGACGCACACCTCCGTTCAGTTTGAGAAAATTCTTCAGGATCCTGTCACCGCGGACCGTTCCGAAGGATTCCGGATGGAACTGAACGCCCTCCACGTTCCAGGATCGATGTCGAACCGCCATGATCTCTCCATCTTCCGCCTCGGCCCTGACCTCGAGCTCCTCCGGAAGGGTTTCCCTCTTCAGGGCCAGCGAATGGTAGCGAATGGCTTCGAAGGGACTGGGGAGCCCCTGAAATATCCCGTTTCCGGTGTGATCGATACGGGAGGCTTTTCCGTGCATGATACGGGCGGCATGGACCACCTGAGCCCCAAAAACCTCGCCGATGGCCTGGTGACCAAGGCAGACCCCCAGTACGGGCACCTCTCCGGCCAGCGCCCGGATGGCTTCCTTGCTGATCCCTGCGCCTTCCGGCCTCCCAGGCCCTGGGGAGATCACCAGGTGGGTCAGTGGCATTTCCAGAATCTCCTTTACGGTGACCTGATCGTTCCTCACCACCCGGATATCCGGCCCCATGGTGCTCATGGCCTGATAGATATTGAATGTGAAGGAGTCGTAGTTGTCGATGATTAAGATCATGATAATTTCCCCGCCTCTGATAAGCATTCAGGATTCAGTATCCTGCATTCAGTATGTAATGAAAATCCTTCTGACCCCTGACTTCTGAATACCGACTACTGGTTCGTTCCTTTCCCCTCCACATTCCCGAAAGCCCGGAACATGGCCTGGGCCTTGGCAGCGATCTCCTCGTATTCACGTTCGGGAACCGAGTCGTACACGATCCCGGCGCCCGATTGCACGAAGGCTCGCCCGTGGGCGAAGAAGACTGAACGAATGGTGATGCAGAAATCCATGTTGCCGCGCACATCGAAATACCCCACGCCACCCGCGTAGGGGCCCCTCACCACGGGTTCCATTTCGGAGATGATCTGCATGGCCCTGACTTTGGGTGCACCTGACACCGTCCCTGCTGGAAAACACGCCCTGAGGACATCGTAGGAGTCTCTCCCGGAGGCAATGTAGGAGCGCACCTCGGAAGCGAGATGCATAACGTGGGAATAATATTCGACGTCCATCCTCCGGGTGACCTCGACGCTCCCCGGGGACGACACCCTCCCCAGATCGTTCCGGCCCAGGTCCACCAACATGATGTGTTCAGCCCGTTCCTTGGGGTCGGCCAGGAGGTCCTGGGCATTGACCCTGTCCTCATCCTCGTCCGCCCCGCGGCGCCTCGTCCCGGCGATGGGACGCACTGTCAGTGTCTCGATCTCGCGGCGGACCAGCAGCTCCGGGGAAGCACCGAGGAGGACCCCTCCCGGGAGACGGAGGTAAAAATGGTAAGGGGACGGGTTGAGCTTCGACAGGGCGTCATATACCGCCTCAGGTTCCGGGGCGGGAGACACTTCCCATCGACGCGACAGAACCACCTGGATCAGCTCCCCATCCGTGATGAACTGTTTGGCGTCGGCCACTGCCTGAAGAAAGGCATCTCTCGTGAAGGAAGACCGTGCCGTTCGAGCCGTCTCACCCAGAGCCGGTTCCTGGCGCCTGCCCACATCCTCCAGTCGGCCAGACACCTCGTGCAGCAGATCCTCGGGATCATCGCCCCCTAAAGCCCAGGTCACCAGGACCAGACGCTTCTGGACCGCATCCTTCAGTACCACGACGGAAGGGACGAAGAAGACAAAGTCCGGCAGGTTCAGGTCATCCTCCCGCGCAGGGTCGATCCCCTCGAACTCCCTGGTGGTCTCGTAACCGAGGGAGCCGAGCCAACCGCCTACGTAACGGAAGGAGGAAAGGCCCGCCGGGACAAAACCGGACGGCTCCAGTGACCGCAGAAGATCAAGGGAATCGATAAAGGTCCCTTCCTCCTTGATCATTCCCTCCCGATCCTGGAGATGATAGCGTCCTCTCTTTCCGTGGATCGTAAAGAGAGGACGAGCGGCTGCGACACCGTACCTGGCCCATTTTTCGGTTCCCTCTCGACTCTCAAGGAAGCCGATCGCACCCATTGGCGACAGAATCCCGTCAATATCGGCCATCTCGCCCAGATCATAGGGTAGCTCCCGGTAGGCGCAGTTCATCCTCAGTTCCGGTGACTTGGCTGGTGCCGTCGATTTCATAACTACCCTCCACGATGAGATCTGCTCACTCCGGTCGTTTTCGACAAGATCTGAAGCAGAACCTTGACTCTTCAAAGAAATAAGGGACCGTTCAAGCTGCGGTCCCCAAAAAATAAAAACCGCAGGCTCTTCGGGAGAACCTGCGGCGTCAATCCGTTGAATTCGCGATCAGATCAGCGGCGCGGACCCTCCCCTGCAGGCCTGGCCCACCACCAATAGCTGTTCACGGATATCATTGTCTGAATCTTTGCGCTCATCGTCCACCCCGATTATCAGAAATGTGTTCCCCTGTCAACCTTCCTTATCCACTACGGGTAATGAGGATGCCTGTTGAGACGGGAGCGTTTTCGCTCAACCTCACGCCTCTGGTGGAGACGGTGAGCATCACCCCGTCCATCTGTTCTTCCCAATCCTCAAGCAGGACACAGGGATGCCAGACCCCATTTCTCATCAACCTGACATGCGGCTGTAACACCAGAAGATGCCCGGGGGGAATCTCGACTATCTCGTTATATCTCACCCAGTAGGATCCCTGCCCCAGGTCCCACCATCCCAGATCATCACCGGAAGCCTTCTTTGCCGGTCTCTTGATCCTCCTGGCATCCTCCGATCTCCCCCCCGAGAGGTCAAGACGTCCCTCACCCATGATCTGTTCGACATCCCCGAGGGTCAACGTGAGCCTGCCATCGGCGGTCTGAGCATCGGGATCGGCGGCGAAACGAAGGATCTTAACCAGATCAGCAGGTCCCATCACGGCTCTCCGATCCCACCCTGTCCGCGTGTCCTGCCGGTGACCGTAAGGTGGACAACCCGGTCCCTTCCCCGCAGGTCCAACTCAACCAGAATGACCTGCTGCCAGGTCCCGAGGACGGGATTTCCCTTACGGACCGGGATCGACAGCGAAGGGCCGAGAATAGCCGCCCTGACGTGCGACCGGCCGTTTCCATCGCCCCAACGGGCGTCATGATCGTAATGGATCTCCCGGGGGGCGATCCTCTCGATCGCCTCTTTCAGATCGGATACGGCTCCCGGCTCAAACTCCACCGTGGTTATAGCGGCGGTGGATCCTGCCACGAAAAGGTGGGCGACCCCCTCGTCGATGTCCGAGTCCCGGACTCTCCTGACCACCTCCGGGCTCAGATCCACGATGTCCAACTCTCCTCTGGTGCGAAGCTCCAGAAGGGCCGTGTGGCAGGAGTGTTGTCTTTCGGTGGCACTCATTTTGAATGGGATATCAGGGTTTTTTTCGCCAGAGACCAATGGGTGCTGGACAATCCGATCGCCACGCAGGCAGGAGGGAAGAACCGCCAAGCCTGCTGGAGGAGATGGGCCAGCCGGAATCGTCGGGGGCATCATATATGAAACCGGAGACCCGTGCAAGGGAAGCGGAAATCCTCCTCCTCCAGCCCCTCGTCGGACGGGAGGCGGCCGAAGAGCTCCTGAACAGATATTCCCTCAGCCACATCCTGCGCGCCGACCAAAAAACCCTCATGGAGGTTCGCCGGGTGGGCCGGAAAAGGGCCG
>JBFFDD010000064.1:0-11952 GCA_041559575.1 bacterium
AATCCGTCCGACATGCGGTCGCTTACCACCGTCCCGATTTCCCGGAAACACGAAGATACTGATCCCGAGACAGGCGGCCCGTGCACCATGCTCAAGTACCCGGTCATCGGTGGGTTCGTGCCCCTCTTGATGACTGAGATGGTGCATCCGGCCAGCCCGAGCTCTACGGCTCCCAGCAGGATGGTCATGGCCGCCATGCCGTGGTCACAGGTCTCTAAAGTGGAGATCCTGGTGTCACGGACAATGACGATATAGGCCGAAGGTCTCTCCCCCTCGGCGGGTCCCGGCCAATCCTTCAGGTACCCGGCCCAGGCCAGATTCTCGAATATCATTCCGTTTCTTTCCGGTTCGCAGGACAGGATATACTTCAGGGGCTGAAGGTTGCCGGTGGACGGCGTAAGCCTTGCCATGTCGACCAGCCCCTTTAGGGTCCCCTCATCGATTGTGTAGCTCTGCTCAAACCGTCGACAGCTCCGGTTCCTGGTTACCAGTTCCTTGATCATCATGAACCTCCCTCGGTTAGATCACAGTATATTTATCATAGCATCGAAATCCATCTGCCGCGAAATGAAATGGATCGGGAAATGGGAAGGGAGCTGCAGTCCACTGAGATAAGGGAAAAAGCAGTTCTAAGAGATAAGTGCTCAGTGATAAGGGTACTGCGGTCTTACTTATCACTTAGAACCTAGCACTTAGGACTATTTCTTATCTCTTATCAACTAGCACTTAGCACTCAGTTCCCAGCACTCAGCTCTTGGTTCTCAATGGATTTTTTGGACTTTGGATTGATTTTATTACCTGGTCCTCATACCCGAGACACAAGACACAATTCCCCCTCCCCTCGCTGAGAGCTCCCTCCCTGATGTATCGGAAACAGAACGAAGATCGCCGGGTCCCGTAGGACGTGGGAGATCAGGCCGGGCCAGACAGACCTGTATCTCATGTACATCCACCCCCGGAAAAGACCACAGATCAGGGATCAAGAAGGATTTTGCCCCCTGTTCTGGCCCACTTCTCTTCAATAATTCCCTCGATCAGGCCGGATTCCAACCGGAATTCCATCTTCCCCCCTGCCAAGTACGACGAGTTCTGGTAATATTCTACTGTCAAGTGTGCGTATACAGGGGGAGGAATGTCCCAGGAGAATAACAGCCCAACGCTCACCGGCCTGACCATCGCCCTGGCCGACACCCTGGACGGCGTCAGTCCCGTGACGGCCGATCTTAACCGGCGCACCGCTTACATCGCTGTGCGTCTTGGGGAGGAGATGGGGCTCAGAGGTCAGGAGTTGAGGGATCTTCTGCTCGCCGCCCTGCTCCGGGACATTGGGCTGTTCTCCCTGGCTGACCGTCAGGCCATCTTAAACTTCGATCTTTACCAGCCCCACCGGCATGCCTTCCGGGGGTCGAACCTCCTGGCGGGCTTTCAGCCATTGGCTGAGGTGGCCCGCATTATCAGAGGGCATCACCTGTGGTGGCGGTTGGGCCGGGACACCGAGGTGGGCGGCAGTCAGGCCCCTCTGGCCAGCTACATCATCCATCTCGCCGACCGCATGGCCATCCTCATGGGTCAGAATGGGGATGTCCTGAACCGGGCGGTGGAAATCCTCGACCGGGTGGCCGGCCTCATGGGATCCATGTTCATGCCCGACCTGATGCCGGCCCTGCTGAGGACGGCACAGGATGACAGCTTCTGGTACCGGGCTGTTCGGCCCGATCTCGAGGACCATATGAAGATCAGCCAGGAGGAGGATCCGTCGGAATTAACGGAAAGGACCCTGGATTCGCTGGCCGGGGTCCTGGCCCGCATTGTCGATTACCGGAGCCATTACACGGCCAGCCACTCAGCCAGTGTGTCAGCTGTTGGTGTGGCCCTGGCCAAGAGGCTGGGTTTTTCCAGCCAAAACTGCCGGAAAATGAGGACAGCCTGTCACCTCCACGATCTGGGCAAACTTGCCGTTCCGGTGGAGATCCTGGAAAAACCCGGCAGTCTGACCGATCAGGAGCGCCGGGTCATCCAGCAGCATCCGGTTCACACCCGAAGCCTTCTGGAACGGCTTCCGGATCTGAGTTACGGTGTGACATGGGCGGCCCAACATCACGAGGGGATGGACGGCAGCGGGTATCCCAGCCACGCCATCGGTCAGAAGATCTCCTTCGGCTCCCGGGTCCTGGCTGTGGCGGACATGTTCACCGCTATTACCGAGGAAAGACCTCACCGCCGGCGAATGTCGAAGGAGGACTCGATGAGAAAACTGCGCGGCCTGACCTATCTGGACATCCTGGACCAGGAGGTCCTCCACACGGCCTGCGACCACTTCGAGGAACTCCATCACATCCGGACCCAGTCCCAGTTCGATGCCCTCAAGAGGTATGAAAATATGGTGGGGATTGTGGGTGGGGGGCTGTGAAAGGGAAGTAAAAAGTGAAAAGTGGAAAGTGGAAAAGGACCGCAGTCCTTAGAGACAGGTATTCAGTGATAAGGTAGTCGCGGATTAAACTTATCACCTATCACTTATCTCTTAGCACTCAGCTCTCAGTTGCCAGTTGTCTATTCCCGGTTCTGATCTCCGGGAGTATTTTTAATGCGGCGGGAAGATCTGGTAGGCTAACAGACCGAGAAGTCCCGCCGACAGCGCGTAAAGGGCCTCCAGAGAAAGCCATAATCTGTCCCAACCGGTCCCCATTCGATTGCCCGTCAGAAAGATGATCCACATCCCGTAACCGCCGCACACAAGTGCCGTCAGGAACAGGATCTGGGTGATCATGTGCAGGTGAAATACGTGGTCGGGGATGTGATCCAGCCAGAAGGTGATCCAGCCGAGGCACGCCAGCACGGACCCGGCATAGGTGGACTGGATCAGTCTGCCGAACAGGTTCATATATTCCCGGTGAGGGATGTTATGGACGTCGATACGGAATCGTCTCATGGTTTCACCGTATATATTCACTATACACTATCTGTGAGAAAGAACTGAGAGCTGGGAACTGAGTGCTGGGTCCTAAGTGCTAAGGGATAGGGGAAAAGAATGAGAACTGAGACCTGATACGCTCGAATTTACGACTTATCGACTGACCGACTCAACGAAGAATCGCATCATTCGCCTTGTCGCCAAGTCGTAACCTCGTTCATTCGCCCAATCGCCCCATCGCCTCCTCGCCTCCCCGCATCCCCGTGTCCCCGCGTCCCCGCGTCCGTTTCCCCCTCTACTTTCCACTTTCAACTGATTCCTCTCTCATTCTCCAATCTCTAGTTTTCAAACTCCAATCTCTGTTTCCCATTTTCCGGTGCGCTCCAAGGGTGCCAGCGGAGGCCTTGCTTTCAGCCCCTCACATCCATTAATCTTGATATTAGAACCTGTAAGCCGGTCCCCTTTCCCCGGGTGCCGGATCCGATCGGATGGAAAAGACAAGAAAATCCCGGTGTACCTGGACTTTTCCGCTGAAGGGAGAAAAAGCTTGAGAAGGTTTATCGCGGTTCTCGTCTTTACCCTGGCCATTGTTGCCTTTCCCGGTCCGGTGATGGCGGGATTCGATTTTTTCAACCACCCGTTCTACGAGCCATTCGCGACCGTGATCTCCCCCACAGCGGACCAGGTGATCAGAACCTGGAGGGCCGACGGCCTGCACGAGGATGAGTGGAACCTCGGATTCGGTGCCGATCTGTCGACCCTCCGGGCCGACAGCGACAACATCGACGTCATCTACTCCCTGACAGGCGCGGTGGGTCTTACAGATCGCATCACCCTCGGTGTGACCATCCCCTACATCGCCCGGGATGACCAGTTCAATTTTTCGGAACTTCTCGATGTGAAGACCTTCCTCCGATACCGCCTTGCCGGGGAACGGGCCCGGGGTTTTCGGCTGAGTTCCGAGGTCTGGATCAGTTACCCCACGGCCGGGGATCCGGATATCGTGACATCCGGGCCCGTGACCCAGATAAAGAACTATTCCCTCGACACGACGGTCGTTCGTCTCGGTCTCGGGGGGTCCGATGACTCCGGCTCGTGGCAGTACGGCTTCAACCTCGGTTACCAGCAATACCTGGACTCGGACAGCGGTGATGACGCCGACCTGCTGTACGGAGCCTACCTCGAAAAACAGCTGTCCGGAGGTCTTTCCGGGCTCCTGGAATATGCCGGCCTTACCCATTTTCACGATGACGTTGTGGATCAGACCATCCATGGGGGCCTGGTGTCGGCAGGCCTCCAATACCGGGCCGGGAACGGCGTTCAGCTGGGAACCTCAGCCGGGAAAGGGCTTTCGGATTCCTTCGCTGAGTGGGAGTGGACCGGTTATATCGTGGTACCCATGGGTAAAGGATCCGGTCCCCGGGTTTCGTCGGCGCGAAGGGCTTCGGGAAAGAGGGCGCTGCAGAAGGCACCGGAGCCACCGTCGCCCCCATCGGGGGTATCCTTCGCAGACGACGATCGCCGTCGCGATGGAGTGCTGATCGAGGTGGCCAACCGGAGCGGTGTTGCGGGTCTTGGCGAGGAGTTGGCGGACTTCCTGAAAGGTGAGGGTTATGCCGTGGTCCTGGTCGACGAGTCCGGCGACCGGTTGTGGGACAGAAGCTACGTTTACTATAGAAGTCGGTTTGCCGAACAGGCTGACGGCATCAGGGCGGTTATCCCCAACGGCCTGGCCTTTGTACCATATCCATACGGACTGGATATTGTGGACCTGGTTATTGTCCTTGGCAGGGACCAGGCCAGGTGATTTCCCCGGCCCCTCCTGGAAGCGGACCGGTTCGGCGGGACTCGGCTGGGGGAGTTTATGGTATTCTTATCGAAAGAAAAAAAGGAGGTCGATCATGAGCAGAAAAGCGCTGATTATGATATTCGCTCTGGCGTTGGTCGCCGCTTTTGCGGCTTCCCCGGCAATGGCCGAGACCAAGATCCCCGAGACCATCACCATCAAGGGCGCCCAGGCCAAGAAACCGCCCGTTGTTTTCCCCCACGGCCAGCACGCTGAGCAGTTCGACTGCGTGAAATGCCACCACAAGGCTGCCTCCAAGGAGGAGGCCGCAAGCTGCTTCAAGTGCCATGGCGTGGACCCCAACGCCCCGGATCCCTCGGTGGCCAGCGCCAAGGAAAATCCGTTCCATATCAGGTGCCGCGGCTGCCACAAGGAACAGGAGAAGGGCCCCTCCAAGTGCAGCGGCTGCCACAAGGAGGAGTAGGGGGGAGGGATAGCTTCCTGTTTGAGGTTTGAAAAGTCGAGGACGGATAAAAGCAGTTTCTGGGATCTGGAAACTGCTTTTATCCTTTCCTCGCGCTACGGATCGAACCCTCCCCAGAACCGTGAGATCAGGGTGTGGATCGTTGTGAATCGATGACGAATTCTGAAACCCGTCAGGGGCGGAAGGAGAGCATTCCAGTGACTGATGAACAGTTGAGGCGGCACCGGGAATTTCTCAAGGATTCTCTGCGCAAGGAGGTCGATTTCTCCGCCACCGACCAGCAAAGGGGCCTCCCCGCGCCCCCCATCCAGAAGCCCTTCGACGAGGCCGTCACCCGGATTTCCCTGCTCACCAGGGACGAGTGGGTTGACTGCATCATCAAGCCCGACCTGGTGTCCGCTATTGCCGACCGGGAGAGCCGCCGGCGCTACAACCCCATTCCCCTTACCCTGGCCGAGCTCTCCTTCCTCCTGTGGAGCACGCAGGGGGTCCGGCGGGTGATCAATCCGGCCGTCTCCCTCAGGACGGTGCCGTCGGCCGGGGCCAGGCACAGTTTCGAGACCTACCTCTTCGTCCGCCGCGTCGAAAGCATTGAGCCGGGGCTGTACCGCTATTTACCCGTTGAGAACGAGCTCCTGTTCGTCCGTGAGGTCGATGATATGGAGTCAGGCCTCATTGCCGGCTGTTTCGGCCAGGGATTCGCCGGTTCCGGCGCGGTGACCTTCGTGTGGACCACTATCCCCTACCGTATGGAGTGGAGGTATTCCCTGTCCGCTCACCGGGTGATCCTCATGGATGTGGGGCACGTCTGCCAGAACCTGTACCTGGCCTGCGAGGCCATCCGGGCCGGCACATGCGCTGTGGCTGCCTACGATCAGGAGCTGATGGACCGCCTCGTCGGTGTGGACGGGTCTGATGAGTTCGTGATCTACCTGGCGCCGGTGGGGAAAGTAGAAGGCTAGACGAAGGAGTAAGACCCGCCGTCGCTCCTTGAGCTATGGCGTGGCAGGCGAAGACGAAGGGAATATTGAACCACAGAGATCACAGAGGATGAGAAGGAAACCTAGTCCTCAGAGATAAGGGATAAGTGATAAGTAAAAGCGCTGTACCCTTATCTCTTATCACTTATCACTTAGAACTTAGCACTTAGTCCTCAGTTCCCAGCACTCAGCGCCTCCCTGGTCCGCCGGTAGCCCTCGTCGATGGCCTCCCGCGACCGGTGAAAATCGAGCAATCCCAGATTTCCCATCCGGGGCCGGATGAGGAGGTCGGGTGGGTCGGTCTCCAACTGGGCTTCGGCAATCTGAGTCTGCATGATGCTGATCGATTCAAGGATCACCTCGAAGATGTTGGGCGTCTGATCCCTCTTGAACCAGTTTTTCAACCTGGCAAGGGATTCGGCGTTCAACAGGGAGAGCCTTTCCCTCAGTTCACCGGCCATCGGGAAACCCTCCAGCCAGCGATCCTGATCCCCGTTCTCGGTTTCCCCCTCTTCTCTCGGCGGCTCGTCGCCCCTGTTGCCGACCAGGTCGTGGCTGAGGTCGACGGCGATGACATAATCGGCGCCCATCTCGCGGACCACACTGACGGGAACGGGGTTGACTACTCCTCCATCGATGAGAAGCCTGGCATCAAGGCGCGCCGGGGTGAAGATCCCCGGAATGGACACTGTGGCCCGGATGGCATCGATGAGATCGCCTTCCTCAAGGACCACCTCCCGGCCCGTTTCCAGACACGCCGCCACCGCGCGAAACGGAACGGGCATCTCCTCGAGCCGGACGTCCTGAATGTAATCACGGACGAACTCGGAGACCTTTTTCCCCTCGATGAGGCCTGACACGGGGAAAGTCACATCCAGAAAAGAGAGGATCTGCCGCCAGTCGAGTCCCCTGGTGAACCGCTCCAGATCATCCAGTTTTCCCAGGGAGAAGGACGCACCGACCAGGGCACCGATGCTGGTGCCGGCGATAAAATCGATCCCGATCCCCGAATCGACCAGGCATCGCAGGACACCGATGTGGGCCCACCCCCGGGCCGAACCGCTGCCCAGGGCCACGCCGACCTTGCGCCCAGATCCTCTCTTGCCCGGCAGCCTGATCTTCATCGACGGAGATCCTCCATATTAGTGAGTATCCAGGAGTCAGGATTCAGTATTCAGTTAAATCTAAAATCTAAAGAAGAACTGAGTACTAAGAACTGAGTCCTTAGTGCTAAGAGATAAGTTATAAGTAAACCGCTTTCCTACTTATCACTGAGCACTTATCTCCTGGGACTATATATCCTCCCTCCTTCGCCCTGTCGCCAACTCGCCCACTCATGGAGGTTTCTCTCCCCCTCCTCGCGTCCCCGCGTCCGCCTTTCCCTTCGTCTTCGTCTTACTCCTTCGTCTGTTCTTCTCCCCCTCGCCTGGCCTTCACTTCCCCGCCTTTTCCAGCTGCCTGCGCTCATACTCCGCCAATTCCAGGCGAGCCCGGGACAGTTTTCTCTGTTTGGCGGCCATCTTCCCGGCGTCGCCGGCCAGGAGGGCTTTGAAGATATCCCCCTCTATCTCAGCGATCT
This sequence comes from bacterium, assembly GCA_041559575.1. Taxonomy (GTDB): domain Bacteria; phylum BMS3Abin14; class BMS3Abin14; order BMS3Abin14; family BMS3Abin14. The sequence goes on from JBFFDD010000064.1 coordinate 7,741, forward strand.
CCAGACGAAGGTAATAATCCAGCATCTCCTTGAAATGGGCGACGACGATCTTGCCGGTCAGCAGGGGGTGGTTGTTGGTGACGTTGGCGTCCTCGAACATGGTACCGTGCTCCAGCTCGATCTCCAGACCCTTCCGGAATTCCTCCAGATCGATGTCCATGTCGGGAGAATCGACCTTGTCAAAGATAATTCGAGCCTCCTCGATGGGGACATCGGTATCGGCGCGGACAGACCAATCGCTTATGCCCAGCCGCTCACAGATGTCCCTGACCTCCTGTTTGGTGACGTACTCGGGTATAGTCATCTTCAGTCTCCTTTCCTGAAATCCACCGCTGCCGTGTTTCTCCGGATTTTTAAAATATACCACTAAACTCGGGAATATTTTATCCTCCCGACCTCCTTACATCCCCTCACTCTGCTAAACTTTCTGGGGGGATATCCCATGTTGACCGTCGAGAAACTCACCGTCAGTGTAAAGGGCCGGATCATCCTTAACAGCCTCGATCTGCACATCCGGCGTGGCGAGACGGCCGTGCTCTTCGGCCCCAATGGATCGGGCAAGACATCCCTTCTCAAGACGCTGTTCGGATTCCCCGGATACAGTATTCAAGGGGGCCGCATGTGGTTCATGGGGAAGGATATCACCGGACTGCCCGTGGATGAGAGGGCCCGGATGGGGATGGGGATGGCCTATCAGAGACCTCCTTCGGTGCGGGGGGTGAAACTGGGCGATCTCATCAACATATGTTCGAGTGAGACGGATTCGGCCAGGATCCTTGAAAGGCTTAACCTCAAGGCCTTCGAGGAACGGGAGCTGAACCTGGGATTCTCCGGCGGGGAGATCAAGCGATCCGAACTTGCCCAGCTGCTCTCTAACAGACCGCGCTTCGTCATGCTCGACGAACCGGATTCGGGTGTGGATCTGGTCAGCATCCATCTCGTGGGTGAGGTCATCAGGGATCTGTTGGAGAAAGACATACCCCAGGCGCACAGAGACCGGGCCGGCCTGATCATCAGCCACACGGGCCACATTCTGGATTATGTGCAGGCCGACAGAGGATACCTGCTGTTTAATGGCCGCATCCGATGCTCCGGAGAACCCGCCGATCTCCTCGAGGACATCAGAATCCTGGGTTACGAGGGGTGCGCGCGATGTCAAAAATAGATCCCACGACCGATAAAAACAAACCCATTCCCGCCCCGGACGCGGATCCAGGTGATTTTACCTCCCAGGTCCCGGCACGGAAGGGCGTGAGGAAACTCTCCGACCTGCCCAGGTCCATCCGGGATCTTTCCGAGGAAGTGGGCATCGACGCCAGGCAGAAGTGCAGGGCCGGGTCCTATTTTCAGGTCGACCATTCGGCGGTCTTCTCCCGATCCGGACAGGCCGGGCTGGAAGTAATGGCCATAACGGATGCCCTGGAAAGATATGACTGGCTGGAGGATTATTTCTGGAGTCTTGTATCACCGGAGGCCGACCAATACACGAAATCGGCTATGACGGCCCCTCATGGAGGTTACTTCATCAGGGCCCTGCCGGGCGCCAAAGCCCACTTTCCCCTTCAGGCCTGCCTGTTCATGACCCGGGACGGCATGGCCCAGAACGTTCACAATATCATCATCGCCGAGGAGGGTGCCGACCTGTCCATCCTCACCGGATGCGTCACCGGACGGTCGGTAAGAACAGGCCTTCACGTGGGGATATCCGAGTTCTACGTGAAGGAAGGGGCCAGGATCAGCTTCACCATGATCCACAACTGGGCCGAAGGTATGGTGGTGAGGCCGAGATCCGCAGCCCGCATCGGGGAGGACGGTGTCTTTATCAGCAACTACTTCTGCATCCGCCCGGTCCGAAGCCTGCAGATGTATCCGACCGCCCTGTGCGCCGGAAGGGGAGCCGTCGCCAGGTTCAACAATGTTTTCCTCGCTCCACCCGGATGCACGCTGGATGTCGGCTCCCGGGCGGTCCTGGGGGCCGAGGACTGCCGGGCTGAGATCCTGTCCCGGGTAGCCACCACGGGTGGAGACATCACCGCCAGAGGCCAAATCGCCGGAGAGGTCCCGGGGGTGAAGGCCCACCTCGATTGCCGTGGCCTGATCCTGTCGCCGGTGGGGACCATCCATGCCATACCTGAACTGGTGGGGAAGGTCCGGGACGTGGACATCTCCCACGAAGCGGCGGTGGGTAAGATCGCTGAGGAGGAGATCCTCTATCTGATGACCAGGGGTCTGACCGCGGAGGAGGCTGTTTCGGCGATTGTCAGAGGGTTCCTCGATGTGAGGATCGAGGGCCTGCCCGACAGCCTCAGGGACGATCTGGATCGGGCCATCGGAAAGGCCGCCGGGGCCAGGATGTAGAGCGGAAGGCTGCTACCCGGGTTTCCGGTCCGGCTGAAGGCGAAGGATACGACCGTCACCGGCGTCGGTGAGCAGATAGATGAGGCCGTCCGGCCCCTGCCGCACATCCCGGATTCGTTCGCCGAGATCCTCCAGCATCCGTGTCTCCCTTACCACCCGGTTCCCGTCCAGCTCCAGCCTGACCAACATCTCCCCGGCGAGGGCCCCGACGAACAGGTTGCCCCGCCAGGCGGGGAACCGGTCGGCGGTGTAAAAGGCCATCCCTGAAGGAGCGATGGACGGATCCCAGTAGTAAACCGGCTGCTCCATGCCCTCCCTGGTTGTCCCTACCCCGATGCGGCGTCCGCTGTAGTGAACTCCATAGCTGATAACCGGCCAGCCGTAATTGCGCCCGGCTCTCGGGATGTTGATCTCGTCACCCCCCCTGGCCCCGTGGTCCACAATCCACAGCTCACCGGTGTCGGGATGAAGGGCCGCGCTCTGGGCGTTCCGATGGCCGTGGGACCAGGTTTCCGGCCGATAGCCCAGCTGGCCGACGAAGGGATTGTCCTCCGGGATGGTGCCGTCCGGATTGATCCGTATCACCTGGCCGCGGTGGATGGAAAAATCCTGGGTGCGATCCCTTTCCCCCCGCTCGCCCACAGTGATGAAGAGCTTTCCATCCCCGGCGAAGACCAGGCGGGAGCCGAAATGGCTGCCACCTCCCGTCTTGGGGATCTGGCGGAAGATAATCTCGAAGCCCTCCAGGCCGCTTTCCTTAAGACGCCCCCTTCCCACAGCGGTCCCGGCTCCTCCATCGCCCGGCTCGGCAAAGGACAGATAGATCCATCGGTTGCTGACGAAATCCGGGTCCAGGGCCACGTCCATCAGTCCCCCTTGACCCCGGGAGAAGACCTCCGGGACACCGCTTAAGGGTTCCGAAAGGCGGCCGTCCTTATCCACGATCCGCAGGCGCCCGGGCCGCTCTGTGACCAGCATCCGTCCGTCCGGGAGGAAGGCCAGTCCCCAGGGGTGCTCCAGTCCCCGGGCGATAGTGGTCAGCTGAAACGCCGTGTCCCGGGAGGCCGCCCTCCCATCGGCCGCCTTCAGCCCGTTGGGATCCGCGCTGCAGGCCGCCAGAAGGAGCGCCGTGAGAAGGAGGCAACCGCTTCCCACCCGCCTTCCGTTCAACCCCAGGCATCCCCGACTTCTGGATCCCGGGAAATGATTCAGAGGTAGATCCCCCTTCGATACCTTAGATCTCAGCCATCCCATCGCCTCGACCCTCCGTGCCCATTCTTCCGTTTCTGTCGTGAACCGAGATATCGGCGGTCCTGATGAAATAGGTGGTTTAAAAAAGCCCGCCTTTATCATCCCTTCGGTGATAGGGGCGGGCATGAATGGAGGTCATGCCGGAAACTCAGCAAGCCCTGCGCTCCAGGTTTCGGTCCTGGTATTTCAACTCCGTGTGGCTCGTGCCGCCACCGGTCGTTTCGGACTCCCTGATCAGGGACTCGACCATGTCATCCAACAGATGATCCATCTCCTCCCTCAGGAGCTCACGGTCCATGTCCTGAATACCTCTCATCTTACTCATCCCTTTCATTTTAAATTTCACAGAACGTGTCTGTGTTCCTTTCAGCTCTAAATTAACCACCGATGGGGCGAACTCAAGGCTTCCGATACCTTGAAGCTGGTGAAAATAGAGAATGGAGAATGGAAAGAGAGCCGGACGAAGGAGTAAGACGAAGACGAAGTGAAGAAGAGACGAAGGAGTAAGACGAAGACGAAGTGATGAGCGGACGCGGGGACACGGGGATGCGAGGAAGGGAGAGGGGGCGAATGGACGACTGGGCGAGGTTACGACTTTCCGAC
>JBFFDD010000065.1:0-11930 GCA_041559575.1 bacterium
ACACCCCGCTGTCTGCTTCACCCTCCCACCGGCTCCACATCCAGATCATCGACGACATCCAGGATGATGTCGGGACCGATGCGGGAGGATTCCCGGGAAAAACCTGAAAGAAGGGCATTGGCACAGATGTTGTTGATCATTCGGGGAAGACCGCCAGAATACCGGTAAACGGTATCAACGGCATCGCCGGTAAAAAGATCCGGGTCACCACCTGCCTCCTCAAGCCGGTAGGACACGTATTTACCTGTGTCCTCTCGACCCATGGGTCCAAGATGATACTGGATCCCGATCCGTTGCCGAACGGCCTGATAGGAGCTGTGTTTGAGACGTTTCTTCAGTTCCGGTTGGCCAAGGAGAATGAGGGTCAACAGGTTGATGTCATCCAGCTGAAAATTCGTCAGCAGGCGGATCTCATCAAAGGTCGCCTTGGAGGGAATGAGCTGAGCCTCATCGATAATAATGACGGGGCACACATCCTCCTCATAGGCCCTGAAAATAGCCTCGTTGACCTGAACGAGAAGATCCGTCCTGTGATAGGAGGGTTCGTCGACACCCATTCGTAAAGCAAGGGTCCTGAGGAACTGGTTAGGGGTTAATCTCGGGTTGATCAGGAGAATGGGCTTGAAACCTGGACCTAGACTGTCAATCAGAGCCCTGCTCAAAAGGGTCTTGCCCGTACCGATCTCACCCGTCAGGAGGGTCAGTTCCCTCTCCTCAGCTCCGAACTGAAGCCGGGCAAGGGCCTCCTCGTGGATGGGACTCCGGTAGAAAACGGCCGGATTGGGCGTCTTGCTGAACGGTTTTTTGTTAAATCCGTAATGGGACCCGTACATTTTCACACCCTTTTGGCCATACTGCCCAATCTGATGGCCTCCATCATCAGACCGGCCACATCGAGAACCAGAACCGTCGACTGGTCGCCCAGCTCGGCGGCCCCGGCCAGCCCCACCGTCTTTGAGAAGGTCTCACCGAGGGGCTTGATAACGATATCCTGCTTGCCGAGAAGCTCCCCGGCAGCCAGCCCCATAGTCCTGTTGCCCATCCGAATGATGATGGCAAAGGTCTCCTCGCCGGTATCCTCCCGGGGCTGGTTGAAGATGTCCTCCAGGCGCAAAAGTGGCAGGGTCCTGTCCCGCAGGTTGACCACCTCCCGGCCCTTCATGGTCTTAATGTCGCCCGGCAGGAGTTGGATCGTCTCCTCGATGGATCCCAGCGGGACGGCGAAGATCCTTTGGCCGGCCCGGATCATGAGAGCCTGAAGGATAGCCAGGGTAATGGGAAGGGTCAGGGTGACCCTGGTCCCTTTGTCCTTGACGCTCTGGATCTCCACCGCCCCGCCGATATTCTCCAGTTCCTTTCTGACGACATCCATGCCGACGCCCCGACCGGAAATCTCCGTTGCGGTGTCCTTGGTGGAGAAGCCCGGCCTGAAAAGCAGTGACACGACGTCCTCTTCACTGTAGGTCACGCCCTCATCCAGGACACCCCTCCGGATGCCGGACTGAACAACCTTCTCCATGTCGATTCCCGCCCCATCGTCCTCTACCTCGAGGACGACATGATTCCCCTGCTGATATGCCGACAATCTCACCTGCCCTATTTCCGGTTTCCCTTTAGCCTTTCGCTCCCCGGCGTCCTCAATACCGTGGTCAATGGAGTTTCTCACCATATGGAGGAGGGGGGAGACCATCTCCTCCATGATCATCTTGTCCAGTTCGGTGTCGCCCCCCGAGAATTCAAGCGTCACCTTCTTATTGAGCTCCCTGGCGATCTTCTTCGACACCCTCTGAAGCCGGCTGAAGAGCTGCCCCATGGGTACCATGCGGATATCCATGACACTGTCACGCAGCTCAACAAGCTTCTTCTCCATCTCGGCATTCGATTTGTCCAGTTCCAGAAGGCTCTCGGATCCGACCTCGATGAGAACCTCCTTCAGTCTGGAGGCGATATTGGTAAAATTAGACCTGAGAATAACCAGCTCCCCGACCAGGTTCATGAGGTTGTCCAGCTTTGCGATGTCCACCCTGACCGAATTGCTGACACCTTTTATCTCATCCTCCATGAGATCCCTCTCCATCTCGACGGGGAACTGCTTTTCCGCAGCCGGTCGGGAGGGGCCATCGGACCTGTAGGGTACACCCTCAAGGGTCATTCCGTTCAACCGGAGCCTTTCCCTGATCAGGTTCTCCTCTTCCCTGGAGGTGAAGAAAAGCTGGAATCCGATTGTTCCCTCCTCCCCGCCGTCCGTCTGGGGAAGTGTCGTCAGAAGCTCGCCCACCTCCTTGATCCCATTGTTCAGTTCCCTCAGTTGGACGTCAAAGGTCTCGAGGGGGAGATGGCAGACAACGCGGTACAACGGTACCCTCTTATCGATGTTATCCCGGAACCTGTGTTCCTCATATTCGGAAAGAACCTCAGTCAGCCCCTCAGGTAAGGCAACGAATTCGGAGAGATCGGGACCTTCCCGAGATACCTGGCCGCTGCTGATCCTCTCCAGATCACGGAGAAAATCATCCCTGTTGACGGCGCCGTCCCCGGCCCCATCGGCAACGGCATGGACCATCCGGACGATGAGCTGGACTCCGTATGACAGGAGATCCACGACCTCGCTGCTCAAGGCGATCTTGTCCAGACGGATCGAATCCAGAAGGCTTTCGATGTGGTGGGAAAGGTCACTCAGATTGTCGAGATTGAGCATGCCGGAAAGCCCCTTCAGGGAATGAGCGCTCCGGAAAATGGCGTTGATGATATCGGGCTTCCGGTAATCGTCGGTGGAAATATCCATCAGCTGACTGATGGAATTCTCCAGATTCTCGAGAATATCCTCCGCCTCCGAAACGAAATCCCTGATAGATTGGTCCAAGTCTTGTAAACCTCGCTTCAGATCAGGCCCATATTTCTGATATTGAGTCCCGACTAAAATCTTTAACCACAGAGATCACAGAGTGCACCGGAGAAGATCGAGGCTAAAATTTAAACAAGAAGTTTGCACTGAGAATCAGGTTAATAACTGGTCCCTCAAATCTGATTCCACGCTTCCTGTTCTCCACGTTCCGTGCGGTTTCATTGACCCTTCCGAAAATGTTTCCTTTCCACTTGGTACTTTCCACTTTTTACTTACCTTCCCCCAACAGTTCCCGCACATGCCGCTGGAGTTCCTCAGGATCGAATGGCTTGATGACATAGCGGTCCGCTCCGAGTTTTAAGCCCCGTTCCCGGTCAACATCCCGGCCCTCCGTGGTTACGATGATGACCGGAATATGACGGAAATTCTCGCTCTCCTTGACGAACCGGACGACCTCGAGACCGTTGATGTCGGGCATGTTGATGTCAGTTATAACCAGGTCGGGCAGGTATTCGGGAAGTTTTCTCAGGGCCTGGAAACCGTTGGCAGCCTCGACCACCGTGAAATCACCCAGATCCTCGAGGGAGGAAATGATGAGGGATCTGGTCATGGGTGAATCTTCCACGACCAATATCTTCCTAGCCATGACTATACCCCTGCCTTCCCTTTCTCAGCCATAACACGCCACCTCTTGGATGGATGCGATACAGGACCGATCCGAACCTCTTCAATTCTTTCGTTCAGATTTCAGCTTCATCTCCAGGAACGCCCTGTCGAGGGCCAGCCCGGTATGGCTAAGAAAAATATCCAGGGTGTGTGTGGGCTGAAGACCCTCCAGATCGGGGAAATCGTCCCCGTATAGGATCACGGCCACCTTTCCCATACTGACGACCGGCCCGATGTAGATCTCCCCGGGCTCACCGCCCAGCTGATCAAAGAGCTGTCTTTCCGTTTCACTTTCCGTGGGGGCTCCCCGGTAACTCTGCTGGGACCGGATCACTCGCGTGAAGATGGACTCCTCGGTTATGGGGATCTCCAGGGTTCGAATGGCCGCGTCGGCGTCTTTTCCCTCTCCCAGATCGACACCAAACTGACCAAGGCCTTTGATGTCCGTTTTTCTGGCCAGGAAAAGGATAGCCCGGCTGGCAAATTCCGTCGCGAACCGGAGTGCCAGCAGGGTGATCTCACCTCGGATGTCCTGGCGGTTCAATTCAGAGACGTAGGAGCCCAATTTCGCCGTCAGGGGATCGGTCGACGGGGGTTGTGAAAGGTATTCCTGACCATCAGATATTTCAAAAGGCAGATCCAATCCCTCCAGGTCCTCTGAGAGTTCCTGCCGGATGTCGTAAAACTCTGCACCATCTTCCACTGGCGGGGCCTCAGGGGTCATGGCCGAAAGGACGAGTTCGGCCAATCGTCCCGGCGGGTTCTGCTGATCTTCCAGCAGGAGATCGACACACCTGAGGGGTGACAACTGCTCCTTAAGCCCACCCGGGAACCGTTCATCGACAAGTAGAATGGAGGGGAGGCTGAAACCGAGATCCCACTGGCCGGTGAGGATGTCCAGCCTTCCAGTGGGGATGCCATCCGTTACCCCTCCCGCACGAAGGTCGGAAGCCACCACGGGGAATATGTTATGTGCCTGAAGCTCCTGGATCCGGGCCAGTGCTGATCTGGAGTCAGGGAAAGCGAAAACCGCGACATCCTCCTCACCCAGCAGCTGCTGAAGCACGGGCCTCAGGGATTCGTCCTCCGTGACCAGAACGAGGACCTTGGCGATCCTGCCGGGAAGGTCCGGGATCGTCTCCGGCAGATCAGTAAGTCCGGTTTCAGTGACTTCCGTGATATCAGGCTGAGTGGTCTCATCCTCGGCAATCTGACTGATCTCATCCTCGGAGGAAAGAAGGTCCTGCCAGCCGTCATCAAGGTCCGAAGTTTGGGCTTCCCCGGCCGTTATGGACTCAGCATCCCCCATGTCCCTCATCAACTCATCCTTTCGACGGGCTCCCTCCATGACCAGGAATTGGGCATTGATTCCGTCATCGAGAAAAAATGGTCTCATCGATTCCAGAACCGGGATGTCACTCTCGCTGTCCACGAGTTGAAAACTGAAGGTTCCCTCCTCCCACAGGAACAGGGAGTAGACGAGCTCCTCCACTCTTTTCCTGAGGGCTTTCTGGAACGACTCCGGAGAGATGTTCAACTCATTGTTGAGAAGGACTTTGAGCTTCTCGCGGCTGCGGCAGGCCTCTATCCTCCCCTTAAGAGCCTCTATCTGGGACATATCGATCAAGCCGTGGTGAACCAGCAGGCTCAGGATACCTTCCGTTTCATCGGATCGGCCGGCGTGGATGATCATCCCGCCCTGGATATACATCGTCGCCTCGCCCAGGGGACCCTGCAATCGGAGGAGACCCGACCGCCTGCTCAGGCTGACGATCTGCAGGATCTCCCCCAACGAGAGATCCTCCAGTTTTCCCACCAGGCTCATGGTCTGGTCCATGCCGCTGGAGCTCTGATCCTGCTTTCTGACTTTTCTTTTCTCGCTCACCGACCCTCCGACAACCTGTCAGCCAGTGGCTGCGGCAATCCAGCCTTCCTCATCTTCTCCTGGGTTATCCTCACGTTGTAATCGACGCGGGATAACCTGAACTCGGATGTGTCCGTGTCCAGGATGCCGACACAGGCCGCTGGATTTCCGTCCCTCGGCTGCCCCACGCTTCCTACATTGATGAGGTAACGATGTTCCTTCTCGGCTCTCAGGAAATCTCCCGGAACCACAGAAACGTTTCCCCCAGGATCCAGATCGACCATGACCGGCTGGTGAGAGTGCCCGACAAAACAGAATTCTGTCTCGAAATGGGAGAAGTTAACCTCGGCATCCCAAAGGGTGAAGATGTACTCCCACTGATCCGGCGCCCTTGGACTGGCGTGGACGATGGTCACACCCTCCATGCTTTCGGTCATCGGAAGTCCCATCAGATACTGCTCAGCCTCATCATCGAGCTGATCGCCATTCCAGATAACGGCCTCCCGAGCATGGTTGTTGAAGGTCTCGGGATCCATCTTTCCGATGGCCGCAAAATCGTGGTTTCCCGCCACCGCCAGCTCCGCGTTTGTCCTGACCCATTCGGTACAGGGATTGGGATCGGGGCCGTATCCTACCACGTCACCCGCGAAGAGAATGACATCAACGGCAGCGGCCTTAAAGGCTTCATCAACCGCTTCTAACGCCTCCAGATTCGAGTGGATGTCCGACAGGATCCCGATCCTCAAAGGTCATCTCCTCACGGTTGTGCCTGATGGGAATGATGTTCCGCGTTCGTCTGAAAAGTTTCCCTTGCCGAGGCCAGAAGTTCGGGTGATGGGATATAGAGATCCACCTGCCGGGCAACCGGATCGGTGATCTCACCCATAGCCCGGGCGAGGTCATCAACCACCTCCATGTCCCACTGCTCCTGGAGCGGTATTCCCTCTACGGCCACGGCCTGGACAACGAGACCACCTGCCGCTTTAAGAGCGATCCGGTAGGACTCTCTTCTCAGATCCCCGGACAGGTCGGATTCCCTCCCCAGACCGACCAGAATAACGCTGGCCGACGGAAGCTTGCCCTGCGGCGAAAAAAGGGTCACCTGGCCAAAATCGAGAAGATCCTCCTTCTGTATCCACAAACGGCTCAGGGAAGCGTTGAAGAGCCAGTCCAGGGACCCTGCCGTCCCTCTGAGGGGTCTGTGATCGGAGTGATGACCCAGGATCAGGACATCTCCCCTGAATTTAAGCGGATCTCCTCCCCGCAGCCGCAGTTTCACCCGTGTTTCCTCTCAAGGTTGTATTTGATTCGGTCAAGGACGCCGTTGACGAAAGTCCCGGATTCCTCGCCACCGAATCCCTTGGCCATTTCAATGGCCTCATTGATAATGACCTTGGCCGGAGTCTCCCTGTGAGCCAGCAACTCGTAGGTCGCCAACCGGAGGACGTTTCTGTCGACCACAGCCATCCTGCCGATATCCCATTTCAGGGAAGCCTCTCTGATGCACCCGTCTATCTCGTCTTTCCTGGCAATGGTTCCCAGGACAAGATCCCGGGCGAACGCTGCCAGGGATGTATCACCCTTGACGTAACCTTTCAGGTCCTCGAGAGCATTTTCCGGTTCACAGGGATTGATATCCAGACGGTATAGGGCCTGGAGAGCCACCTCCCTTGCCCTGCGGCGAGCACCCATCCGGCGGTTCAGAGATCCTTCAGGAGGCTCACCATCTCAATGGCACTTGCGGCCGCCTCAAAACCCTTGTTGCCCGCTTTGGCCCCGGCCCTGTCAACGGCCTGCTCGAGACTGTCGGCGGTGATGACACCAAAGGCTATGGGAACCCCCGTCTCCAGGGACACCTGTGAGATCCCCTTTGTCACCTCGGAGGCGATGAAATCGAAATGGGGCGTCTGTCCCCTGATGAGGGCGCCCAGGCAGATCACAGCATCGTGAGACTGGCTCCCGGTCAACTTCCTGGCTGCGAGCGGCAATTCAAAGGACCCCGGGACCCTGATAACGGTGATGTGGTCCTCACTGGCGCCGTGCCTGACCAGACAGTCGACCGCGCCATCGATAAGCCTGTTTGTGATAAAATCGTTGAATCGGGAGGCAATGATGGCGACCTTCAAACCGGTGGCATCGAGTTTTCCCTGAACGGTTCTGTATCCAGCCATTGATTCGCTCCTCTCAAACGGTTTCCTTTATCTTCCCGAGCAGATGCCCCAGTTTGTCCCTTTTGGTCTTCAGATATTTGATGTTTTCCTCTCTAACGGCAACTTCGATGGGCACCCGCTCGACGACCTGGAGGCCGTAACCCTCCAGCCCGACGATCTTCTTCGGGTTATTGGTCAGGAGCCTGATCTCCCGGACCCCCAGTTCAACAAGGATCTGGGCGCCGATCCCGTAATCCCTGAGGTCGGGGGCAAACCCGAGCTCCAGGTTGGCCTCCACCGTGTCTTTCCCCTCGTCCTGGATCTGGTACGCCTTGAGCTTATTGATTAGACCGATACCGCGTCCCTCCTGGCCCATGTACAGAAAAACACCTTTACCCGCTTCCTGGATCATCCTCAGCGCGTTTTCCATCTGCTCCCCGCAGTCGCACCTCAGGGAGTGAAACACGTCTCCCGTCAGACATTCGGAGTGGACCCTGACGAGGGTCGAATCGTCAGGGTCGATCTCGCCCTTCACCAGGGCGATGTGGTCCTGACCATCGATCTCATTCCTGAAACCGTAGGCCACAAATTCCCCGAACCGGGTGGGAAGATTGGTAATGGCTACGTTGCTGACGAGGCTCTCGTGCCTCATCCTGTACTTGACAAGGTCCTCAATAGTGACGATCTTGAGGCCGAACCTGCGGGCGACCACCCGGAGCTCCGACAGACGGGCCATCGTGCCGTCCTCATTCATTATCTCACAGATCACACCGGCCTTTTTGAGACCGGCGAGCCGGGCCAGATCAACCGATCCTTCCGTCTGGCCGGCCCTGACAAGCACTCCCCCCTTGCGGGCCATAATGGGAAAGATGTGTCCGGGGCGGGCGAGGTCTTCCGGAGAGCAGTCGTCGTCGATAGCCGTCAGAACGGTGTGGGCACGGTCGGCAGCCGATATTCCGGTGGTGACCCCTTTTCGGGCCTCAATGGAGACCGTAAAAGCGGTGCCGTATTTGGCGGTGTTGTCATAGACCATCTGGGGAAGATTAAGCGCCTCGCACTTGTCCTCGGTCAGGGTCAGACAGATAAGGCCGCGTCCGTGAAGGGCCATAAAATTAATGATCTCCGGAGTGACCTTCTCCGCGGCCACCATGAAATCTCCTTCGTTCTCTCGATCCTCGTCATCGACGAGGATGATCATCTTGCCCGCCCGGATATCCTCGAGGGCCTCTTCGATGCTGGAAATGGGCATATTCCTCCTCCTCAGTCCGTGATGAATCCCGATCTCAGAAGTTTCGCCAAGGTGAGTTCTGAACCGCTCTCGGTTCCGCCGAGCGCACCTATCACGGACCTCACATATTTCAGAATCAGGTCGGGCTCCAAGTTAACAGAGTCCCCCGACCTTTTCAATGCAAACGTTGTCTTTTCAAAGGTTTCTGGAACGATCGATACCCGGAACCTTGCTTTCTCCCGACTGGCCACGGTCAGGCTCACGCCGTCGACGGCCACCGACCCCTTGTCGACTATATATTGGGAGAAATCAGGTGGAAAAGAGACCACCAGGGTCGAGGATCGCCCCTCCTTTACCAGGGACTCGATCCTGCCGACGGCCTCGACGTGGCCCGAGACGAGGTGCCCTCCGATCCTCCCCCCCAGCGCCAGAGCTCGCTCCAGGTTAACCGGCTCCCCGGCCCTGGCCTCGCCTAACACCGTCCTGTCCAGGCTTTCGGCCGACACGGTACAGGTGAAAAATCCGGCTTCGACCTTCTCCACGGTGAGGCACACACCGTTCACGGCGATGCTGTCCCCCGGACGGCTGTCTTCAAGGACCACCCGGCATTTGACACCCAGTTTGGTTCCACCGGGGCCTCTATCGACCCTGGCGATCTCCCCCACTTCCTCGATTATTCCGGTGAACATAACGACTCCAATCACAGGACCCAGTTCTTTGCACTTAGCGCTGTTTCCTCTCCACATCCGCCGTTAACTGTACATCCTCCCCGACCCGCCGGCTTCGAACGAATCTCAGCCTCGGTGCATCCAGCAGTCCTCCCAGGGACAGTGAACCCACCGAAGGGACCCCTTCTTGGCCGATGAACGCGGCAGCCAGAAAGATCTCCACCCTGCAAGCGGCACCTGCACGCAGGAAGAATGCCGCCGTCTCACCACCCCCCTCGACAAGGAGGTGGATCACACCCTCCTGCACCAACGCGCTGGAGAGGTCAGGCCACGAGAAACCGTTTCGGCCCGCCGGGAGACGGACGAAGCGCACGCCCCTCAATTCGAAGGGGGCCGTCCGCCGGTCGTCGACGTCGGAACCGATTATGATGAGGGTTCTGCCATCACGGGCCAAATCAACCACTGCTGCGTCAAGAGGGATACGCAGGCTCTGGTCGAGGATGATCCTCCTCGGTTGAATTCCGGTCCGCACGTGCCGCACGGTCAGGCCTGGATCGTCGGCCAGGGCGGTTCCAGCCCCCACCAGCACACCGTCGGCCTCGGCACGCATCCGATGAACCGCCCTCCTGGCTGCCGTTCCGGTGATCCATTTTGACTCTCCACCGGCGGTGGCGATCCGGCCGTCGAGAGACGACGCCATTTTCAGGGTCACGTAAGGCGTGCCAGTTACCGCATGATGAAAAAAAGCCCGGTTCATTTCCCGGGCCCTCTCCTCGTGGAGCCCGACGGTAACCGAAATATCCGATTTCCTGAGGATCCCGAAGCCCCTGCCGTTCACAGCCGGGTTGGGATCCATACAAGATGCTACGACCCTTGAAATCCCGGCGTCGATAATGGCATCGGTGCACGGGGGGGTCCTTCCCTGGTGGCTGCAGGGTTCGAGGTTAACGTAGAGAGTTGCCCCCCGGGCTCCGGAGGAGGCGTTTCCAATGGCATGGACCTCCGCATGGGGTGTCCCCGGTCCGGTATGCCACCCTTCGCCAATGACATGGCCGTCCCGGACGAGGACCGCTCCCACCATGGGATTGGGATGGGTCATCCCCCTCCCCCTGGCAGCCAATCTCAGCGCCCTTCGCATGAAGGGCCTGTCATCATGGTCCTTGCGCAACCTAACTCCTGCGTGAATCCAATTTCAAATCCCTAACGTCTAACTTCCAACCTCTATTGTTTAATCTCCAATATTCAACTTCCAATTTCTATTCCTAATCTCTCTTTCCCATCAGATAAGCGTGTATGAAATCGTCCAGGTCGCCGTCGAGGACGGCGTCCGCGTTCCCTGTCTCCAGGTCTGTCCGATGATCCTTGACCATCCTGTAGGGGTGCAGGACATAACTGCGGATCTGGCTGCCCCAGGCGATATCCTTCTTCTCCCCCTGCATCTTCATCATCTCCTCTTCCTTCTCCCTCTTGGCCTGCTCGTAGAGCTTGGCCCTCAGAATGCGCATCGCGGTGGCCTTGTTCTTGTGCTGAGACCGCTCATTCTGGCAGGTGACGACGATGTTGGTGGGGACGTGGGTGATCCTGACGGCCGAATCGGTCACGTTGACGTGCTGACCGCCGGCGCCGCTGGACCGGTAGGTATCGATC
Source organism: bacterium (assembly GCA_041559575.1). GTDB lineage: Bacteria > BMS3Abin14 > BMS3Abin14 > BMS3Abin14 > BMS3Abin14. The sequence goes on from JBFFDD010000065.1 coordinate 11,069, forward strand.
CGCAGATCTTTTTCCTCGATATCGACCTCCACGTCGTCCTCGACCTCGGGAAACACGAAGACGGATGCGAAGGACGTGTGCCGCCTTTTGCTGGCGTCGTAGGGAGAGATGCGCACCAGGCGGTGGACACCGCTCTCCGATTTAAGGTTGCCGTAGGCGTATTCACCCTCCACGGCGAAAGTGGCGCTCTTGATGCCCGCCTCCTCAGCGAGCTGCTGGTCGAGCATCTCGGTGGCGTATCCTCTTCTCTCAGCCCACCTCAGGTACATGCGAAGAAGGATCTGCGCCCAGTCCTGGGATTCGACACCTCCAGCGCCGGGGTTAATGGTGACAATGGCGTTCCGGGGGTCGGCCTCATCTCCGAGAATGGTCTCCAGTTCCCACTCTGACAGTTCCTTCTCGACAACTTTAAGCGGAGGGATGGACTCGGCCAGCAGAGCCTCTCCCTCGGCATCCCCTTCCAAGATCAACTCCGCCGCGGCCTGCAGGTCGGTGATCACCCCGGATACACGCTCATATCTCCCGATCTCCCTCTTTATGCGGCTGATCTCACGGTTTTTCGCCTGTGCCTGGTCCTGATCCTTCCAGAAATCGGGGTGCGCGGCGGCCTCTTCGAGTTTTTTCAGCTCGGTGGTTGCGCTTGTGAGGTCAAAGATGCCCCCTGAGTACTTCCAGTTTCTCCGCGGCCTCCCCGACCGCCTGCTTGAAATCCTCAAGGCGCATCATCTGTGTGTCCTCCTTCATTTCCTGCTGGTGAAATCCCATGCATTGGTTTGTTGTTTTTTATTTGAATTCTGATCTTTGACACCCGGAACCCGGCTCCAGGTTATCCGCCACCGGTCAGGCCCTGCTCCGCCCGGCG
>JBFFDD010000066.1:0-11859 GCA_041559575.1 bacterium
AAAAAAAAGCGAGACAGTCATTATTCTTCCTCCCCCCCTGGGGAGAGGATCGAGGAGAGGGGGATTAAATGAATCCCATAAACGGCAGAAACTGTATCCTTTTCTGTTTGACCTCCGTCTATACGACTAAACAGGTCAAGTATCTTTGGCCGCTCTCATGAGGGAATTGATGAAAACGTCGGAGCAATAACCCGAAATTGCAGAACACTCCGTTGAAAGGGAGAAAGGAGGAAAAAAATATTTCCTCAGTTGGTCAGCAAATATTACGGATAACGCCTTAGCCGAAAGATTAAATGATGGCATGTTACCAATCTTGAAGAAATGAAGGAGGAAGGATCATGAAGGACACATTGAAGGAGGGAGTGGAGTACACACACCGGTATAGAGTTCCGGAGAACAAGACAGTTCCCTATATTTATCGGGAATCAAAGCCGTTCCAGGAAATACCGAGGGTGTTCGCTACGGGATACATGGTGGCTCTAATGGAGTGGGCATGCACGGAGGCTATGGCACCGCACCTGGAGCCTGGAGAGTGTAGCGTTGGGATAGATATCAATGTGAATCATACAGCTGCAACTCCGCCAGGGATGGAAGTAACGGTTGACGTACGATGTACTGGTGTTGATGGACAACGCACGACATGGGAGATTGTAGCGAAAGATGAAGTTGATGAGATCGGAAGAGGATCGCATGAAAGATTCACCGTAGATATCGATAGGTTTGTCGACCGGGTTGCGAAAAAAACTGAACAGGCTTCCAGTGTCGCGTAGTTAAAATAGGGAAAAACAAGGAACCTGAAAGCCCCGGAAATTTCCGGGGCTTTCTACTTTTTCACAAAAATGACCTACTCCCCCTCAACCTTGATCCTGGAGCCTGTTGAAAAGAGGTTGATCCATTTGGTGTAACCCCTTTGGTTTATCGGCTGTTATGAATCCCACTATCGGCGGGATGAAAGCAACTTTAAACGATCCATCTTGACACAGATCAGCTGGTTCAACTAAGCAAGAAGGCAACTGTGGGGTGCTGAGGGGGGGCCGCTGATAAAAAGACCGGCGGGAATCATCACCGTAAGGCGTTTGGTAATTGGACGGGTTTACGGGAAAAAGACAGGGCAAAGTCGACGGTGCAGGGTGAAAAGGCAATTCAAAAGAAAAGGGGCCGTGGCGGGATGGGTTCGTTGCCGCATTTCGGTTAACGCACGTCGCACCAACAAATAAAGTCATGTTCCATTCTGAGACTCAAATCGTGTATTCTTAGTAATTATCGTGGAGTGGATCCTTCCGGCATCCGGGTCGGACCGTGGGGGATGGGGCGCCGGTTGATATTTTGGCGGGCCGATCATTTTGAGGACAGCTGAGCTGCATCCAATGGGAGGAGAGATGCCCAGGACCATCGGGATCTGCCTTGGGGCCAGCACCGTCTCCGTCGCGGAGGGAACGGATGGTGACATGCGGCTTTCCCGCATCAGCCACGATGGACAGGTGGCTGGTACCATCAGGTCTGTCCTCGGCAACGGCAATGCCGCCCGGATCGGGGTCACCGGACGGAAGTTCCGCAGAGTGCTCTCCGTTCCCACCATTTCAGAGCCGGAAGCGGTGGAGCTGGCCTTCGAGCACGTCCGGCATAGATATCCAGACGTTAACAGCGTCGTTTCCGCCGGGGGGGAGGCCTTCATCGTCTACTCCCTGGATGCGAGGGGGAAAATCCACTCGGTCCACACCGGCAACCGGTGTGCCTCAGGGACGGGTGAGTTCTTTCTCCAGCAGGTGGAGCGGATGGGGCTTTCGGTGGAGGATGCCCTGCGCCTTGCCTCCGGCTCCGATCCCTACCGGGTCGCAGCGCGATGCTCGGTCTTCTGCAAGAGCGACTGCACCCATGCCCTGAACAAGGGGGTGGACAAGGGACGGGTGGCTGCGGGGCTGGCCCGGATGCTGGCAGGCAAGATCACCGAGCTCCTTCGGTCGGCCCAGTCACAGGGAGTTCTGCTGGTGGGCGGTGTCAGCATGAACCCCCTGGTGGCAGAATACGTCCGCGAGACCTACCCGGAAACGTATATCCCCGAGGAAGCCCCCTGCTTCGAGGCCCTGGGCGCCCTCCTGTGGGCGAGGAAAAACGCGCCCCCCGTGCGTCCGGGGAAGAAGTTCTTCCGGTCCAGGGGAAGCTCCTTCTCTGAAATGCCCTCCCTGACGGAAGGGCTGTCCCGGGTCACCTTCCTCGACAGGCCCCGGGGCGAATTCCACCACGGCGAATATCTTCTTGGCCTGGATGTGGGAAGCACCACCACCAAAGCCGTGCTGGTCAGGACCGATACCCGCGCTGTTGTGGCCAGCGTCTACCTGCGCACTGACGGGGATCCCGTTGGAGCCAGTCGTGCCTGCTACCGGGAGCTTCAGGGCCAACTCCCGGCGGGATTTAAACCGGATATCATCGGCCTTGGTGTCACCGGCAGCGGGCGCCAGATCGCCGGCCTGCACGCCCTGACGGATACGGTGGTCAACGAGATCGTTGCCCACAAGGCCGCGGCGGTCCACTTCGACCCCGAGGTAGACACCATTTTTGAGATCGGGGGCCAGGACGCCAAATACACCACCCTCACCAACGGGACTCCGACTGATTACGCCATGAATGAGGCGTGCTCGGCCGGCACAGGTTCCTTTCTCGAGGAGGCATGCGGGGAGTCCTTCGGTGTCAAACCCGAGGAGATCGCTGACGTCGCCCTGCAGTCGCTCTCTCCCCCCGACTTCAACGACCAGTGCGCTGCTTTTATCGGCAGCGATGTCAAGACCGCCATGCAGGAGGGGCTGGGGAGGGAGGACATCGTTGCCGGTCTGGTGTACTCCGTGTGCCGGAACTACCTTTCGCGGGTGAAGGGCAACCGGTGGACGGGGAAGAAGATCTTCCTCCAGGGCGGTGTCTGCTACAACAGGGCCGTCCCCATGGCCATGGCGGTTCTGTGCGAACGGGACGTCATCGTTCCCCCTGAGCCCGGCCTGATGGGGGCTCTGGGGGCCGCCCTGCAGACCATGGAAAAAATCGGTTCCGGGCTCGCCCGGAGGGAGTCCTTCGACCTTCAGGAGCTTGCGGACAGGGAGATCCGGTCCCTTTCGTCCTTCGTCTGCGCCGGTGAGGGGGGGGCGTGCGACCGGAAGTGCACCGTCAACCGCTACCGGGTGAACGGCCGTGTGTTCCCCTTCGGCGGGGCCTGCGACCGGTACGTCAACCTCCGGATGGGAAAGAAAATAGACACCGCCCCGCTGGATCTGGTCAGGGTCCGGGAGGATCTGGTCCACCGAAGATACGCCCCGTCAAAGGAGAGCGGAATCCGGTCCACGGTGGGTATTCCCTGCTCCCTGATGACCAACACCCTCTATCCGCTCTATGCCCATTTCTTCTCCAACCTGGGGTTTGAGGTGGTCAAGGGCGTCACCCCGATCCCGGATGGGACGGAGGAGGCCGGAGCCGCGTTCTGCCTTCCCCTCCTCGAGTCCCACGGGCAGGTGAGGGGTCTGATCGACGGGGGAGTGGATCGTGTCTTCATCCCCCACGTGGAGAGCATGCCCCCGGCGGACGGAGAGGGTAAGAACATCACCTGTCCCCTCGTCCAGGGTGAACCCTACGTCCTCGGTTCGGCCTTCCACAGGGAGCTTTCCGAACGGATGGTCACCGGGGTTTTGGACTTCAGTGACCTTAACCGGCTGCGAAGGGCCTTTCAGGACATCGGGACCCGTCTGGGGCGCTCCCGCCGCCGGTCGGGGAGGGCCTTCGAGGCCGCCTGGCGGACCTTCACCGCCCTGGACAGGGAGATGAGGGAGAAGGGGCGGGCCCTCCTTGGGGAACTCGACGCCGAGGAGACGGCCGTGGTCCTGTTCGGCCGTCCCTACAACGCTTTCACCGGACGCACGAACCTGGGGATCCCCGGCAAGTTCGCCAGCCGGGGCCATCGGATCATCCCCCACGACCTCCTGCCCGCCGCGAAGGAAATGAACACCTCCTTCTCCCGCATGTACTGGGCATCCGGGCAGACCATCCTCCGGGCCGCCCGGTTCGTCGGTGAATCGAGAAACCTCTTCGGGGCTTACATCACCAACTTCAACTGCGGACCGGACTCCCTCATCCTGGAGCAGTTCAGGAACGTCATGGGCGAGAAGCCCTTTCTCATCCTTGAGCTGGACGCCCACACCGCCGACGCCGGCCTGGACACCAGGATCGAGGCCTTCCTCGACGTCATCGAGGGCTACCGTAAGCAGGGGCCCAGCCGCCCGCCTTCGGAGCCCTTCGTCCCGGCACGGACCGAGTTGCGGGACGGGAACCTGGTGGTGAGAACGGGAAGCGGGGAGGGGTTCGACATCACCCACCCGAGGGTCCTCATACTGTTTCCGTCGATGGGGGAGATGGCTTCCCGGGGAATGGCCGCGGCCATGAGCTACGTGGGGGTCAGATCGACGGCCGCTCCCCCCCCCGGCCGGTTGGAACTGGCCCTGGGAAGGGAGGAGGCCTCAGGCAAGGAGTGCCTGCCGCTGACCCTGACCACCGGCACCCTGAAGCGCTACCTGAAGGAACGGGCCGATAATGATGAGGTCCTGATCTATTTCATGCCCGAGGCCGACGGACCGTGCCGGTTCGGCCAGTACAGCGTGTTCCTCAAAGACATGGTGAGGAAGAACCAGCTGGAAAATGTGGCTGTCTTTTCGCCCACCTGTGAGGACGGATACTCGGGTCTGCCCGCTAACTTCCCCCGGCGGGCCCTCCTTGCGGTCGCCATCAGCGACGGCCTGGACGACCTCCAGGCCGGAATTCTGACCCTGGCCGCCGACCGGGACGGGGCGCTGGACAGGCTTTCCGAGGTCATGGAGGCCGTTTTCTCCAGCGTCGCCTCCGATGAGGAAGACAGTGTATTGGATGTGCTGAAAGGGGGGATGTCCGAGCTGGCCGCCCTGGAAAGGGTACGTCCCGTCGACGAGGCGACCAGTGTCCTCCTCACCGGGGAGATCTACGTTCGCCGGGACGACTTCTCCCGCCTGTTCCTCGTCCACCGGCTGGCCGAGGAGGGCATCCTGGTCAGGACGGCCCCCATCCTCGAATGGATCTCCTACGTGGAAAACCTCATCTTCAGGGGGCTGATCCCCAATACCTCCATCAGCAGAAAGCTCTCCATCCTCCTGCGCAACCGGTTCTCCATGAGGATGCACTCGCAGATCCAGGGCATCCTGGAGCAGTCCGGGTTTTACAGAGGGCATCAGCTGGATGTCGGTCACCTGATGGACAGGGGCGGGCGTCTCATCGACCCCCGGCTGACCGGGGAGGCGATCCTCACCGTCGGTTCCACCCTGGAGGAGATCGGGGACAAGGTCCACGGCGTGATCAGTATCGGACCCTTCGGCTGCATGCCGTGCCGTATCGCCGAATCGGTGCTCCATCACCGGCTGGAGGACGAGAAGGCCCACTTCTCGAAAGAGAACGGCGCATTCTGGGAGACCAACCGGCACCGGTTCTCCCTCCCGTTCCTGACCCTGGAGACCGACGGCAAGCCCCTGTCCCAGGTGAACGAGACGAAGCTGGAGAACTTCATCCGATCCGCCCACCGCCTGAAGGAGGAGCTCGCGGAGGTGAGGAGGGGGTCTTGACGCGGGGGGCGCCCTTGGCGCAGGGGAAGGAACAAGTGACAAGTGGAAAGCGACAAAAAGAAAAGCGGGTGGCGGAGTATCGGTGTGACGGGGTGTCGGAGAACAATTTAAAATGCCTTATCCACAGAGGACACGGAGAAAAATTCCTCTCCCCCTTGGCAGGCAGTAGCATTAAGCGAAGGCTGCTGGGGAGGGAGGATTGAGGTGGGGGTGGAAACAACTATTAACTGCCCATTTTGACACAGATCATTTGGTTCAACTAAGTTGAGAATGAACTATGGGGTGCTGAGGGGGGACCGCATCAATAGAAGTACACCGCACCGCTGCTCTTTTTAAGGGTTGGCGGTTTTTTATTCCATGGAATTAAGCAGCCGGGAGTAACCTGAATGTCTTCTGCAACGATAATGTTCGTTGATGTCGTGGGATTTTCAAAAAGGAGGCCCGATGAGCAGTCTTTGATCCTCGATCAGATGAATGATGTCGCTCAAAGAACACTCGGTATGCTCTTGGAGGCAGAACCATCGGGAATAATCGCCATGCCCACCGGTGACGGTTTCGCGTTGGCCTTTATGGAATCAGGTGAGGACAGGTGGAATCGGTCGACATTGTTTACAGTCATATATGAACTGCAGAAGTGGGCCCAATCGGAATCAACCCCTGAGAAACCGCTCAGTCTCCGAATAGGTGTCCATGAGGGATCCATAACAACGACCACTGATATCAGCGGCCGGCAGAACATCAGCGGCCACTCGGTCAACTCCGCCCAGAGGGTGATGGATGCCGCAAACCCGAAACAGGTGCTGTTTTCAGACGTGGCCTTCCAGAAACATGTCGGCCAGGATGAGACATCGTACACATCGCCACCCTTTTCAGAGGATTTTAAGGCCGAGTTCAGTAGGCCTGTCGAGGTCGTTGGGAAGCATGATCAGCGGATTCTGGTCCACAAAATGATCACGTCGCCGCCGCAGGACTGGTGGTCCAGCGAGGACCCACAATCAAAAGCACCCGTAAAGGAAACACGAACACCCCTTACTAAAGCTAAACTCGCCAATCGACTGGATACCGCGAAGGTAGTTATCATGGGGCTCCTGGTTATCGTTGGGGCCGCGGAGCTCTGGCATGCCTATACGAAGACCGATCATCCCCCGAAGGTGGAGGTCGCCTCCCTGCAGAAGATGGCATTCCCCCTGCCTGACAAACCTTCCATCGCAGTGCTTTCCTTTGATAACCTGACGGGCGATCCTGAACAGGAATATTTCACGGACGGGTTCACTGAGCAGATCATCACATCTTTGGCGAAGAGTTCATCCCTGTTCGTGATTGCCCGTAACTCGTCATTTGCCTACAAAGGCAAGCCGGTGAAAATCCAGCAGGTGAGTGAGGACCTCGGTGTCCGGTACGTGCTGGAGGGAAGTATCCAGAGATCCGGCGACCGGGTACGGATCAACGCCCAGCTTGTCGATGCGGTTTCAGGGGAGCACCTGTGGTCAGAGCGCTACGATCGGGGCGTAGAGGATATTTTCGCACTTCAGGACGAGATCAACATGAAGATCCTGACGGCGTTGCAAATAAAATTGACCACCGGCGAACAGGCCCGGGCTTGGGCGAGGGGCACGAAAAACCTCGATGCCTATCTAAAGCTTATGCAGGCCAGGGAGAACCTTTATCAGATAAATGCGGAGAGCAACACCAGGGCCAGGCAGCTGATAGAGGATACGATCGCTCTGGATCCGGAATATGCGGAAGCTTATGCGTTGATGGGGGCGACACACTACCTGGATGTATGGCTCGGGTTGAGCAAATCGCCCAAGGATTCCCTGATGCAGGCCATCGATTGGAATAAGAAAGCACTGGCCATTGATGACTCGCTGGCGGTCGCCTACGCCAGGCTGGGTTATCTCTACGTTATCACCCCTCCGAATCGTTACGAAGAGGGCATCGCTGCACTGAAGAAGGCTGTGGCTATGGACCCCAACGCGGCATTATCGCATCACTTCCTTGGTATGGCCCTCAGGTTTGCAGGCAGGTCAGAGGAGGCCATCCCCATGACCAGGATGGCGATCCGCCTCGAGCCTTTCACGCCAGGCATTTACTATCAGAATCTGGGTTTGGAATATCTCCTTGTGGGTGACTGCGAGGAAGCTATTAAAGCTTGCGAGAAGGGACTGGAACGTGAGCGCGATAACCTCATGTCGAACGTCATTACAACAGCTGTATATGGTTCATGCGGTAAGGAAGAAAAAGCGAAAAATACGGCTAAGGAAGTCCTCCGTCTCAGCCCGAAATTTACGTCTCAAGCCTTTTCAAAAAAACTCCCGTACAAATTCCCAAAGGACCGGGAACTGGTCCTGGATGGCCTTCGCAAGGCGGGGTTGTAAACCTATAGAATCAAGCCTTAAACGCGGAAAATTTTGGACTGTTTTTCAGCATTAATTTATGGAGCATTCTGCGAGATTACCGCGCTCCTTAAATAATGGCCACTGGTCGTTCGCATTGACATCGCTTTTCCCTCAAAACCCAAGCTTTCCTCTGTGGACCGTCCTTAAGAGGACGGCTCTGTGACTTCTGTGTTAAAGCTTTGCCTGGGATTTTACTTGGGACCTGGGACCTGGGACGTGGGACTCTGTAGCCGGAAGGCTATAGTTTATACTGCTTCATCTTCGCGTACAGGGTCGACGGGGCGATGCCCAGCAGGCGGGCGGCCTTGCGTTTGTTGCCGCCGGCCTTCTCCAGGGCGTCGCGGATGGCCTGGGCCTCGGCGTCCCTCATGCTGCCCGCCTGGCCGTCAGGGGGAGCTCCCTGCATGGGTGGAAGGTCACCCGGCCCGATGGTCTCCCCTGAAACCAGGGCGGCGGCCGTTTCCAGAATGTTCTTAAGTTCCCGCACGTTGCCCGGCCAGCTGTGGCCCTTCAGGGCCGCTTCGACCTCCCTGTCCAGCCCGACCTTCCTTCCCGACCGGGAGGCGATCTCGGCCAGGAAATGGGCCGAAAGGGGACCGATGTCCTCCGGGCGCTCCCGCAGGGGAGGGAGCTTGATCCGGGCCGCCGACACCCGGAAAAAAAGGTCCTGCCGGAATGTGCCTTCCATGACCTTCTGCTGGAGGTCCCGGTTGGTGGCGGCCACGAAACGGATGTTTGACTGCCGCCCCTCGTCGGTGCCCAGGCGCTTGAACTCCCTCCTGTCCAGCAGGCGGAGGAGCTTAGGTTGGAGGGTCAGGGGCAGTTCGCCGATCTCGTCTAGGAAAAGGGTTCCGCCGTCGGCCTGCTCCACGGCCCCGGTCCGGTCGTCGGTGGCCCCGGTGAACGCCCCTTTCCGGTGGCCGAACAGCTCGCTTTCCATGAGCTCCGACGGGACGGTGGAGCAGTCGAAGACCACGAAAGGGCCTTTCGCCCTCGACCCCTTCTCGTGGAGGGCCCGGGCGGCAAGCTCCTTGCCGGTGCCCGTCTCCCCCTCGATGAGGACCGTGACGTCGTGGCCGGCCAGTTTCGACAGGAGGGAGAAGGCCTCACGCATGGGTCCGCTCTGGCCCACCATGTCTCCGAACTCCTTGATCTTGCCGGCTTTGGGGTCGATGGTCTCGCTGCTCAGCTGGAACCGCAGGGTGGTCTTTCCCAGCGTGATGTCCGATGCCGGCTTAAGGTAGGCCCGGTCCACCCGTACGCCGTCCATGAAGGTACCGTTGGTGCTCCCAAGGTCCTGGAGAAGAAAACCCTGAGATGTGCGCGAGATATCTGCGTGGTTGCGGGACACGGTGGGATCGGTGAGGCAGAGGTTGCAGTCGGAGTGGGTCCCCAGGGTGAGGACACCCTCCTCCAATACGGTGCTTTGGCCGGCGTCGGGCCCCTCGGTCACCATCAGGGTGGCCCGTTCGATCCGGACCGTGCTCTTACCCGGTATGCGGCGGGTGACGGACATGGGTAGAAGGATACAGAAGACGGAAGACAGAATAAAGGGTTTACTGAGGGGGAAATTCAGGATGGAGGGGAATGGAAAACAGTAAAATGGAAAATAGAGATTGGAGATTGGAAGATGGGAGATCAGGCAGTAGTGACTGGCGGTTAGTTCTGAAGTCAATTTCCACCTCTTCTAATTTTCATTCCCCATTTTCTATTCTCTGTCCCTCTATTCTCCAAATCCGGTTGACCCCATTGTGACGGTCTGTTACAAAGGCCCGATGGATTTTTCCCCCCATTCCCCTCTTATGCTGGTCACCCTTCTGTCGGTGACCTTCCTTCTCACTCTTCCCTTCGGTGTGTGGCGGGCCCGGTGCCGCAAGTTCAGTTTCCGGTGGTGGCTGGCCATCCACCTGATCATCCCGGTGATCATCCTCATGCGCCTGTGGGGGGGCTTCTCCTACTCCTACATCCCCCTGTTCATCGCCGCCACGATCCTCGGCCAGATCGCCGGCGGGAAGATAAAAAAGGCTTAACCAAGGAGAACACAGAGGTCTACGAGATCCCACAGAGAAACCCAAGAAAAGATATTAAATCAGGGTGAAATTCTAATTAAATCTTCTTTCGACCATCTTTTGATGAAGGTTTTAGGCTCAGGAAAGATACGGAAAATTCAAACCCAACTTTTCTCTGTGATCTCTGTGGATGCCAGAATATTCCCTGTGCCCTCTGTGGTTAAAGTTTCCTTCACCTTGTTTTCCCCGGTTATAGACAGCATCTGATAAAATAGCTATGCAAGTAGTTGATTTTACTGGGAGGTGAAGAGGTGGGCAAGAAAGCCCTGCTGGTTATCGACATGCTCAACGATTTTCTCCTCCCCGGTGCCCCCCTGGAGGTGCCCATGGGCCGCGACACAGTGCCCTGCATTGCCGAGCTGATCGCAGAGGCCCGGCGGGAGAGCATTCCGGTCATCTACCTGTGCGACAACCACGCCCCCGACGACGACGAGTTCGACACCTGGCCGCCCCACGCCGTAAAGGGGACCGCCGGGGCAGAGGTGGTCCCGGAACTCGCGCCGGCGGACGGCGACATCCTCGTCCCCAAGACGAGGTACTCCGGTTTTTTCGGCACCGACCTGGAGCCCACGCTGACCGATCTGGGGGCCTCCGAACTCATTATCACCGGCATCCTGACTAACATCTGCGTCCTGTTCACCGCCTGCGACGCTTTCATGCGGGGCTACCGGATCACCATCCCGGAGAGGTGCGTCGCGGCCCTCACCGAGGAGGAGCACAGACACGCCCTGGGACAGATCGAGAAGCTCATGGAGGCTGAGATCCTAAGAACCGACATCGCCTGACAGATTGTCACACCCATTCAGGGAGCAGAAAGGACTGATGTCAGGAAACCGTGTCGGAGTAACGGGGAACCGGTGTCACGGAGATTGAGAATCGATACACTGGAGCTGTCTCTCGCAAAGCCGCCCCTCGACCGGGCTCGGGGCAGGCAAAGCTGGCAAAGAGAATGCAGTTTCTTTTGTCGTATTCCAGGGTCTAGGATCTGTTTTAACTCTTAGCGTCTTGGCGTCTTGAGCGACCGTAGGGAGCGGGCGAGAGAAAAGGATGGTCTCTCGCAAAGCCGCCCCTCGACCGGGCTCGGGGCAGGCAAAGCTCGTAAAGAGGGACAATTTCAAGTGTTCGAAGGTTTCGCAAGCTTATGGAACTTATCTATAGAGGTTATCCAAATTGACCGGTAAAAAGCGACCCAAACTCCTGGTCGCCTCCCCGGAGGAGATCGCCGAGGGCAAGGTCACCGACATCTATTTCATCCGCACCCGCGAGATCCTGGAGAAGCTCGGGATCCGCAAGCGAGTGAGGGTGGAGATCATGGCCAAGTCGTTTCCCAGGAAGTGGCCGTGGGCCCTCTTCGCCGGTCTGGATGAGGTCCTGGAGGTCATGGAGGGGCACCCGGTGACCATCCGCTCCCTGGCTGAGGGGACGCCCTTCGGGCCCTACACCCCGGTGATGGAGATCGAGGGTGATTACCTGGATTTCGGCATCTTCGAGACCGCCATCCTGGGATGCCTTTGCCAGGCCTCAGGGATCGCCACGGCCGCGGCCCGCATCGTCAAACTGGCCGACGGCCGGCCGGTGATCAGCTTCGGCGCCCGGCGGATGCACCCCGTCCTCGCCCCTCTGGTGGAGCGTAACGCCTACATCGGCGGCTGCACCGGCGTCTCGGCGGTCAAGAGCGCCGAGGTCCTTGGCCTGGAACCGACCGGGTAATTGTTCGAGACCATTTAGCCGCCGGGCTTGCCCGGTGCGCATCGACATGCTGTAACC
>JBFFDD010000067.1:0-11849 GCA_041559575.1 bacterium
AAAATATTTTGGAACAGATGGGGTGAGGGGGGAGGCGAATCGCTTTCCCATGATCCCTGAAATGGTGCTCAGGCTCGGGATGGCCGCCGGTTCCTATTTCCACAACCGCAAGGAGAAACCGAAGATCATTATCGGAAAAGACACCCGGCTATCGGGTTATATGATCGAAGCCGCCCTCATGTCCGGTATCTGCTCGATGGGCACCGACGTTTACTTTGTTGGACCCCTGCCGACGCCGGGCATCGCCTTTATCACCCGGTCCATGAGAGCCGATGCGGGTATTGTCATCTCGGCTTCGCACAATCCTTTTCAGGACAATGGAATCAAGTTCTTCGGGGCCGACGGGATGAAGTTGCCCGATGATGAAGAGGCATTGCTGGAGGAACTTATGGAGAGGGAGGATCTTGAGAGGCCTACTCATAGCCGGGTCGGCAGGGCTTTTCGGATCGACGATGCGGAAGGCAGATACATCGTATACGCAAAATCGACCATCTCTAAGGATATCACCCTGGAAGGGCTGAAGATCGTCATCGATTGCGCTAACGGTGCGGCCTACCAGGTGGCACCGGCCATCCTAAAGGAGTTGGGTGCCCAGGTCATCACCCTGGGAGACCATCCTGATGGCCTGAATATCAACTTGGGATGCGGGTCCACCGATCCGGATCAGATGCTGAAAAAGGTGGTGGACTCAGGGGCTGACGCCGGAATAGCCCTCGATGGGGATGGTGACAGGGTCATTATGGCCGATTCGGAAGGAAACCTGGTTGATGGGGACGATATTATCTATGTATGCGTGAAGCATCTGTCTCAGAACGGTGGTCTTGACCCAAAGGTCGTGATCGGCACCCTCATGACGAATATGGGATTGGAGGCGGCTTTCAGGGAGATGGAGATCGAGCTCATCAGGGCCCCGGTGGGCGACCGGTATGTCCTCGAGGAGATGCTCAGGACGGGGGCAGTTATCGGCGGCGAGCCCTCCGGCCACCTGATATTCACCGACCATGGGACAACCGGTGACGGGATCCTGTCTGCCTTGCAGGTCCTTCAGATTATGGCGGAGACGGGAAGATCGCTGAAAGATCTCCTCAGCGGCTGGCACCGCTTTCCCCAGGTCATGAAGAACCTGAGGGTTGAGGAGAAGAAGCCTCTCGAACAGCAGGAGTGGTACGAGCGGCTTCTGTCTGAAGCCCGCCAGAGGATGGGCGAGGACCATCTGCTCAGCCTGCGTTACTCGGGTACGGAACCGCTCCTTAGGGTGACAGTTTCCTGCGGCTCAGAGGATCTGACCCATGACGTGTGTGAGAGCATCTGCAGCGAATTGGTGGAGAGGCTTGGAGGGGTGAGGGAGTAGATTCGAAGCCCAACGTCCGACGTCCAATGTCAAAAGACCAATGGCCAAGGCCCAACGGGGCAGCCGGTTCTGAGGTTTGAGGTTGAGAGAGCCAAGGAAAATGGGGAACACGGTCTGGAGGATCTGTTGTCTAGACCCTGGACCCTGACCTTTATACTCTCTCTGTTTCCTCTCTGATCTCCGTGGTTCAAATTTTTTTTCGAAACTCGAAACTTGAAGTGTCTTATTCAGGGGAGTGAATCAGATGACGAGATCCATTGGTAACTATACGAGGCTGGGGGTCAACGTCGACCACGTGGCCACCGTCAGACAGGCAAGGCTGGTCGATGTCCCCGATCCTGTTGAGGCCGCCTTCCTTGCCCAACTGGCGGGGGCGGACGGGATCGTCGTCCACCTCAGGGAAGACCGAAGGCATATCCAGGACAGGGATCTGGCCATCCTGAGGAAAACGGTGAAGACGAGCCTGAATCTGGAGATGGCCGCCACCCAGGACATGGTCAAGATCGCCCTGGAGGAGAAGCCGGATACGGTAACCCTGGTTCCCGAGCGCCGTGAGGAGCTCACCACTGAGGGTGGGCTGGAGGTGGCCATGAACCTTGAATACCTGAAAAAGACCGCCCGCCTGCTTCAGGATGCGGAGATCAGGGTCAGTTTGTTCATCGATCCGGATGTCGATCAGGTCAAGGCCAGTCATCGGGTCGGTGCGGACGCGATCGAGATCCACACGGGGAAATACGCAGAGGCGAAACTGGCACAGGAGGCCGAGGCCGAGTATCAGAAGATCCTCAACACCGCCAAGGTTGCCAGCAAGCTGAAACTGGAGGTCGTTGCCGGTCATGGTCTGAATTACAGGAACGTGGGGCGGATCGTCTCGATTCCTGAAATAGTTGAGGTCAATATAGGGCACAGTATTGTGGCCAGAGCCGTCATGGTCGGTATGGAGAGAGCTGTTAGAGAGATGAAGATGGCGATAGGAGGGGCACCATGATCATCGGACTAGGAGTGGATCACGTCCAGAATCAGAGGATGAAGGAGATTCTTATCAAATGGGCCGAAAGGGTTGAGGACCGCGTTTTCACGGAGGGTGAACTCGATTATTCGAGAACCAAAGGCGACACGCACATGCATCTGGCGGCGCGGTTTGCAGCAAAGGAGGCCTTTTTCAAGGCCCTTGGAAAAGGCCTCAATGAGGGGATGACCTGGACCGATGTGAGCGTGAAAAACGAGGAATCCGGCCGCCCTTTCATCGATCTCCAGGGGAAAGCGAAGGAGATCGCCGATTCGATGGACGTCAAGACCATTCACCTGAGCATGACCCACACGGATGACTGTTCCATGGCAGTGGTGATCCTGGAGAAGTAGTTTGCGGATCGTCACCCCGCAACAGATGCAGGAGATCGACCGCCAGGCTATTGAGGGCATCGGCATACCCTCCCTGGTCCTGATGGAGAACGCCGGTGTCGCTGTAGTGGAGGAGATAGAGGACCGGGTCAGTGGCGACAGGCTCAATGTCAGCGTCATGTGCGGACTTGGCAATAACGGTGGCGACGGGATGGTCATCGCCCGTCATCTGTCGGACAGGGGCCATGAGGTCATGGTCTACCTCACGGCTCCAAGGGCCAACTACAGTGGAGACGCGCGGTCCCAGCTTCGCATTCTGAACCGACTCGACATCCCCATGACGGTTCTGGGAACGGGTCGCTCTCTGGAAAGGGCCAGACGCAGGTTCGAGGACTCGGACGTGGCTGTGGATGCCCTTTTCGGCACCGGGCTCCAGAGGGAGGTTGTGGGGCTGTATGCGGAGGCGGTTTCGATTGTCAATTCCTGCTCTGGACTGGTCGTCGCCGTGGATATCCCTTCGGGGATCAACGGCCAGACCGGCATGCCTATGGGAACGGCGGTTACAGCCGATGTCACCGTCACCCTCGCTTTTCCAAAGAGAGGGCTGATCCTTTTTCCGGGAGCTGACCACGCCGGTGAGATCGTTGTCGCGGACATCGGGATTCCCGAGGCGGCCTCTTTCCTGGTGCCCGCCGAGGGTTGGGTTTTAGGGGAGAGTCCCGTCCGGGAGGCCTTTGGTAAACGCTGGGAAGACACCCACAAGGGGACCTACGGCCACCTTCTGGTATGTTCCGGATCGTCCGGGAAGATCGGAGCGGGTGTTCTGGCTGCCAAGGCCGCCCTCAGGGCCGGGGCGGGATTGGTCACACTGGCGGTGCCCTCATCCTTTTCCCATTCGGTCGATGCGTCGGTACCCGAGATCATGACAGCACCACTGCCTGAGACCTCCGATGGGACGCTCTCTACGGGCGGCGTTAAGGCTCTTGAAAAGCTGATCGGCGAAAGAGACGCCCTGGCCATTGGTCCCGGACTGACGGACCACACTGAGACATCCGAACTCGTCCGTGAGGTCCTCTCGTGGACCGGTTTTCCCGCAGTGGTCGATGCGGATGCCCTCAACGCCCTCGGAAGGGATCTGGAATCCCTCCGACACAGGGGTGAGCTTACGGTCCTGACACCTCATCCGGGTGAGATGGGACGGCTGATGGGGATGGAAACCTCGGAGGTGCAGAGGGATAGGATCGGTACCGCTTTGCGCTGTTCCGAGCGATCAGGGTGCATTGTCATTCTCAAGGGGGCGAGGACCATCGTGGCTACTCCAGAGGGCCATTATTACGTCAACCTCACCGGTAACGCCGGTATGGCGACAGCGGGAACCGGGGACGTCCTCACCGGCATGATAGGCGCACTGCTGGCCACCGGAGTGGATCCGTTGACAGGCTCCCTGGCGTCTGTATATCTGCACGGTTCCTCCGGTGATCTGGCAGCCGATGAACTTACCCAGCACTGCATGACGGCGGTGGATATCATCAGCCGCATGGGACCATCACTGAAAAGCCTGCTGAGGGAGTAAAATATGCTGAAGGCTTCTGACATGATGAACAATTCCTTCCTGACCGTGACACCCGATATGGGTGTTGACGAACTGGCAAGGCTCTTTTCCCGGCAGCACGTGTCCGGGGCGGTTGTTGTTGATAAAAAGGGCAAGCTCCTCGGTGTGGTGACGGAGGGGGATCTTATCGCCAAGGAAAAAAACCTTCATCTGCCTACCGTGGTCTCGATCTTTGACGCGGTCGTATACCTCGAGAGTTCTGAACACTTCAAGAGAGAGCTCCACCGGATGCTGGCCAGCAAGGTAGATGACATCTACACGCGTGATCCTGTAACCATCAGGGTGAACGCCCAGCTGTCCGATGTCGCCACTCTGATGACCGAGGACCGGGTCCATTTCCTGCCCGTTATGGACGGTCCGCATGTGGTCGGAGTGGTCGGCCGCAGGGAAGTCATCCAGGCCCTCGCGTCCATGGAATGAGCGGCGGCAGGACCATCCATATTCCCCAACCCGAGGACATGATCCGACTCGGGGAGATGATCGGCAAACGTCTCTCACCGGGGACCGTTATCGGGCTTATCGGCCCCATGGGAGCGGGAAAAACGACCCTCGTCCGTGGCATAGCATCTGGAATGGGTATCGAGGAAGGGTATATCGTTTCCAGTCCCACCTACACTCTGCTCCAGAGCTATCCCTGTACCAGGGGAGAACTTTGGCATCTGGACCTTTACCGTGTCTTCGGCCGTGAGGATCTGGATTCGACCGGATACAGGGATTCCATGGACGGCGCCAGAGTCCTCGTTGTGGAATGGGCGGACAGGGAGCCGGAGGTGCTCCCGGAGGAACACCTGGCTGTGTACATCCAGTACGGTCCTGATGGACGCACAGTCACACTGGACCCCAGAGGTGTCCGCTATCGGGACCTGGTATCCGCCCTTGTCGCCCAGAGGGGGGAATTCCCGCCGGTTGGCGCGGAATGTTGACACCCTGTATGGGTGGTGCTAGATAACTGTTCTTCCTCCCGTGGGACGTCAGGGCGGGGGGCGTGCAGTTTCAAGTTTGGGGTTTGAAGCTTGAGTATTAGAGTATGCAGTTTGAGGTTTGATGCTTGCGGTCAGGGACAGGCCGCCGTCCAGAGTCCAACGAGGAAGCTGGCTTGGGGCCTGTCAGGCCTGGCTTAAATTGAGTCGAAAGGTCCAAATTTGAATTGTCTATGCCGGGGATGTGCCCAGGCGATCCGATGATAAAGTAATGGCCAGATATGGTTGGGAACGGAGAGGGAAATGGAAGATTTTTATCGAATTAAGAGGCTTCCGCCGTATGTCTTCAATATCGTCAACGAGCGCAAATACGAAGCCCGTGTTCAGGGTGAGGACATCGTTGACTTCGGAATGGGAAACCCCGATCTTCCCACGCCGGAACATATCGTCGATAAACTGGTGGCCGCTGCCCAGGATCCCAGGAACCATCGCTATTCGGTGTCGCGGGGAATCTTCAAGCTGCGGCAGGCCATGGCGGACTGGTATGACCGCCGTTACGGTGTGAGCCTGGATCCGAACACCGAAGTCGTTGCCACCATCGGATCGAAGGAGGGGATATCCCATCTAATCCTGGCCATGACCGCTCCCGGTGACATTGTCATCGTCCCGGACCCCTGTTATCCGATTCATTTTTACAGTGCGGTTATCGCCAACGCCGACGTCAGGAGCGTGCCTGTTTCGGAGGACGAGGACGATTTTCTTGACAGGGTGGAGAGGGCTGTCAAGGGAGTCTGGCCTCGTCCGAAAACTCTTATTCTCAACTATCCTAATAACCCGACGACTCAGACCGTGGAACTCGGTTTTTTCGAGAAGGTGGTCGAATTGGCAAGGGAATACGAGCTGTTTGTAATCCACGACCTGGCCTACGCCGATCTGGTTTTCGAGGGTCACAAGGCCCCGAGCATTCTCGAGGTTCCCGGGGCGAAGGATCTGGCGGTTGAGATCTTCACCCTGTCGAAGAGTTACAATATGCCCGGTTGGCGAGTCGGCTTTGTGGTCGGAAACCCCAGACTGGTGGGGGCTCTGGTCAGGATCAAGAGCTACCTGGATTATGGGATGTTCCAGCCAATCCAGATCGCCTCTATCATTGCCCTTAATGGACCGGAAGGATGTGTCAACGAGACCGTCGAGGTCTACCGAAAGAGGCGCGATGTCCTTGTTGACGGTTTGAACCGTATCGGGTGGACCACCGAAAAACCCAAGGCCACGATGTTTGTCTGGGCCCCTATTCCTGAGAAGTACGCGGAGATGGGAAGCCTTGATTTCTCATTGATGGTTCTGGAGAAGACAAAGGTGGCTGTGGCCCCCGGGATCGGTTTTGGAGAGGGGGGTGACGGGCATGTCCGTTTCGCTCTGGTGGAGAATGAGCATCGGACCAGGCAGGCCATACGAGGGCTGAAGGAACTGTTTTGAAGGCGGCCCACGGAAGAGCATTAAAGAATTGGAGACTGGAAATTTGAAAATTTAATGAAAGATCTGTGAATATATCAATTTGAATATATCAATTTCCAATTTCTAATGATCCCAATTTCTAATCCTGAAAGGATTACACCATGAGCAGAAAAGAGTTCTCTGTAGCGATCGCCGGCGCGACGGGCGCCGTGGGCGAACTGATGATCAAGGTCCTCGAGCAGAGGAATTTCCCGGTCAGGGAGATGCGTTACCTCGCCTCGGCGCGCTCCGTGGGTAAAAAACTGCCATGGAAGGGGCAGGACATAGAGGTCCAGGAACTGACCAGGGATGCCTTTGCCGGTGTGGACATAGCCCTGTTCTCGGCGGGCGGAGGCAGGAGCCTGGAGTTCGCGCCCGCAGCCGTGGAAGCCGGGGCGGTGGTTGTGGACAACTCCTCGGCCTTCCGCATGGAGCCGGATGTCCCTCTGGTTGTCCCCGAGGTCAACGCGGATGACGTGGGTCTCTATACTCAGAGGGGGATCATCGCCAACCCCAACTGCACCACGATCATCATGGTGGTCGCCCTCAAGCCCCTGCACGACTTCGGCCGGATCAGGAGGGTCGTAGTATCGAGCTATCAATCCGCCAGCGGAGCGGGGGCCCAGGCGATGGAGGAATTAATGGAACAGACACGCCGCTGGGTCACCGGCGGTCCCATAGAGGTCAAGGCTTTCCAGTATCAACTCCTCTACAACGTTATCCCGCACATCGACTCCTTTACCGACAACGGGTACACCAAGGAGGAGATGAAAATGCACAACGAGACCCGTAAGATGTTCCATGACGATGAGATCAGCGTCTCGGCCACCTGCGTAAGGGTCCCCGTGCTGACCGCTCACTCGGAGGCTGTTTCAATAGAGACGGAAAGGGAGATCACGCCTGAAAAGGCGAGGGAACTGATCGACGCTGCGCCCGGCGTCGAGGTTTTCGATGACCCGGAGAAGAACGGCTATCCCATGCCGCTGTTCACCGCCGGTGGAGACACCTGTTTCGTGGGCAGGATTCGAAAGGATTTTTCGGCGCCGAATGGCCTCACCTTCTGGGTGGTGGGAGATCAGTTACGCAAGGGCGCGGCTACCAATGCGGTACAGATCGCGGAGATCCTGGCAGAGAAGTACCTGTAAAGACAGTTCCAGGTTACAGGTTCCAGGTTACAGGTTCCATGTTTCAGGATCTGGAAATCAGAACTGTACCCGAATTCCCGGGTCTGATACTTGAAACGTGAGGCTTGAAACGTGAAACTTGGAACCAGGAACCAGTTATCATGAGTTTCCTCGACATCACCCTGGGGAACTACTACCCGACCGAGTCGATTGTCCACAGCCTCGACCCCCGGCTGAAGCTGCTCACGTTGACGCTTCTCATGGGGATCACCTTTGTCATCGATGCTCCATGGGTGATGTTGTTTCACACCATCGCGATCTGCCTGTTGGTCAGGCTCTCCGGCATCCCCATCCGTTACTTTTTCAGGAGCCTGAGATTGTTTCTATGGCTTTTCCTGTTCACCGGTATCCTCCATCTTCTCTTCACACCCGGACAGCCCCTCCTGGGCAAACCCATCTTCGGCTTTATCGACATCACCCGTGAAGGGGCTGTGAGAGGTGCTCTGATCTCATGGCGTTTACTGGCGATCATCTCCCTGTCAGCGCTTTTGACCCACAGCACCACGCCCCTGGAAATTACGAGGGGAATGGAATCACTGTTGTCTCCCCTGGAACGATTCCGGTTTCCGGTCCAGGATTTCTCTCTGATGATGATGATGGCCATCCGGTTTATCCCTGTGCTGTCCGACGAGGCCCAGAAGATCTGGAAGGCCCAGAGGTCCCGGGGAGCCCGTTTCGCTCACGGAGGCCTTCGACAACGAGCGAACGCCCTGATGTCTATCCTGATCCCGGTTTTCGTGGGTGTATTTCGCAGAGCCGACGATCTGGCTACGGCACTTGAGGCCAGGGGGTATTCCTCAGGCCGCAAGCGGACAAGTATGGTTCAACTGGTATGGAAAGCGAATGAGACATGGGCCCTGGTCTTCGTCACCCTGTGGATTATGCTGGCTCTCTCCATGGAGATGCTTGTCTGATGGGGCTTTATGAGGCTTAAAGCTACCCTGGAATACGATGGTACCAGCTTCCATGGCTGGCAGGTCCAGCCCGGGCTTCGAACCGTTCAGGGGATCGTCGAGGAAGCTCTTTCCCGGATGATGGATCAGAAAGTCCGAGTGATCGGATCCGGTCGAACGGATGCGGGGGTGCACGCCCTGGGGCAGGTTGTGCACTTCGAAGCCCCAAAACAGATCCCGCCCCGCAATGTGGCCATGGGACTGAACACGCTTCTGCCGAGGGACGTGAGGATTGTGGAATGTACCGAAGCACCGGATGGGTTCCACGCCCGGTTCAGTGCCACCGGCAAGCGGTATCGGTATTTAGTCCTCAATCGGGCTGCTCCCACCGCCCTGCTCAGAAACAGGGTGTGGCACATAAGGACCCCCCTTGATGAGGAGGCCATGGCCGCAGCCGCTTCCCACCTCACCGGCAGAAAGGACTTCACCGCCTTTCGGTCCGCCGGAGATGATGGAACCACGATCAGGGATCTTAAGGAACTGTCCATCACCAGGGATGAGGATTTTCTGAACCTGTCTTTTGAAGCGGACGGTTTCCTCAAACACATGGTGAGAAATATCACCGGGGCGCTTATGGAGGTCGGCTCAGGCAGACTGACGCCGCAGGATATACTGGATATGATCCGATCCCGATCCAGGGATGGGGCACCGAAGAAGGCCCCCCCCCAGGGCCTGACCCTGGTGGAGGTCTTTTACCCTTGAGGAGTGTCGTTAACCGTGTCAGGGGAGTTGACCATATTGAACATCTGGGGTAACTTGCGCTACCCGGTTCTGATCCCGCTGATTCAGAGGATTGTCAATGCTTGAGATCAAGGACATCCACACCTATTACGGTAACATCCATGCCCTTAAAGGCGTGAGCATCGAGATCTCGGAGGGGGAGATCATCACCCTCATTGGTGCCAACGGAGCCGGCAAGACCACTACTTTGATGTCCATATCAGGTGTCGTCCCCCCAACTAGGGGGGAGATCTTTTTCAGGGATGAAACTATTCACGATAGATCCCCCGATCAGATAGTCGCCCTGGGCATATCACAGGTGCCGGAAGGCCGTCTCATCTTTCCGGGTCTGACGGTAATGGAAAACCTGGATATAGGAGCCTTTCTCAGAAAGGACAAAGAGGCGATCCGGGAAGACCTTGAATACGTTTTTGACCTCTTCCCTATTCTGGCCGAACGCCGAGGACAGGCTGGCGGAACTCTCAGTGGGGGTGAACAGCAGATGCTGGCCATCTCACGTGCCCTGATGGCGAGACCGAAACTTCTTTTAATGGACGAACCCTCGCTTGGACTGGCCCCGATCTTTGTTGAGCGGATATTCGATACCATACGAAAGATCAACGAAGAGCACGGGACCACGATTTTCCTCGTTGAGCAGAACGCTAATATGGCTCTCCAGATAGCAGATCGCGGATATGTTATGGAAAGCGGAAGCATCACCATGGTCGACACGGCTGTGAGACTCGCCGCCAACGAGGAGGTCAAGACAGCCTACCTGGGAATCTAGGTGCCCGTTGTGAAGTTCCGCCAAACTCCCGGCGCCGGGGTTGCGGAGCCCCGGTAAAGGTTTTGCCGCCCGAAGGTTCAATCGCCCACCGGGCTCCCGGCTGTTAATTACTGTTTGACGGACAGTTAAGTAGCTGATAGTAAAAATGATCACCTGGAATCTAGAAAACCGCAAAGACATTCTGAAAGGGAAAGGGGTCGTGGGGTGCCGAATCCATGGCAACCGGCGCGGCATACCCATCCAATTGCGTTAACTTTTAAAGGAGGTGTTTCATGAAGAGGGTTTTTTATCTTACCATGACGGCCGTACTGATCGTTACTCTGGGGGCCGTCGGTTGTGCCAAGAAGGAGGAGGCGCCCAAGGAATCGATCATGATAGGCGTTGCCGGACCTCATAGCGGCGACTTGGCCTCCTACGGGATCCCCAGTGTCAGGGCAGCGGAACTGGTTGTAAAAGCAAAGAACGCTGCCGGCGGTGTCCTGGGCAAGCAGATCGAGCTCCTCGTCGAGGACGATGTGTGCAAGCCGGAAGTTGCCACCAATACGGCCACCAAGCTGGTTTCCGACGGCGCCGTAGTGGTAGTCGGCCACGTCTGTTCCGGGGCCACCAAAGCCGCCCTTGGGATCTACAACGACGCGGGCATTATCGTGATGTCCCCGTCGGCCACAAATCCCGGTCTGACCCAGAGCGGTGATTATCCCAACTTCTACCGCACCATCGCTTCTGATGACGTGCAGGCCAACCTGGGTGCCGAGTTCACGGTCAACACGCTGGGTGCCAGGAAGGTCGCGGTCCTTCACGATAAAGGTGACTATGGCAAGGGATATGCCGAGTTTGCCAGGAAAAACCTGGAGGTTATGGATGGCGTGGAGATGGTTCTTTTTGAAGGGATCACCCCCGGCGCCGTTGACTACAGCGCAATTGTTGACAAGATCAAGCGTTCCGGCGCAGACGCCGTAATTTATGGAGGCTATCATCCTGAGGCGTCAAAGATCGTCACCCAGATGCGCAAGAAGAAGATGGACACCTTTTTCGTTTCCGATGACGGAGTCAAGGACGACACTTTCATCAAGGTCGCAGGCGAGTTCGCCGAAGGTGTATATGCGTCCGGTCCCATGGACGTTTCAGACATCCCTCTCTACCAGAGAGCGGTGAAGGCCCATAAGGAAGCTTACGGCGAGGACCCCGGCGCTTTCTTCAAGGAAGGATATGCGGCCACCATGGCTTTGATCAACGCCATCGAGAAGGCCGGTTCCACCAAGTACGCTGACATCGAGAAGGTCCTGAAGAGCCAGTACGTCGACACACCTGTGGGTTCCATCTCCTTCGACAAAAAGGGTGACGCCATCGGGGTTGGCTTCTCCATGTACAGGGTCGTCAACGGTAAGTATGTTGAGCAGAAATAATCTCTAGGTATTTGAAGTCAACGCAGGGGAGAGGTGTGTCCACCCTCTCCCCTGTGGTTTGTTTGCAAATGGCAGGCAAAGCCC
>JBFFDD010000068.1:0-11812 GCA_041559575.1 bacterium
CGGCGGAGTTTCCTCAGACGGAACAATATTCCCTCGTTGATCAGATCAGAAGATCCTCTCGTTCAGTATGCGCGAATATTGCTGAGGCATGGAAAAAGCGCCGGTATCGAAAAGCATTTATTCTAAAATTGAATCATGCCGAGAGTGAAGCTTGTGAAACACAGGTGTGGATACAATTTTCAAAAAGTTGTGGATATATCAATGGTGAAACTGAGACGAGGCTTGATGACAGTTATGATCATATTATAAGGCAAATATCCTTGATGATAAGGGATTCGGATAAATGGATATTATGATTATTTCGCACGGTCGAAAAATCGTATAATCGCTCTGTCGGAGAAATCGATGTACTACGACGTTTTCATATCCGGTTTCGGCGGTCAGGGGATCCTCCTGGCGGGTCAGCTCCTGGCGGAGGCCGCCATGGAGAAGGGCCTTGAGGTGACCTTTTTCCCATCGTACGGCGTCGAGATGAGGGGAGGCACGGCCAGGTGCACGGTGATCCTTTCCGACGAGGAGATCGGTTCCCCCATTGTGGATACCCCGGGCTGTGTTATCGCCATGAATCAGCCCTCCCTGCTGCGCTATCAGGATTCTGTGGTCGATGGCGGACTTTTTATCGTCAACAGTTCCCTGGCTAAAATGGAGGATATCACCCGTAACGGCATTGAGGTCCGGGGCGTCCCCATCAGCGAGCTGGCAATTGAGTTGGGGAACGCGCGGCTGGCCAACATGGTGGCGCTGGGGGCTATGGCCTATTACTCGGGTGTCATTTCCCCTCAGGAGATCGCCGGGTCCTTAGGAGCCGTTATCTCCCAGCGCAACAGGGAGCTCATTCCCCTGAACGAAAAGGCCATCTTCGAAGGGGCGAGGTACGCCGAAAAAAAGCAAGACCCTGAGGAGAGACAGGGAGGTTGAGCATGAAGGGCAAGCCGATTGAGGTCGGCAGACGGATCAGGGAACTGAGGGAGGATAAGGGACTTAGCCTCCAGGACCTCGGTGAGATGACCGGGTACTCATCGGCGCTCCTGTCCCAGTTCGAGAATCACCTCGTCAGCCCGCCTCTGGGAGCGCTGATCAAGCTGGCTCGTGCCCTGGATATCGAGGTCGGGAATTTCCTCGGGGACTCGGCCGATCAGCTTTTTACCATCGTACGGAGCGACGAGAGGGAGGTCGCGTCCAGGGTGGCGTCGAAATCAGGCGTAAATCTGGGGTATATCTACGAGTCCCTTGGTTTCGGAATGAAGGACCGCAGGATGGAGCCCTTTGTGGTGACATTGGAGCCGGTGGCCATCAAAGAGAAACACCTTTCTGTCCATGACGGTGAGGAGTTCATCTACGTTCTCGAGGGAAGGATGAGCATTCGCCTCGAGGAAAACACCGATGTCCTTGAAGCTGGCGATTCCATCTACTTCAAATGCACCACCCCCCACCACATCACCTGCGAGGGGGATGAACCGGCTAAGATCCTGGCTGTCATCTTCACCGGCGGAACTGAGAGCTAGATGCCAGAATCCTCAGCGGGATCCGTAAGGGTAGGCAGGATCGTTTCCAGCCCCCGGACCTATTGGATCTTGAGTCCCAGCGACTTAACGATCTGGTCAAAAGAAGTCATCGTTCGCCCCGTCGCCGAGTCGCTCGGTCGTTAATTGGAATTCCAGAAGATCACCTTTCCTTCCCCGGTCTCCATAGGACCATTGAAACGACCGTCAGAACCCCCCACCCCACTGAAACCCATCGGAGAACAGCGGCGGAAATGTCCGGATAGAGAATGGGTCCTAAGTGCCTGGCCAGAAATGATCCCTCGAAGGAGAAGTAGGGATCGGCGGCCCTTCTGAGCTGTTCCTCCCAGGTGGTCAACGGGCAGAAGATCCCAACGGCGGCGATAAGGGCCGTGACCGTCATCCCTGCAAAGTGGATCCAGCGCAGAGTGGGTGACCTGAGCAGGAGCCCCAGGGGCAGGCCGAGGATCATGAAGATGACCCAGAGGAGATGTATGATCATTAATATATCAGCGGTAATGGTCATACATCTCCTCTGGATCGGGTGACGCGGAGATCGGGGACGCGGGGACAATGGTCCGTGTGGGTAGGTTAGGCATGGAATCACGGGGTTTTTGTTCTTGGGTATTATATTTTGCCGTGTCGCTTGATTACCTTTTATCTGAAGCTAAAATTCCCCGTGTCGGGCGGCTTTCAACCGCCCATCAGTCCCACTCCCGCCGGTCGTCGATCGCCTCCGCGTCCTCCGGGATCGTTCCGTCCTTGACCTGCACCACTTTGACGCCGAGCTTCAGGATCTCCTTGGTCCGTGCGGAGATATCCTCGAGGGTGAGGCTCGGCAGGGTCAGTTCGCTCTCGACCTCGATGGTCATGTCGTCCATGGCCCTTTCCCTGACGATGACGGCGCGGTACCGTACCACCTCTTCAAAGCCTGACAGGGCTTCCGAGAGCTGTCCCGGATGGACGAAAAGCCCCCTTACTTTGGTCACCTGATCCACCCTGCCGAGGATCGCCGTCAGACGGGGGCTTTTCCGACCGCAGGGGCAAGGCTCGGTATTGACGGCCGACAGGTCGCCGGTGGCGAAGCGCAGCAGGGTATTGATGGGGTTGATGGGAGTGACAACAACCTCCCCCGGGGTTCCCGGTAAAGACGGCTCGCCGGTTTCCGGGTCGAGAACCTCCACCACAGTGGAAGGGTCGTAGTGCATCCCATTCGCCTCCTCGCACTCGAAGGCGATCGCCCCCACCTCGGCCGTTCCGTACCCCTGGCGCATGTGGATGCCGTGTTTCTCCCGGAATTCCTCACGGAGGCTCTCAGGCAGCTTCTCGGCGATGGCGAAGGCCTTCCTGATCCCCAGCTTCGTCCCGGCCTCCTCGGCTTTTTCGAGAAGGACCTTCAGGTAGGAGGGCAGGCCCACGTATGCGGTAGCGCCAAGATGAGCCGCCACCGAGACCTGGATCTCTGCGTTGCCGATCCCGGCCGGTATCACGGCGCATCCGATGTTGTGGCAACCCTCCTCGAACATGGCACCGGCGGGGGTCAGGTGATAGGAGAGGCAGTTCAACACCACGTCACCCTCCTCGAAGCCGCAGGCGGCCAGGGCTCTCTCCCAATGGTAATAAGAGGGGACGTCTCCCTCGGGATCGTAGATCGGCCCGGGTGAGGAGTAGATCCTTCTCAGTTCTCCGGCCGGTACGGTGATCCTTCCCCCGAATGGCGGGTCGTCGGCCTGGATCCCGGGAAGATCGGATTTCTTCAGAAGGGGGAATTTACGGATGTCCTCGGGTGACTGGAGGTCGTCCGTTGAAACACCGGCGTTGTGCAGGCTGTTCACCAACCCCGGAGCCTCCCGCCACGGCCCGTCCATAAGGTCACGGAGCTTGCTGATCTGGAAATTCAAGGTCTCCTCGTGGGGTAGATATTCAAGATCCCTTTCACGGTCGGTCATAGAGCGCGCTCCTTTCAAAGGATTTTTCCAAGTGTGACGCCATGTTTCCCGGTTAGGATCAAGAATGCCCTGCCGTCGGGTTTACGTCAAGGAGGTAGGTCGGGGCCGAGAACTGAAGTACTGGGAACGGAGAGCTGAGAACTGGGAACGAGGCTGTTGTGTGTTGACAGACTTGTGGCGATTTGGCAATATTACCAAATATTAATATTGGGAGGTTTTTCATGAACCCTGACCAGAGAGCCGGATTTGAGAGGCGTGCAGGTGTATTCAAGGCCCTTGCCCACCCGACCAGGTTGTTCTTTGTAGAGCAATTGGCCATGGGTGAAAAATGTGTCTGCGAACTGACCGCCACGGTTGACGCCGATACCTCCACGGTATCGAAGCATCTGGGTGTCCTTAAAAACGCGGGGATAGTTGCCGATGAGAAACGCGGCTCCATGGTCTTCTACCGCCTGAAGATGACCTGCGTCCTGGGCTTTTTCTCCTGTGTCCAAAAGGCCCTTGAGGAGGAGGCAAAAGCCCAGCTGGCGGCCGTGGCAGGAGGGTAAACCAGGACTCGGGGACGCGGGGATAGGGTGGCGCGGTGAAAGTCTTTTGTCACCGAGAGCACTGAGTTTGAATTGGGAAGGAAGCAGAAAAATAGATGGACTGGAAAAGGGAGTATCGGTCATTCACCATTATCGTGGGCATCTTTCTCGGTCTGTTCTTCCTGCCCATTGAGTCAGTGCGCCTTCAGGGCGCTCTTCTGGAGGCTTTTGCCCTTGCCAGGTGGTATGCCCGTGAGCACGTGATCCTGTGTCTCGTACCTGCTTTCTTCATCGCCGGCGCCATCACCGTTTTCGTCAGCCAGAATTCTGTGATGAAGTATCTGGGACCGGCAGCCAACAGGATTCTGGCTTACGGGGTGGCCTCCGTCTCCGGATCGGTACTGGCAGTGTGCTCCTGTACCATTCTGCCGCTCTTCGCCGGGATCTACCGCATGGGCGCGGGTTTGGGCCCGGCGGCGGCGTTTCTCTATTCGGGGCCCGCCATCAACATACTGGCCATTATCCTCACCGCCAGGATCCTGGGTCCGGAACTGGGAATAGCCAGGGCCTTCGGGGCCATCTTTTTCGCTGTCGTCATTGGCCTTCTCATGCACTTTTTCTTCCGGCACGAGGAGGTTGGAAAAGCCGAAAAGGTTCGCGACATGAACCATTCAGGCACCCGTCCTCTCCATCAGACGTTTCTTTTCGTCGGTCTCCAGGTGGCGATTCTCGTATTTGCCACGTGGGGGAGTCCCGAGGGGAGCGCCGGGCTTTGGGCGTCGGTGTATGCCGTCAAGTGGCCCCTTGTCCTGATCCTTACGGTTGCGCTGGTGGCCGTTCTGGCCACCTGGTACTCCGTGAAGTGGTGGAAACTGGTCCTGGGATTCGGTCCCATGCTCCTCCTCGCCTTCGTATCTTTACCCCGGCTCGCCCTCGCAGGCAGCGGCACCTTGGCAGCGTCGGTGGGGAACCCCATGCTCCTCTTCGGTTTGGGCGTTATCGGTTTTTCCATCGTCCTGACAAGTTCGGGAGGTGAATCCGCCTATTGGTTCGAGTCATCCTGGAGTCTGGCCAGGCAGATCATGCCCCTGCTGTTCGTCGGTGTTCTGGTGGCCGGGTTCTTTCTTGGCCGACCGGGGCATGAGGGGGTCATCCCTTCCGGGTGGATCGCGTCGGTTGTGGGCGGCAATTCCCTGGGAGCCAATCTATTCGCCTCCGTGGCCGGATCCCTGATGTATTTCGCCACCCTGACCGAGGTTCCCATTCTTCAGGGATTAATCGGAGCGGGGATGGGCAAGGGACCGGCCCTTTCGCTTCTTCTGGCCGGCCCGGCCCTGTCGTTTCCGAACATGCTGGTGATCCACAGGGTCATGGGAGCGAAAAAGACGGCTGTTTTCGTCGCCCTTGTCGTCACAATGGCCACGATCAGCGGGATGATTTTCGGGGCCGTTACTTAGGCAGTCTTCTCGACGGGGGGTGGGCGACAGGGGTACAGGGCGAAACAGTGATCATGTTTGGAAGGCGATCACATATTTTATGAACCTTGAATATTGAACCTTGAATGAAAAAAGGAGATTGATCATGACAAAACTCCAGATACTGGGCACCGGCTGTTACAAGTGCAATCAACTGGCGGAAAGGACCGAACAGGCCGCGAAGGAACTCGGCATCGAGTTCGAATTGGTCAAAGTCCAGGACATCAACGAGATCATTTCCTTTGGGGTCATATCCACGCCGGCCCTGGCGGTGGACGGAGACGTCAAGATCGCAGGAGCCCTTCCGGCCGTCGGTCAGATCAAGGAATTCCTCCGGTAGAAAGGGCAGGTGACGAAGATATGACACTGAGAAGGTTTTTAGCGGCTGTGCTCGGTTTGGCGCTTCTTCTTCCGGCAGCGATTTTCGCGGAGCGGCAAGGGCCGGAGAGCAAGGTTGTCGCCTACTATTTCTTCAGCAACTATCGCTGCCAGTCCTGTCTCACCATCGAAAAGTGGACTAGTGAGACGCTCAGAGATCAGTTCGGGGGTTTCATCGACAGCGGAGTACTCGTATGGCGACCGGTGAACATCGACGAGGAGGGGAATTTCCACTTCGTGAAGGACTATCAGCTCCTCACGAAATCGGTTGTCCTTTCCAGGAATGAGAATGGCAAGGAGTTGCGATGGAAGAACCTGGAAAAGGTATGGGAGCTTCTGCGCGATGAGAAGAAGTTCCGCGGCTATGTGAAGTCCGAGGTACAGGACTTCCTGGTTTCACGGTGATGGACCCTTTTTGGTTTTCGCTGGCGACAGCTCTGTGGTTGGGTGTGCTGATGTCCATCTCCCCCTGCCCCCTGGCCTCCAATGTCGCCGCGGTGTCCTTTATCGGTAAGAAACTGGGCGGCAGGGGCTCAGCGCTGTTGGCCGGTACCGCGTACACGGTCGGCAGGATGACGGCCTATCTGGCTATTGGGGCCGTTCTGGTCACGGGAATCCTTTCGGTTCCATCGCTGGCCAGGTTCCTTCAGGGCTCGATGACCAGAATCATGGGACCTATCCTCATCCTGGTTGGGCTTCTGCTTCTTAAGATCGTCCGATTGCCTTTTCCAGCCGTCGGTGCAGGCGACCGCGTTCACTACCTGGCGGGGCAGGGCGGGATATGGGGGGCATGGCTCCTCGGGATCCTCCTCTCCCTGTCCTTCTGTCCCATCTCGGCAGGGCTGTTCTTCGGGAGCCTGATCCCCATGGCGGTCCGGCACCATTCGAGACTTCTGTTCCCGGCCGTATTCGGCGTGGGGACAGCGATCCCCGTGGCCCTGTTCGCCATCGTCCTGTCCCTGGGGACCAATTTCCTGGCAAGGGCCTTCGACCGGGTGGCCCAGTTCGAGAGATGGGCCGGCCGGATCACAGGGGTGGTGTTCGTAATCGCCGGCTTGTATTATGTCCTGTCCTATTGGTTCGGGATCAGTATGTGGGGGTGATTGAGGGCGCATGGAAACTTCCAGGACCAGCCTTGATAAGGTCCGATAATCCGGTTATAAACCCGCTATGTGCAGTTCTGCCAGCGAGCGTGGAGGCATCTGAATGCCAGAGGAAAGAAAGCGGATGAACATCTTCGAACGCTACCTCACCCTGTGGGTCGGAATATGCATGGTGGTCGGCGTTCTTCTCGGCCGGGCGATGCCCGAGTTGACGGGCGTCCTGTCCCGGATGGAGTTCGTGGGCGGCAGCCAGGTCAATGTTCCTATCGCGGTCCTCATCTGGTTGATGATCTTCCCCATGATGCTCAAGATCGATTTCACCTCCATCCTTCAGGTGGGAAGGGCTCCCCGGGGCCTTCTCATCACCCTTTTTGTCAACTGGATGGTCAAGCCCTTCTCCATGGCCCTGCTCGGATGGCTGTTCTTCCGGGGGATCTTTTCGGCCTGGATCACCCCGGAGACCGCCGACCAGTTCATGGCGGGTGTGATCATCCTGGCGGCCGCGCCCTGCACCGCCATGGTATTCGTGTGGAGCTACCTCACCGACGGCGACCCGGCCTACACCCTGGTTCAGGTGGCGATCAACGACCTGCTGATGCTGATACTTTTCGTGCCCATTGTCGGGCTGCTGCTGGGGGTGTCAGGGGTGCCGGTGGACTTCAAGGTCCTGCTCTATTCCGTGGTCTTCTTCGTGGTTATTCCCCTTGTGGTGGCCTACACTCTTCGCCGGCTTCTCATAGCCTGGCGGGGCGAGGAGTGGTTTAACGGCAGGTTCGTGGCCTTCTTCGCCCCCATCACGGTTATTGCCCTGTTGGTAACCCTGATCCTCATCTTCGCCTTCCAGGCCGACAACATCACCCGGAAGGCCTTTTTCGTGGTCCTGATCGCCATCCCCATCCTCATCCAGGTCTACTTCAACTCCTCGCTGGTGTACGGACTGATGAAACTGTTCCGGGTCCCGCACAGTGTGGCGGCACCGGGGGCGCTCATCGGGGCCAGCAACTTCTTCGAATTGGCGGTGGCTACCTCGATTGCCCTTTACGGGCCCGGTTCCGGTGCGGCGCTGGCCACGGTAGTCGGAGTCCTGGTGGAGGTCCCGGTGATGCTGTCGGTATGCTCCATCTGCAACCGAACACGGGGCTGGTTTACGGAGGACCCGCTTAAAAGAACGGACGCGGTGACTCGGTGACGCGGAGACACGGAGATAAAATGCGGTCATTCCCGGCCGAGCGGGGCGGTGACCCGGGATCGGGGGCAAAACCCTTTTACGAGAAAAAGCGCGTTGTGCTTTTCCTCTGCACCGGTAACTCCTGCCGCAGCCAGATCGCCGAGGGCTGGGCCCGTCACTTCCACGGCGATTCCATGGAGGTCTATTCTGCGGGCACCGCCTCTCATGGTGTGGATCCAAAAGCTGTGCAGGTCATGGCGGAGGAGGGTATTGATATTTCCGGCCATTCCTCCACCGATGTCAGGGAACTTCTGGAAATTCCTTTCGATGTTGTGGTGACCGTCTGCGACAGCGCCCGGGAGAGCTGCCCGGTGTTCCCCGGGCGGGGCAAGGTCGTCCATCATTCCTTTGATGATCCGCCGTACCTGGCCGCTGGTGAACCAGATGAGGACCAGGCCCTGGCCCATTACCGGCGGGTCCGGGATGAGATCAGGGATTTCGTGGAAACTTTGCCCCGGCTTCTGGATGGGGAGGGGGAGAGCAGTAATTAGGGTTGACTGAGTATTCAGTATTCAGAAGGAATAGATATGGGAAATTGGAGATTTGGAAATTGGAGGCATTAAAGGTCCTGCCAATCCTCCAATGCCCCAATGTTCTAATTCTCTAATATCTCATCTCCAATCTCTATTCCATCGGGTTCTATCCTGACTACAGAATACTGACTGCTGACTACATTATAAATTATCCGATGTCTTGTCCTTTAGCATTAAATGGTTATATACTAATAATATGATCTATACGGTTTTGAACTTCTTGTCCGTTGTGTTAGTCGAATCGTGGGAATTGCTTCGCGAGTCCTCGGTCTTCATACTTTTCGGTCTTCTTGTGGCCGGACTACTGAAAATGTTCCTGTCCACCCAGTACGTCGCCAGACACCTGGGGGAGGGGAGGTTTTCATCGGTGTTCAAGGCCGCCCTCTTCGGTATCCCGATCCCCCTCTGTTCTTGCGGTGTCCTGCCTGCGGCGGCGTCCCTCAAGAAGCAGGGAGCCAACAACGGGGCGACAACAGCCTTTCTCATCTCCACCCCGGAATCGGGTGTGGATTCGATCTCCATCACCTACGCCCTTATCGATCCTATCATGACCGTAGCCAGGCCCCTGGTGGCCTTCGTGACTGCCATGACGGCCGGTGTGCTGGAGAACCTCATAGATCCTCCCGGGTTAACGAAGGGCCGGAACGAAAACGGAGCCTGTCCCGTTGATAACTGCTGCAGTGGAGAGGATTGCGAGCCGGAGGATCACGCCAGCCATCATACCTTTGCCGAGAAGTTCCGCGCCGGCATCCGCTACGCCGGGGTTGATCTTTGGGGTGATCTGGCCGGATGGTTCGTCGCCGGCCTGCTGTTGGCCGGCGTCATTTCGGCTCTGATCCCCGACGCGTTGATCGGATCCTACCTGGGAGGCGGCCTGTTCTCCATGCTCCTTATGCTTGTAGTCGGTGTACCTCTGTACATCTGCGCCACCGCCTCGACGCCCATTGCCGCTGCCATGATCCTGAAAGGGGTAAGCCCCGGCGCCGCCCTGGTGTTCCTCCTGGTCGGTCCCGCAACCAATATGGCCTCCCTGTCGGTCCTTCTCGGTTTTCTCGGTAAACGGGCGACGGCCATTTACCTGGCGGCCATATCGATCGTCAGTGTGGTCAGCGGGCTGCTTCTCGACGTTTTCTACCACCAGGCTGACGTCGATCCCCGGGCTGTGGTGGGACAGGCGGCCGAAATCGTGCCGACCTCAGTCCAGATCATCGGAGCTCTTTTCCTGGCGGTTCTGTCCGTAAAACCGATGCTCAGGATTATCAGCGGTTGGAAATCCCGGTTCTGGAGGGTGTCCAAAGTAGCTTCCCCGGTGGATGGCGAGTGTTCCGGATCCTGTTCCACGGGTTGATCACCGGCACCAGAATCCGAAATCCAAAATTACCTTTAAGAGACTTACTCTGGCTCGTTTTCCTTAGGATGGCTCGATCATCCTGCAGGGTGCGAATGGCTTTCAGCTATTGACATATTCAATGGCTGTTATTTAATATACATATTGATTGTGTGCCCTTGAACTCACTTTGGAAATTCGAGCTGAAACGCCGAGTGGAGGTGACGGGATGGCTGGATCCAGGTCCATGATATTATTTGCGCTGGCCGTACTGGTCGTGTGTCTGTCTGCCGGGATCGCCATTGGAGGTACCGGTTCAGTTTCCTTTCAGTATCTGAGTCCGGAGGAGGTCAGAAGCAGGATCGAGTCCAGCGCTCCGATGACCCTGCTGGATATCCAGGTGGAAGGGGAATATGAGCGTCACCATATCAGAGGCTCCCTTGCCACCCATGCCTACCCGGTCAAAACGGACGAGGACAGGGCAAAGATCGATAGGGTTGTTCCCCAACTCAAACCAGGCAAGGATTCTATTGTCATCATCTGCCCGAGGGGAGGGGGAGGGGCGAAAAGGACCTATGAGTATCTGGTCTCTCTTGGATTTGACAGCAGCAGACTGTTCATCCTTGAACAAGGACAGGGCGGCTGGCCCTATCCGGACCTGCTCGGGTCGAGATAGCGCGGGAACCATCGCCCCGAGATATTTCGTCTGACGGCCGGAGATACGGCCGTTTTTTTTGGAGATTGCTGTCGGGAACTTTTATCTCGATTTTCGGTTGGCTTTCGGCTTCCCATTGGTTAAATTATCGCGTTGAAGCACGGTCCGGAACCTGCCGTTGCGGAAGATGTTTTGCTGGTGGAGCTTTAAGAGCCAAGAGCTGAGTACTAAGGGCTAGGTGTTAAGGAATGAGAACTGCACCTGATGGCAATCCATGTATGGACGAGGCAGTGATCGAAGCCAGGCTGAGGAAGCTGGCTGTCAGCCTGAGGGTCATGGCTGTAACCGTTCTCCTGCTGGGCATCGCTCTGCTTGTGGGGGTCTTCGCTTTTTTGCCCGGCGAGACCCTTATAGCCGTCTCCGAGGAACTGATGGTAGGGTCCGGGTTCCTGATGGCGGTTATCGGCTGTGTGGTTTTTCTGGTGATCCTTTCCGGTATTCTGTCCCTGTTACGGATTCAGTGGGGTTGGTTTGTCCACATTATCTCCGCCACCCTCCTGATCATTCTGGCCCTCCTCACCGAACCGAGGTCGCTGTTTGTGATCAAGGCGTCCTTCTTCACTCTGCTGTCTATCGCCATCCTGCTCTGGGCGACGGCCCTGGTTAACTACTATTACGATCTGTATCGGTAGGAAGGACAGTATCCAGGGGCTGGTTTCCAGGGTCTGGAGTAAAATTTTCAGACTTTCGATCCTCCCCCGTCCGTCCCTCGCGTCCCCGCGTCTGCCCTGAGTTCCAAGAACTGAAGAACTGGGAACTGAGAGCTGATATGCTCGAATTTACGACTTACCGACCATTCGATTCAGCGAAGGATCGGCGCGTTCGTGTTGTCGGAAAATCGTAACCTCGTTCATTTTCCCTCTCGTCCTATCACCCAGTCGCCTCTCCTCCCCCTCGCCCCCTCACCGCGTCTCCGAGTCCCCGCGTCCGCCTCTCCTCCCCCTCGCCCCCTCACCGCGTCTCCGAGTCCCCGCGTCCGGTTTTTCCCTTGGGTCCTGGGTCCTGGGACTTGGAACTCTCGCTTGGCCCCGTTACCCCGACACTCCGTTAATCCGACACCTGATATTCCTTCCCC
>JBFFDD010000069.1:0-11750 GCA_041559575.1 bacterium
GATCTGTCGGAGGGTGTCCGTCATCCCCTTGACAGCCACCGAGGAGTCCTTGAGCCATTCATCGAAATATCTCTCGCCGAGGAGCTTGGCCAGCTTGCCCCGCTTGAACTTCAGGGTCTCGATGTCCACCCTCATCTTGGCGGTGGTCGATACCTTGGATGCTTCCTCAGCGCCGAGGGAGGCGTACTCGACCACCTTTCCCCAGAAATCCTTGATGAAACTCTCAACATCCTCGGTGCGGCTTTTGCCTGTCTCCTTTTTCGGTTCCTGTTCCGCCTGCTTTTTTGTCTCTTCAGCCATGAGGTCCTCCTGAGGAATCTGGTTTTCCTGCGGGTGTGACAGGGAAAGGTTAACAGCGGCCCTGCCCTCTGTCAATAAAGCCGGACAGGCCGCAAAGGGCCAACGGACGAAGGGCTTATTCCGCCTGGGAATCCCTCACTTCAGGCCAGTGAAGGGTAAACGAGAAGAGTGAGCCTTTTCCCGGCTTGCTCTTGACATCGATCGTACCCCCATTCTTGCTGATGATCCTGTCAATAACAGCCAGGCCAACGCCCGTTCCCGGGATCTCCTCCGTCCCGGGTCCTCTTTTGAAAAGCCCGAAGATATTTCGTTTACCAATCTCGGATATACCGATCCCGTTGTCGGAAACGGTAAACCGATGACTGATTTTCGAGTCGTTGACCAGGCGCTCATGATCAACGGAGATCTCCAGTGGCCTTGTTGGGTCCCTGAACTTCAGGGCGTTGGAAATAAGGTTGGTAAACAGGTGTATCAATTGGTTCCGGTTGCCGACAAGGACAGGGAGACTTTCCGGAATATTGATACTGCTGTCCTCAGGAAGGCCCTCTGAAGCGGCCTCCTCGAGGGACTGGATGAGGGTATCCTTGACATCCACCCGCTCCTTGAAACTCTCCATGGAGACCATGGAGGCTCTGAAGAAGGTGAGCATGTCGGAAAGGCGGTTGGAAGTCTCTTTGGTCTTTTTGAATATGACCCTGGCAAACTGGTCTCGCTCCTGGGCAGACGCAG
Source organism: bacterium (assembly GCA_041559575.1). Lineage (GTDB taxonomy): Bacteria > BMS3Abin14 > BMS3Abin14 > BMS3Abin14 > BMS3Abin14. Next base: position 1,030 of record JBFFDD010000069.1, read on the forward strand.
ATTCACCCTTTTTGATAAGGAGCGACGCGTACCCGCCAATGGTTGCAAGGGGACTTCTCAGATCATGGGAGATAACGGACAGAAGATCCTCAAGATCCCTGTTCTGCGCCTGGAGTTCCCGGTTTGTTTTCTCCAGTTCCTGGTAAAGCCGGGCGTTTTCGAGGTAGATGCCGACGTGTGATCCAAGGGCGTAAAGGAATTCCATGTCAGCGTTGTCAAAGACATCGGGTGGGGCGGAGGAGACGCTCATGGTTCCGATGATTCGTTCCTGGCTGATCAAGGGGATAATGGCAAGGGAGAGATACTCGGGTGAAAAAAAATCAACTCTGTCGCTTTTATTAAGATCCCTGATCAGAACCGGGACCCTGTTCCGCACGACCTCAGCCTCGATAAGGTTGTTCCACCCCTTCCTTGCCAGGGAATCCCGGGTCTCTGGAGACACGTTCAGAAACTCATGTGGCTCGAGCAGCCCGGTAGCCGGGCTCACCAGAAGGATGATCCCCGCCTTTACGGGGAGGAGATCCATGGCAGCCTGGAGGGCCTCGCGGGCCAGCTTTCTGGTGTCGGTGTAGGTCGCAATGCGGCCGGCCATGCTGGCGAGGGCACCGAGCCGGTCGTTACGGGATTTCAGTTCTTCTATAGCCTGATCGTAACGGGTCATGTTTCAGAACATGGACTTCTGGTCTAATCCGGCGCAAATGACATTTATCACAGGTCTATTATTGACTTTCTGCCAGGAGGTGTAAAGGAGAATTAGGGCGAAGAACCAAAATCCGCCACCTAACAGACACCTATCCCCGCTGGACTTGGATTTTCGGGAATGATACCTTGTGTCGAGGGTTCACTGCTGTTCATCCCGGCGGCGGTGACCAACAGAGGGTGGGTCCAGGGCAAAATGAATTTCATCCGGCGGATCGGGCTGTAATCGGTTCGGGTAAGCGCTCTGTCGGGCTTGCTGCATTCAGGGGTGTTAAAGACAAAAATCAGCATTTCAGGAATTTTCTCTCATACAGGAGAGCCGAATGAGAACGGAAACGCGTGCCATCATCCTTATCCTGGCGGGAGCCCTTCTGGCAGCCGCCGGATGCGCCACGAGGGTTGCTCCATCCTATGCGGTGTACGGGAGTTCACCTTCCACGCCGGGGGGGCCGGTTCTGGCACTCGCCGCCAGGGGGGAACAGGTGGCGGTGGCCACAAACAGGGGTCTTTACCTCCGGAAAGGCGATGGTCCCTGGACCCGGGTTCAGGTGCCCGGTCTGAAATCACCGAAGAGGGTGTCCTGCCTCGCTTTTAACGAGGATGAAATTTTCCTGGGTACCGATGGTGAAGGTCTTTTCATCTACACCGGCGGCACGTGGGAGGTCAAAACAGAAAAGTACGGCGGGCTGCCCGACGATTCTGTTCTCAGCGTCGCCGTTGATGGGGATAATGAGGGGCTCCCGGGGAAAAACATCTGGGTGGGGACCAAAAAGGGTTTGGCCCTTCGGAGGGATGGTGAGTGGAAACTGTTCACCCCCAAAGGGGACTGGCTCACCGAACTTGTTGGCCCTTCGGTAAATAATCAGGAAAGGTATTTCGTGCCATCAGGGTCCCGCATCGGAAGGGCAGGAGAGGACAGGAAAACCTTCCGGCCACCCGTGACGGCCATTTCAATAGGCCCGGAGCGGGTCGCCCTGGGGAGCCGTTCTTCGAAAGTGGCCGTTGTCGAGGAGAGCAGGTTCGCCACCGTAGCCCTGGACGGGGACCGGGAGATCACCACCCTCCTCCTGGAGGGGGACATACTCTGGTGCGGCACATCCAAAGGTCTGTTGTGGGCCCAGCTCTATGGGATGGGGAAAGGCAAACCCTATCCGAGTTGGCGAAGCTACGTGCCTTCCAGGACAACCCTCTTCGGCGGGCGGGATGCCAGATTTTTTACATTCATCTTCTACCAGGTCGGCTACAATGAGGCCCAGGTGGAGGATCTGGTGAGGGACAACCAGGGCGGACTGTGGGTGGCCTTCGCAGACCGGTCCGGGTCTGATTTGGATACGGGTCCAGTGTATCGGGCCGGATCGGAGCAGAGACAAACAGCTCCCATATCAGGTGTCTGGCGTCTGATCTCCATCGATGAATACATCGCCGTCAGCCGGCAGGAGGCCTACGAACTCTACGGAAGTAAACAGGGGGTCACCGGCACACCCAGTGAACTGGAAAATGCCGGGGAAAATGGGGGTATATGGGTGGGTACCAGCAAGGTCCTGGTCAACCTCAAGCGATAGATGGAGCACCGGTTGGAAGAAGATCGCGACAGGACAAACGGTGTGGCTGCCATAGGAGTCGGATGACGCTTTTGGGAGCTTGACCACGCGCCTTCACGACCGGCTGTCCAGAAGAACGGTCCTTGACTGGAAGTCATAGTTGAGGTTTTATGAACAAGCTGCGCCGATATCTGAGCTGAACCCGAAACGGTTTGATGGAGGATCTGTGCTGTGACCGGCCAGGAAGCGCTTGACCGTCTGCTTGAGGGAACCAGAAGGTTTACCAGCGGAGACCGAAGGGTAGGGGCCCAAAGACCGGATCTGTCGAAGCTTGTCTCTTCCCAGGGTCCCATCGCCGCTGTGCTCAACCGCTCTGGCTCCCGGGTGTCGCCGGAGCATATATTCGACCAGGGTTTCGGCAGCCTGTTCGTCGTCAGGGTCGCCGGCAATGTGCCAGGGGCATCGGAGCTGGGGAGGCTGGAACACGCTGTGGGCCACCTCCACGTCCCTTTCCTTCTGGTCATGGGCCATCAGGGATGCGGTGCGGTTAAAGCTGCTCCGGCGGGAGGTGGTGAAGGAGCCCTCGGTCAGCTGGTCAGCAGGATTTCGCCGGCGGTGAGGCCGGTCCTCGAACAGGACGAGGTAGCTGAGGTCGTTGAGGCGAACGTCTAGTATGCCATGAATCGACTCGTCAGTGAGTCCGAAGCTATAGGTAAAAAAGTGCGGTCAGGCGAAATCCTTTTAAAAGGATCCGTCTATTCCCTTTCCTCCGGCGAGGTCAGCGTCCTTGCCGAGAAAGGCTGAAAACAAGGCAGTCCATTGAAAAAAAACGTATATCAGCTTATCCAGCATCTTGCCGCTTCCATTTTCATCGGGATCGCCGTCTTCGGCGTCATCATCTATAAGGGGGGAAAGGTGAGCAATAAGATTCCGGTTCGAACCTCCCTCCTCCTTGGCCTGGTGTCGGTAGTGTGCGTCATAGTGTTTGTCTACATGGGGAGTGTGATGGACAGGATCATGGCCGAGGAGGGCGGCGATGAGGAAAAGTCGCAGGAATAGGAAAGTTCGGCAGGGAACATTTGACTGATCTCGGAAAACTTTTCAAAGGTGAACACCCCTTTATCTGTGATCCCGGGCAGTGGATCGTCGTCGGCCACGGGTTGACCGGAAAGGAGATGAAAAGTGTCCCCATTGAGGGCCAGATACAGATCAGGCACCAGGGGGAAAAGGTGATCAGCGACGGGACTATGAAGGTAGTCTCCCATGTCGACCAGGTGTCTTTCAAATCTTATTATGAAATGACACCCACCGACATGACCGGGATCCTGTCGTTCTACCAACCAAACGAAGAGGTGGGTGATCTGCGCGGACAGGTCATCGCTTTTGATGACAGGATCATCAGTTCCTATGTTTCCGGAGACGGATCCCTTGCGGGGACTGAAATTTTTCAACGGATTTCGGACAGGCGCTACTCGGTCACCGGCAGCCTGACGAAAGAAGGGGAGGTAGTAAATCTCTGGAAGATGGAGATGGTAAGGCTGGTTGAAGATAAGCAACCACAGAATTCACCGGAGGAGAAGGAGGAAAGCGCGTAGTATTTTTTGCTCCGGACTCGCGTGAATGGGTCGGGGCAATCGGAGGACGAGGCAATGGCAATTCGAAAAACGGGCTTGGCCATTTTGTCGGCCATTCTTCTCGCCGGTTTTTATTCACCAGCGACGATCGCGGCTGATCCGGTTCAGGACGCCGCTGAGCTCCAGAAGGCAGGTGATTACCCGGGAGCCTTCAAGTTGCTCAGGGGTTCGCAGAGGGATCTGGAGTCTCAACTTAACAAAAACACCGCTGAGGTAAAGGCCCAGATCGGCGCCCTTAATCGGGTTTCCACCACAGATGAGATCGAGAAGATCAAGGCCAGGAACAATGAACTCCTGTCGCAGAGGAAGAAGATCAAGGGGGAACTGGCCAAGGTCAACAGTGCCATTGATGAGATAAGCGCAACCCTGGACTATCTCCCTTTCAAGGAGAGGGACACGGTTGAGGCCTATGGAGAGTTCCTGACCAAATTCCCGGACAGCCCTTTTTCAGGGGACGCCCAGAATCGCCTCGACGACCTCCAGTATGCGCCCTATAAAGAGGAAGGCACCGCTGAGAGCCTGCAGGAGTTCATCGCCAAATTTCCTGACAACCCCCATATCCCGGAAGCTCAAGAAGCTCTTGATACAGCTCTCTTTAACTCCTACAAGGAGAGGGCAACAGCTGAGGCCATGGAGGAGTTCCTCGCCGAATATCCGGACAGCGCCCATGCGGCGGAGGCCCGGGTCATGCTGGTGGGATACCAGTATGCTCCATACGAGGAGGTCGACACGGCGGAAGGGTACGCGGAGTTCCTGGAACTTTATCCGGACAATCCGAATGCGGACAAGGCCAGAGACAGAATGATGGAGCTCCAATATGCGCCCTACAAGGAGATGGATTCCATTGAGGGTTATATGGAATTTCTGGATAAGCACCCGGAGAGCCCCTTCATCGGGGAGGTTCAGGCCCGGCTCGGAGATCTTCAGTACCTCCCCTATTCGGAACAGGACACCGCAGAGGGCTATGCGGAGTTTCTGGAGCAGTATCCTGACAGCCCATTCTCCGATGAGGCCAGGACAAGAATGGATGATCTCCGGTTTCTCCCTTTCCAGGAGATGAACACGGTGGAGGGATATGAGGAGTTCATCACCACCTATCCTGAAAACAGGCACATTGAAGAGGCCAGCTATCTCATCGAGGATCTGGAATATGCTCCGTTCGAGGAGGATGGATCCGTGGAGATCCTTGAGGAATTTATTGAGAACTATCCCACCAATCGCCATGTGGAAGATGCCCGAAAGGCCCTGGAGCTCCTTAAAGGACCGCCGGAGGGGGACGAACCCCTGGAGGAAGGTCAGGCGGCGACGGAGGAGAGCTCAGCCCCAGAGGCCGGCGAGAAGCCACCGGTGGAGGGAAACTGAAAAGATGGAAGGCAAGAATACCGGGCGGCTGACATGACGAGCGGCCTCGGTGAGAAGGACGTTATCGACGCACTACTGGCGGCCGGGCACCAACCGGCCGTCAGCAATTTTGACCGCGGCACCGAGACAGCGGAAGCCGCGGCCCGGGAACTGGGCGTCCATGTCTCGAGGATCATCAAGTCGATGGTGTTTTCCGTGGACGGAAGTCCAGTGCTGGTGCTGCTGCCTGGGGACAGGAGGGCCGATATAAAGGCCCTCAGGAAATACCTGGGTGCCAAAAAGGTTAGACTTGCCGATCCGGAAAAGGTTGTGGGATGGACCGGCTACCCGGTCGGTGCCGTCCCGCCCATTGGTCATGCCTCCCCCCTGGTGATCCTTCTGGACGAGGGGATTTCAAAAGAGGGATCCATATACCCCGCCGCCGGCGAGAAGAACAATGCCTTTGAAACGACCCTTGAGAATTTGAAAAAGATGACGAACGGTACTATTTGCACCATCTCCCGGCCAACATGAATCCAAGAAACAGTGGAAAATGGAAAGTTAAGAGGGGAAAGAAAAATAGTCCTTAGAAATAGGTCCTCAGTGATAAGTGAGCTGAGTTTTTTCTGATCGCTTATTCTTAGCGCTGGAGGCTGAAGAAGGCTTCTGTCACCTTATCCCAGAGCTCTTTAACCTTTATCCTTATTTCCCTTTATCTGCTTTTCAAGCACCGGCCGGATGATAGTCGCCAGTTCCGTCAGGATCCTGGCCGTGAGGCCCCACACGGGCTGGTCCTCCGTGCGGTACACCGGTGGAGGAAAGTCAAAAGAAGCCTCGGCTTCTTCCCGGGTGTTCAGCAGTTCGTCCACAGATGCGGTATGGATGCTGTGGACCTCGACCGGGTCCGGGGAGAAGGAGTAGGGGAAAGGGATCGAGCCCACGTAAGGGGTGACCAGTATCCTCGATACCACGGTATTCCTGGGGTTCAGGCTGCCAATGACACTGATGTCTTCAGGGTGAATGCCCAGCTCCTCCTCCGTCTCACGCAGGGCGGTCCGAAGAAGATCACCGTTGTCCTTGTCCTCGATCATCCCTCCGGGGAACCCCATCTGGCCGCCGTGGATCCTGTCGCTAATGGCCCGTCTTATCAGGGTGACCTTCAACCGTCCCTCGTTAAGGCAAAGGGGAACGAGGACGGAGGCCTCGGAGTCCCAGGCTGAACCACCAACGGAGGCGCGGTCCTCTTTGACAGCCAGAAGTTGGGCAATCCTGTCGATCATTGAAACATTCTACAGGGATTCCGGCTCCCGGTCACCTACCATAATGAGGCACGGCAGGATTGCCGGACTCTATCAGCCGTGTTAATTTCAAAATGTAATTCAACGGGAACATCAACGCTCTGGTCGGATCGGCAGCCGGTAATTTCCGGTCCGGAGGAAAGGAGAATGTGACTTAAAGATGAAGGTTCTTATAACAGACGCGATTGACCAGGAGGGGATCGACCTTCTGGAGGCTGAAGACGATCTTGATGTGGAGGTCGATTTTTCCCTGAAGGGCGACGATCTGGCTGAGGCCATCTCCGGCTGCCATGCCCTCATCACCAGGAGCGGGACCTCGGTGACCTCACGCATTATCGAAAAGGCTCAGGATCTGAGGGTCATCGGACGCGCCGGGGTCGGCGTGGACAATGTCGATATCGAAGCGGCCTCAAGGGCGGGGATCATCGTCATGAACGCCCCCACCGGAAACACACTGGCTGCCACAGAACACACCATGGCCATGATGCTCTCCGCCGTTCGCAAGCTGCCCTTTGCCCACAACTCTTTGGAGGAGGGCCAATGGGACCGGAAGAAGTTCATGGGGATCCAGCTCTACAAGCGTACGCTGGGTATTGTCGGCCTGGGCCGGATCGGGAGCGAGTTGGCGAAGAGGGCCAGGGCCTTCGATATGCGGCTGGTGGCCTTCGATCCATACATCAAGCGGGAGAAGGCCGACAAGCTGGGAGTCGAGCTGGTGGAAAATCTGGAGGACCTTCTGGAGAGGGCGGATGTGATCACCTTTCACGTTCCCCTGACAACCGAGACCACCGGAATGATCGGAAAAGAGCAGATCGCCAGGATGAAGGACGGGGTGGTCCTGATCAACTGCTCACGGGGAGGGGTGGTCAATGAGAACGACCTTGCCGAGGCCCTCAAATCCCACAAGATTTTCATGGCCGCCCTCGATGTCTTTTCGGAGGAACCGCTGTCAAAGGATTCCCCTCTTCACGGCCTGGACAATCTCATCGTCACCCCTCACCTGGGCGCCAACACGGAGGAAGCCCAGAAGAACGTGTCGGTCATCATCGCTCAGCAGGTCATCAACGTCCTGAAAGGCAGATCCTACGAGAACGCGGTCAACCTGCCCTATGTGAGGAATCGATTGTCACCCGAGCTGCAGGCCTACTTCGACCTTTCAGAGAAGATCGGACGGCTGCTCTCCCAGATCGTATCGGGAAGGATCGAGGAGGTTCAGATCACGCTGGTCGGATCCCTCTTCGCCGAGGACATCTCCGAAAAGGTCTTCGATTCCCCGTTCCGGTACCAGCCGTTCACATTCGCAGTTTTAAAGGGCCTTCTCGACTTCCGCCTTCAGGAGGGGGTCAGCTATATCAGCGCGCCCTATTACGCGAAGGAGCGGGAGATCGGTATCATTGAGGCGAAGGCTGAGAAGGTGAAGAACTACAGCGACATGATCTCGGTCAAGATCACCACGGACAGAGGCTCCAATACAGTGGGGGGCACGGTGTTTGCCGACCTCAAGGGAAGGGTTGTCAATATCGATCAGTTTCTGGTGGATATTATCGCCGAAGGCACGTTCCTGTTCTTCACCAATCAGGACAGGCCCGGGGTTATCGGCAGGGTGGGCACCATTCTGGGGGAGAACAAAATCAACGTCGCCGGTTTCTATCTCGGCCGGGAATCCTACCAGGGGAGCGCCCTGGGTTTCGTGTCCCTCGACAGCCGGATACCGGAGAATGTGCTGGGGGAGATCAAGGGCTTGCCTGAGATCCTTGAAGCCCGGGAAATCATCCTTTAAATTTGGATGGCTCACAATAGCAGGTCATCTGCTGCGTTCTCGCCCTTGGGAATTCCTCGATCACGCCTATGGCGTGACGGCCTTGCATCTAACCCACCCTTGTGAGCCCTCAGGAAGGGGGGAAATATGAAAAAGATTGTCCTGTTTCTGTTTTTTGGAATTCTACTTATTCCAGTGACATCCCATGCTGTTGTCGAACTGGGAGTCGGCTGGGGGGTGACGGCCCTGGAGGAGGACCTCGATTCGGCGGACGCCGATGCCGGGTACTCGGTTCAGGCGGTCATAGGATCGGGTAGCGTGAGACTCCTGGTCGCGGGCCTGTGGAGCGATCACGACAACGAGGGGGAATACAGCTCCTTCATGGCCGGCCCGGTGTGGTCCCTCGATTATCTGCCGGGTGTGCAGTCGCGGGTTTTTGTGGCTATCTCAAATCACGAATTCGATTCACCCAATCCTGCCCTGAGCAGCGATGGCTGGGGACTGACCCTCGGAGGGGGGATAGGATGGACCCTTTTCCCCAATGGGACCCTCGGTCTGGACCTGCGGATCAGCGACTGGGAAGGGGACAACGACCTGGGAGAGGATGTCAACGCCGGGGCGGGGACGTTACAGATTGTTTTTGGTCTTGATTTCTGAAGACGATCTGCAGTTTCCGGTTTCCCGTTTCCGGTTTCCGGTTTCCAGTTTCCGGTTCAGGTTGATCGGGCAGGGCCAAACCGGGCCTTTTTAAGGGGTTTTAACTGTAAACGGGGAACGGTGAACCGAAAACCATGTTTACGGCAGTGCGTTAATGCTGGAATTTAACAACTCGATCACGTACAGCGGATTGTGGTATCCCAGGCTCCCATCCCCGACAATGAAGTCGTAGTTGTAGGCCGCCGCCCTCACGGTGGCTGACACCGCGGCCATCTCCTCCAGGTCGAAAAGGCCCTGGCTGTCATCGAACATCACCCCCTGATATCCGGCCTGCGCAGTGATCCCGGCCTTCAGATTCTCCAGCATCCCCAGGATTTCAACCTGAAAAGCCTCAGTGGTTCCATCCACGTCGTAATCATTGTTTGTGTACAGTGGGGCATGGGCTACACCCGAGAACAGCACTGATGAGAACTGGAATGCCCCGATGGTGGTGTCCTCGTATGAAAACGATGATCCATCCGCCAGGAGGAGATCGGAGGACACATGGCAACCCTTAAGGGCCGGGTTTGCGGGGTCGACGCCTGCATCCAGACATCCTTCCAGTCTTGCCTGAAACCTGTGCCCGGTTGTCGCCTTTAGCGGAAACTCATCCAGGTCAACATCGTCCGCAATCACATAATGACATTGAACACATCCCGACGAAGGATTGGCATGGGCAGAATCAGTGCTGGTAAAGCCGGACAATTCCACGGCCCTGAATAAAGTGTTTGCGAAAGCCCCTTCGGAAATCTCCTTCTGCGGGTGCCGCGGGGTCTCGAGTCCGGAAGTGTTGAATTGTCCCGATCCTAAATCCGATTGAAGAAGCCTCACGTTGTGGCATTCCAGGCATACGTCAGCCTGGGTGAATGGAGATCTGATAACATTCCCCGGCTCGTGGGAGGGGTGGCAGGTAACGCAGGACACCTGCGACAGGGAGGCGCCTCCAGGCAGGGAGGAGGGGTCCAGGACGTCGGTGTCCCCTGTCTCGGAGACGATCCGGTCGATCTCCGCCTGACTGGTGGCCCATCCGGTGTCATCCTGGGCGAAGAAACGGACGAATCCCTCCACCGTGTGGCATGCGGCGCAGGGTTGACCCCTGAGGACACTGGTCATGAACCCCTGCACGGTTTCCACCACCAGGGAGTCGGAGTGGCCATCGTCGAAACTCGGGTCCCGTCCGTCCCCACCGAACCATTCAGCGTACTGGTTCGACAGAAGGCTCCCCGCCGAGGACCCGCCGGCGTGCTGGTCCGGGCTGTGGCATGGTCCGCAGGATTCCAGATGGTAGGGGTTGCCATAAATGGGTGATATTGTGCTGTCGAGGGGTGACCGGTGGGTACCAAGGACGGGAGTGGTGCTGGCGTAAGCGTAGTGCTCCGTGCCCGTCCCGTGACACCCTTCACACCCCGGCATCGGGCGCGGAGTCAGACCGACAGCGGCCAGGGCGGTGCCGCTCACCGGGTTGGCGCTGGTGGTGAACAGGAAAGCCTGGTCGTTGACGAGGTCTGATGCTGGATCGTGACAGGTGGAGCAATCAGCCTCGAGACCGTCGGTGGTTCCGGGAATCGCGTTGATGTTGCCGTGTTGAGCCAGTGCCCAGGACGCGGCCGGGTTGAAGCCCGGGTAGGACCCGTTGGCCGCTGTCATCGAATCGTGGCACCCTGAAAACAGGCACTCCACGGTTCCCTTGAACCCCAGGCTCGCGGTTTTTCCTCCGCCCTCCTTCGGGTTGTAGCCGCAGGAGGAAAGAACC
>JBFFDD010000070.1:0-11740 GCA_041559575.1 bacterium
GGCCACGGAGACATCCATCGGCAAGTGCTTCATCGCCGGGGTTATCCCGGGGCTCCTGGAGATCTTCCTCAGTTGCGTCTGGGTAGGCGGGGTGTTTTTCTACCGGAAATACGTTCCCGCCAAACCGGGATCCATCTACTACATCCGGGAGCACGAGGACGACCAGGTCTACACCTGGGGCGAGAAGTTCCGGTCCCTGGGCAAGATCCTGCCCTTTGTCCTGATCATCATCGGTATCATGGGTTCCCTGTACGGCGGATGGGCGACGCCCAGCGAGGCGGCAGGGTTGGGTGCCGTCCTGTCCCTTTTCTTCGTCATGACCATCTACCGGATCTATCAGCCGAAGAAACTCTGGGAGATCCTGGTCAAGACCCTGAACGAGAGTTCCATGATCCTGATGATCATGGCGGCGGCCCTGCTGTTCTCCTACGTGTCCTCCGACCTTTACGCCACCCAGGCCCTGGGCGAGCTGATCTTCAAGCTCCCCGTCGGAAAGTGGGGGATCCTGGTCTTCATCAACCTCCTGCTGCTTCTGCTGGGCTGTTTTATCCCCCCGGCCGCGGTGATACTCATGGTGGCCCCCATGCTCATGCCGGTCATCACCGGCCTGGGGTTCGATCCCATCTGGTTCGCGGTCATCATGACGGTCAACCTGGAGATCGGGCTGGTGACGCCCCCGGTGGGGCTTAACCTGTACATCGTCAAGAACATCGCCCCGGATATCCCCATGTCACACATTCTCCTGGGAGTGGTCCCCTTTATCGTTATCGAAATCCTGGTGATCATCCTGGTCACCATCTTCCCGGAACTGGCCCTGTGGCTGCCGAACAAGATGATCGGTTGACGGCCGGCCGCCATCGGTGAGGTCCATGAGAGACGAATCCCTAAACGACTGCTTTGACCTCAGCTTCTCGGCCTGGGCCGGCAAGACGGCCATCTCTTTCTTTCGGGATGGAAAGGTGGAGACCGAGATCTCCTATTCCGGCCTGGCGCGGGATTCGAACCGGTTCGCCAATGCTTTTCTGGCTATGGGCGTGTCCAGAGGTGACCGGGTGATCCTGTACTTCGACAAATCCCTGTACTTCGTGGTGGCTTACCTGGCCCTCCAGAGGATCGGCGCCATCGCAGTCCCGTTAAATCCCGGCTTCAAGGAGACGGAGATGGAGTATCTGATGGGGGACGCCGACCCGTCCCTCGTCCTGTGCGGGCCCGGCCAGGCGGCTACCGTCAGGCACATCGATCCCGGGATCAAAATCCTGACTGTGGATACGGGCCGTCCCTATCAGGAACTGGACCTGTTCCCGTCCTCGCCGGAGACAGACCCCGGGATGGATCTGAGGCCCGACGACCCGGGACTGATCATCTACACCTCCGGCACCACCGGCAGCCCCAAGGGGGCCGTCCTCACTCAGGGGAACCTGGTCCACGACGCAAAAAACGTCATCGATATCTGGGAGATCAGCCCGTCGGATGTCCTGTGCCACGCCCTGCCCCTGTTTCACGTCCACGGACTCTGCTTCGCCCTCCAGACCGCCCTGATGACTGGAGTCCACGTCGTGATGATCGACCGGTTTGTCCCTCAAAGGGTCATCGACCACCTGGCCCGTGGAAAGGGGGATTACGTCTGCTCGGTGTTCATGGCCGTCCCCCAGATGTACGCCAAGCTGATGGCCTGCCTGGGGGATTCCCGGCTCGATTTTTCCCACATCCGGCTGTGGACCTCCGGATCTGCCCCCCTGCTGGTGGAGGATTTCGCCAGGATCAGGGAGGTGTTCGGCAAGGAGCCCGTGGAGAGGGAGGGCATGTCGGAGACGGGGATGAACTTCTCCAACCCCTATCGGGGGATTCGGAAGCCGGGGACCATCGGCCTGCCCCTTCCCCGTCTGGAAGCCCGGATCGTCGATCCGGGGACCCTCCGGGATGTTGCCCCGGGACAGGAGGGGGAGCTGTGGCTCAAGGGGCCGTCCATCACCCCCGGGTACTGGCGGAAGCCCGAGGAGACCGCCGAGGCCTTTGTAGACGGCTGGTTCCGGTCCGGAGACCTGGGAAAGGTGGACGAGGACGGCTACTATTACATCACCGACCGCCTCAAGCACATCATCATCTCCGGGGGTGAGAACATCTCCCCCAAGGAGATCCAGGGGATTATCAACCAGCTCGATGGCGTGGTCGAATCGGCGGTGGTGGGCCTGCCCGACGCGGAATGGGGGGAGAGGATCGTCGCCGCCGTGGTCCCGGCGCCCGGGTCCCGGGTGACGGCCTCCGCCATCAGGGCGCACTGCCGGGTCCATCTCCACGACTGGAAGTGCCCCAAGGATTTCCTCCTGGTGGACGAACTGCCACGGAACACCATGGGCAAGGTCCTGAACGAGGAGGTGAAGGAACTTTTTCCCCGGAAAGAAAGAGTGAGTCCTGAGAGATAAGTCCTAGGAGATAAGGAAAAGAGCAGTACACTTATCACTTGTACTTATCACTCGTACTTATCACTGAGGGCTTCTTCTCATGCCTCAAAGTATTTATATACCCGGGGAGACCAGGATATGAGCTCGAAAACCTTCAAAGCCATGTGGGTGGAGGAGGCCGGTGACAAACAGTTCACCAGGCGGATCGCCGAAAGGTCGGTTGACGACCTGCCCGCCGCCGAGGTCCTGGTGAGGGTTGCCTACTCGTCCCTGAACTACAAGGATGCCCTGTCGGCCACCGGCAACCGGGGCGTGACCCGGAACTTCCCCCACACGCCCGGCATCGACGCCGCCGGCGTCGTCGAACAGAGCTCCGATGGCGCCTTCCGGCCGGGGGACGAGGTCATCGTGACCAGCTACGACCTGGGCATGAACACGCCGGGGGGGTTCGGCCAGTACATACGTGTCCCGGCCGCGTGGGTGGTGGGATTACCTGACGGACTGACCCTGAGGGAGAGCATGGCCTACGGGACAGCCGGGTTCACGGCGGCCCTGTCCATCTACAGGCTCCAGGAGCACGGGACCCTGCCCGAGGAGGGCGAGGTCCTGGTGACCGGGGCCACCGGCGGCGTGGGCGGTTTCGCGGTGGCCATCCTGGCCGGTGCCGGCTACGAAGTGGCGGCGGTCACCGGCAAGCCGGACCAGGAAAAGTACCTGACCGATCTCGGGGCCGGGGAGGTCATCAGCAGGGAGGAGGCCGTGGACGGTTCGGGCAGGCCGCTCCTGCCCGAGAGGTGGGCCGGCGTGGTGGACACCGTGGGAGGTCCGCTCCTGGAGTCCGCCATTCGGTCGGCCAGGCTCCACGCGGCGATCACCTGCTGTGGAAACGTGGCTTCGGCCCAGCTGGACACCACCGTTTACCCGTTCATCCTCAGGGGCGTCACCCTCATCGGCATCAGCTCCCAGCACTGTCCCATGCCTATCAGGCGGGAGATCTGGAAGCGGATCGCCACCGAGTGGAAGGTGGACGGCCTCGATCGTCTGGCCAGGGAAGTCCCCCTGGAGGATCTGGATCCGGAGATCGACATCATCCTGCGGGGAGGGCAGACCGGCAGGGTGGTGGTGAAGCTCTAAAACAGTGGAAAGTGGAAAGGTTAAAGAAGTTCTGAGTGATAAGTATAAGTGATAAGTAACAACGCTGTTCCTTTTCCCTTTATTTCTCTATTTTCCATTCTCTATTCTCTATTCTCTATTCTCTATTTCTCCCCGTCTCCCCGTTAGTCCGCTACCCCGATACCCGCATTCCCCCTTTCTCCTTTCTCCTTTCCACTTGTTACCTTCCACTGCGCCAAGGGCGCTCCCCCTCTCCACCGTGTCCCCGTGTCCAGTTATCTCTCCCCGAACACCCGGTACCTTCCCCCGGCGTCCGGTGGCCGGTTCCGGTCGGCGATCCACACCACCGCGGGAGTGACCACTGCCCAAACGGCCGCCAGAACCATCAGGCTGAATCCCCTTCCGAAGGGAAAGATGACCCCCCCCAACCGTTCACCGGTAAGGAAGGCGGCCGGCCCGCCCCCGGCCCCCAGGGCCGCCGACAGGAGGTACCGCCCCGACATCCAGTTCAGGGCGTAGTGGAACAGGGTGGCGAACTGGAGCCACATTACCGATATCCAGAACGGGACCAGCCAGTAGGTCCAGTAACCGGCCTCGAACACGAAGACCCCGAGGGCGGCCTGGATCGAGTCGACCAGGGTCCCCAGCAGCCCGATCCACAGGATGGTCGATATCTCAGGCCTGCGGTGGCGGGCGAGGGCCACGTGGATCCCCACCAGGGCCAGGCCCAGCGCCGCGCCCAGCCAGGGACGGCCGTTGGCCGCCGCAAGGACAAGGATCAGCCAGCCCGCCTGGTACAGGGCGTAGTTGAGGAGCCGGTCCCTCACGGACCGTCCCCCGGCTTCGGTTTGTTCAGGACCATCTGGTAATTGTGCAGGTTGCCGGTGGCGAAACCGGCCTCGCAGTAGGCGAAGTAGTACTGCCACTTGCGGATGAAGGAGTCGTCGAACCCCAGGTCCCTGATCCGGTCGGCGTGGCCGGTCAGGCCGGTGCGCCACAGGATAAGGGTCCTGGTGTAGTGGGGCCCGATGTCCTCGATCTCGGTCAGCTCGAGGCCGGACTCCCTGTCCATGGCCTCCTTCATCGCCTCGAGGGAGGGCAGGTGCCCCCCGGGGAAGATGTGCTTGCGGATCCAGTCGGAGCTGCGCCGGTAACGGTGATAGCGGTGATCGGGGATGGTGATGACCTGGATGAGCGCCGCGCCCCCCGGACGGAGGGCCCTGTCAACGACGTTGAAGTACCGGCCCAGGTTGCCGTGCCCCACCGCCTCTGCCATCTCGATGGACACCACCCGGTCGTAAACGCCCGTGATGTGCCGGTAGTCGAGAAGCTCCACCGACACCCGGTCCGCCAGGCCGGCCCGGTCCACCCGCTCCCTGGCCAGGGCCATCTGGTTCTCCGAAATGGTGATCCCGGTGACCCGGCAGCCGGTACTCCGGGCCGCCTCGATGGCGAAGCTGCCCCAGCCGCAGCCGATCTCCAGGACGTGGTCGTCGGCGGTGATGCCGGCCCTGCGGATGATGGACCGGATCTTGTTCATCTGAGCCGTCTCCAGGGTGTCGTCCGGTCCCTCGAACAGGGCACAGGAATAGGTCATGGTCGGGTCCAGGAAGGCGGAGAAGAAATCGTTGCTCAGGTCGTAGTGGTTGCCGATGTTGCGACAGCTCCCCTGGACCGTGTTGGGGCGGAGGAGGTGCTGAACGAACATGGCCCCCCTGCCCAGGGCGGAAAGCCGGTGGCGCTGTTCGCCGGCGTCCTCCAGGTTCTCCGCCAGAAGGCTCAGGACCTGAACCAGGTCGTCGGTGACCCATTCGGCGGCGGTGAACGATTCCCCGAAACCGATGTCTCCGGAAAAGAGGGTGCGCCGGTAAAAACTCTGGTCCCTGACTGTGATAACCGCCTCCCGGCCGGTCCCCGGTTCACCGAAGGTCCTCACCGACCCGTCCGGGGAGACCAGGCTCAGCCGGCCACGGGAAAGCCGGCCCAGTAACCGCTCCAGGGTTTTCCGTCCCAGCCGATCGAGGAGAGCGGGTGGGGCCGGCCTGATGGTGTCGGGGCTGGCCGGAGCCGGTTTTCGGAAGACGGGCAGGTGCTTGCGGAAGCGCAGGCGGGCTGCCTGCCGCGTGATCCGGGGAGTTGTCAGGGCCGCCATGACCGGGTGCCGGGCGATGGTCCGGGTGAGGCTGCCGGCGGTCAGCGGTTGGCCGGTGCCCCTGAGGCGGGCGGCGAAAACAAGATCCTGTCCCTGGCTGTACTGAATGAGGATGTCCAGCTCTTCCCCCCGGCTGTCGGACAGGGAGAATTCATACGAGCCGATGCGGTCGAAGAACGGGGACACGTGGAAGGCCTTATCCGCCCGGAAGTGGCCCAGGTAACCCCGCTTCGCCCCGATGGTTTCCCTGAGGGGGTAGACGTGCATCTCGCCGAAGGTGTTGTTCACCTGGACGATGACGGTCATCAGGTCACTGTCTTCCCCGTAACAGTAGAAGAAGCTGACGGGGTTGAACACGTAGTGCAGGTAGCGGGCCGAGGTGACCAGGTCGATCCTCTCCGGGTGCCGCCCGTTTCCGCCTCGGGCCAGGATCGCCTCCACCTTTTCCCTGAGGTGTTCCGTTCCGGAAAGGAGGTAATCCCGGTCGTGGACCGCCACCGGACGGAGGCGGTTGTGTCCGAAAAGGGGGATGGTCCGGTCCAGTTCCGCCAGCTCGTCCACATCGAAGACGTAGAAGTAGACCGGGTACTGGAACCGGTTGTGAACCGGATGCGCCCGGGCGTGCATGACCTGGCCGGTGCAGATCCGTGATCTCACAGCTCGACCCCGAATTGGCGGCCCACCTCCACGGCGGACCGGACGGCGTCCTCGTGGAAGCCGTAACCGAAATAGCTGCCGCAGAACCAGGTGTTGGATCGGCCATTCAGAGCCGGCAGTTCGATCTGGGTGGCCATGGACGGAAAGGTGTAGGTTGGATGCCGGTATTCCATCTCTGCGATCACGGAGCCGCTTCGCAGGGGGGTCCGCCGATTCAGTGACACGCAGTAATGGTTATGGGCTGACAGGCCCTGGAGCCTGTTCATGTAGTAGGAGACGGACACAGGTCTTTCCCCGCCCTCGCCCGACTCGCGGGTGTAGTTCCAACTGGCCCATGCCCGGCGGCTGGGTGGGAGGGCCGCGGTGTCGGTGTGCAGCGTCGTCCGGTTGCTCTGGTATGACCAGGCCCCCAGGAGCCTGGACTCGTCCGGGGACGGGTCGTCGAGCATGGCCAGAGCCTCGTCCGCGTGGGCGGCGATGACCACCCGGTCGAAGCCCAGTTCCTGCCCACCCTCAAGCCGGACGGTGACGCCTTCCCCCCGGCGGTCGACCCCGACGACCCGGGAACCGAGCCGGATCTCTCCCGTGAAGCGGGCCTGGAAGGCCCTGACGTAGGTGTGGCTCCCCCCCCGGACAGTCAGCCAGCGGGGGCGGTCCCTGAGGGATAAAAGGCCGTGGGAGTCGAAGAACCGGAGGAAGGCGAAAACGGGGAATCGCTGCGCATCCACCGGGCGGGAGGACCAGATGGCCCCCGCCATGGGGAGGACGTAATTTTCGACGGTCCCGGCGGGGTAGCGGCCCGTCTCCAGGTACTCACCCAGGGTGACGTCGGGGATCGTCCCCGCCTGGATCCCCTGCCTTGCCTCACGGCAGAAACGGACGATGCCCGCGAGCATGCGGTAGAAAGAGGGACGGAGCAGATTCCTCCGCTGGGCGAACAGCCCGTTCAGGCCGGTTCCGCTGAAGCAGAAGCCGGTTCCGGCGTCGAAGAAGGAGAAGGACATCTCCGAATACCGGGTGGGGACCCCCAGGCGGTCCAGGAAGGTGGTGAACAGGGGGTAGGTCCGGTCGTTCAGGACGATGAAGCCCGTGTCCACGGGGGTGCCGGCGTCCGGGCCGTCGGGGATGACGACGGTGTGGGTGTGGCCTCCCAGGTAATCGTTTCTCTCCAGGAGGGTCACCTCGTGCCTCTCCTGCAGGAGATGGGCGGCCACGATGCCGGCCACTCCCCCACCCGCCACGGCCACCCGGAGGGGGCCTTTGCCTGGGGGCGGGTCCCGGTGCACTCCGGTCATCATCGATCCTCCCCGACTATCCATCCGGCGGCCGGTCCTTCCCCGCCGCCCCCCCGGTCCCGGATCGCGGAAACCATGGGATGAGGGCGTTGGTCCGTTCCCGGTAGGCCTCGAATTCGGGGTTCCCCTCGTACTTCTTCTCCAGCATCGGGATGCCCGACACGAACAGGAGGAGAAAGTCTATGGTCAGGGGGCTGATGACGGTCCACCACCTCCCCCCCGATGCCAGGGCGATCAGGAACACGCCCCACCACAGGGTGGCCTCCCCGAAGTAGTTGGGGTGGCGGGTGTAGCGCCACAGGCCGCCGGTCATGAGGCGTCCCCGGTTGGCCGGGTCCCGGATGAAGCGCAGGAGCTGCCAGTCGCCCACCGACTCGAAGGAGAAACCGAGGAGCCACACCAGGACCCCCGCCCCGTCCAGGATCCCCAGGCCGCCCCCGGGCCGGGCCAGGACCGCCAGCACCGGTGACAGAACCACCAGGATCACCAGGCCCTGGAGCATGTAGATCTGGAGGAAGCTCCTGGGGACGAAGGACCTGCCCCAGGCCTCCCTCCACTGCCGGTAGCGGAAGTCCTCGCCCCGTCCCCGGTGGCGGACGAACAGGTGGGCGGCCAGCCGGCCGCCCCACAGGATGAGCAGAGCCACGACCAGCAGCTGGCGGGGATGGGCGGAGGCGAACCGCACGTAGACAACGGCCGCCGCGGAGATGAAACCCAGCCCGTAGAAGATGTCCACGATGCTGTTGTCGCGCAGGATCAGGGCGGCGACGAAGACCGACGACATGAAGATAAAGAGGACCACAGCGGCCCACCCGATGACTTCAAGCATGGAAAACCCCCAGAAAACAGTGTTCAGGGTCCAGGGTACACCTTTAACCCAAAATCCAAAATCCAAAGTCCAAAATAGACAGCATTGTCATTCCAAGGCGGATTCCCGAGCCGTGCAATCTCTACAAAACGCTATGTCTCCGGCGTGGAAGGGGAAAGAAAAAGTACAATGGACAGAATGCGCAGGCAAGTGGGTCTCATGGCAATATGTGCTGTGCGTTTATTCCCGATTCTCTGCCCTCAATTCTTTTATTGTTTTGAATTGCTCCTTGCCTTTCCCCTTTCCCCTTTTTCCTTTCCACTCCTGTTTTCCCCATGCACCACCACCAGGCCCAGGTAGCCGTCCACGGTGACGTCGCTGCCGGTCCGTATCAGCCCGGTGGCCTCGGGGACGCCGTTGACGCACGGGATGCCGTATTCCCGGGCGATAATAGCCCCGTGGATGAGCATGCCGCCCCTCCTCTCGACGATGGCCGCCGCCAGGGGGACCAGGAGGGTCATGTTCGGGTCCACCGCGTCGCACACCAGGATCTCGCCCGACCGGAAAGCGGGCAGGTCAGCGAAGCCGGTCACCACCCGGGCCCTGCCCCGGGCGATACCGCCGCAGGCGGGCTGTCCGACCAGCTGCCGGGGCCTGACCCGGTCGCCGGCTCCCTTCGCCGGGCCTTCGGTCCCTTTTTCGGAAATTCTGTGCGGGTCCGTCAAGGCGGCCGCCACTGTCTCGGGTGGGGGAGGCTGGTTGAAAACGACACCCCGTTCGGCGAGCCTGCGGATGCCCTCCTCGGAAGCTGCCTGAACCTGTCCCTCGATGCGGCCCAGGTAGACGTTGTCGTCGTCCCTGAGGTGCCAGCTGGCCCTTGCCAGGTCGAGAAGGTCCTCAGCTTCGGCCTGCCTGCCCGGGGGGAACCGGCCGACGAAATCCTCGGCCAGTCCGGAAACGTCCGGCGGTTCCGTGGAGGACCCCGGTAGTCGGGCCGGCGCCGAGGCCAGGTTGAGGATGAATTTCAACAGCGATTCCCGGTTGGCCGACAGGCGGGTCCCGGACCACGTCTGATCTCCGTAATCGGCCAGAAAGCTGTCAAGGCGGTCCTGAAAGGCCATGTGGTCGTCCGGAACGGTCCCGGCTTCGAGGCAGCGGGCCAGGCCCGGATCCCTCCTGACCTCCGCGGCCAGCTCCTCCAGGTCGCGGTTACGTGTCACGGTGATCATGGGCGTGTCCCGGAGGAGTTCCACGAACAGATAGGGGTCCTCGGGGGCCATGACGTCGTTGAACACCTGGCCGAAGAGCCGGGCGCCGTGGGCCATGGGAATGAACTCCTCCCAGTAGATATCCGTCCAATGGCCGAGGATCTTCACCCTGCGGCGGATCTCCCCGGCGAGCTGGTCGTCGGTCATTTTCCCCGTTTCGATCCCGGCGAGACTGTCCGCCTCCCTGGCCATGGCCGGAAAGTGAAGGTTCTCGATCCGGTCCCTGAGCCGGGCCAGACGATCGAAGGAGACCTTCAGACCAAGGGCCCAGGCACGGCTGCCGCGCTCCGAGGGGTCGGGCACCCCGGTGGTGATGGGACGGGACTGAAGGGTGTAGAGCTGTCCTCCGTGCAGGGTCCACTCCAGGTCCTGGGGGCTGCCGAAACGCTCCTCGGCACGCCGGGTGAGGTTCCACACCTGATCCACCTCGCCGTCGGTCAGGGGTGGCCTCTCCCCCAGGCTGCCGAGGGTCAAAATGACCAGGCCGTCCTCCTTCACCGCCACGGCCCGGTCCCGGACCGGGGATTCGTGAGCCAGGACGCGGCCGTCATCCCGGCGGATGAACCACCGGTCAGGCTCCACGTCCCCGTCGACCAGACCCTTGTTCAGACCGTGGACCGCCTCGATCACCCCCCGGACCGGATCGGTGGGGTCGACGCAGAAGGCGACGCCTGAGCTGACCCCGGCAACCAGCTCCTGGATGACCACGGCCATGGCATCGGAATCCATGTCCAGGCCCAGTTCCTCCCGATACAGGAGGGCTCCGTCGGACCACAGGGAGGCCCACACCAGCCGGATGTGCTTGAGGATCGATTCCACGCCGCGGATGTTGACGAAGGATTCGTGAAGACCGGCGTAGGAGGTCTTCCGGCTGTCCTCGGTTGTGGCCGACGAACGGACCACCACCGGCCGGTCCCCGAATCGCTCTTCGATTCGGGGGGCCAGCTCCTCAGCCATGGAGCCGGGCATCTGTGTGGTGTGGAAGAGGTTGCGGATGCGCAGGGCGGTGTCCCACATCTCCTCCCACCTCATTTCCCCGGACCGTTTGCGGTTCACCTCCAGCAGGATCCTCTCCCGGAGTCCGGCGTCGTCGACGTACCTCCGATAGGCATCCGTGGTGACGCACATCCCGGGCGGGACCGTAAACCCTCCCTGGATCAGCCGTGACAGTGCTGCTGCCTTGCCTCCACACCCGGCGCGTTCATCGGGGCCGATCTCTGACAGCTCAATCAGCAGGGTCATGGTCCATGTTAAGAAGGAGGACGTTCTGGAACCGGCTCACCACGGCGTAAGTACTCACCTTTATCCTCATGAGGACACTGGTGGGGGACCGGACGAAATTTTCCAGATAGGGATGCCGTCGCAGGTAGAGGTCGATGAGATTTTCCCTTTCCGCCGGGGACACCTCCGCGGCCTTCCCCTGTCCGGTGACCACCGTCGCCCGGTGAAAATCCTCCTCGGTGTTCGAACGGTTGTCCACCAGCAGGGTCACCCGCCCCTCCCGCTGGATGTTGGCGTATTTCCGGGTGGATCGGGATGTTACGAAAACGATGGTGCGGAGGTCTTCGGTAACGGCAAAGGCCACCAGGCAGACGTGGGGGAAATCCTCTCCCTGGGTGGACAGGACGGCCACGCCATCGGAGGCAAGAAGGTCCCTGACGGTCTGTTCCAGTGCGGCGTTGTCGGTCATGCTTCCTCCAGGGGTTCTGTTGTCGCGTTCCTCGCCGATTCCTGAAGTTAACCATACCACAGAAAAACAGGAGGGGAGAAAAGGAAGAATCAAGGGTAAAAAGGGAAGAATCTGGGAACTGAGTCCTAAGTGCCAGGTCCTAAGTGATAAGTGCTTAGGGCTGAGAACTGGTACGCTCGAATTTGCGACTGATCGACTAACCGATTCAGCGAAGAACCGGAGCATTCGCATTGTCGGAAAGTCGCCTCCTCGCCCCGTCGTCCCGTCGCCTCCTCGCCCTGTCGTCCAGTCGCCTCCTCGCCCCGTCGTCCAGTCGCCCAGTCGCCCCCTCGCCCTTTCCCATTTCTCCTTTCCC
>JBFFDD010000071.1:0-11586 GCA_041559575.1 bacterium
GGCGAAGTCCGGTACGGCTGCTCCGAAGAAGCGGGGCAGGCCGCCCAAGGCAGCGGCGGCGAAAGCCGGTACGGCGGCCTCCAAGAAACGGGGCAGGCCGCCCAAGGCTGCGGCCCAGGCTTAATCTCTGAGGGGCGCTGAACTGGGCTGAGAACCGCAAAAAGCCCGGAGATACAGACGCGCCTGGTCGAGGCCCGAAGGACCCCGCGAGGCAATCAGGTTTGGATGAGAAGATCACCCGTTTCGGGGTTTCGATCCCAGCCCGCCTCCTGGCCCGTTTTGACGATCACATACGTGACGGCGGTTACGCCAACCGATCCGAAGCGCTGCGTGATCTCATCAGGGACTACCTGGTTGACAGGGAATGGGAATCGGATGTGGAGACCGTTGGGACGGTCACCCTGGTATACGATCACCATGTCCGGGAACTCGCCGATGCCCTGAACAACATCCAGCATGAAATGGGTGAGGCCATCGTGTCCTCCCTTCACGTTCACCTGGATCACCACCTCTGCCTCGAGGTCATCGTGGTCAAGGGCAAGAGCCACCGGATAAGAAAAATGGCAGACCGCCTCATCGGCATCAAGGGGGTTGTTCACGGAAAACTCACCGCAGCCACTGTGGGCCGGTCGTTCTGAGAGAGCCCAAAGTCCAATGTCCAAAGTAAAGCCGGGGATTTAACCCCGGCTTTTTTTGCCCACGTAAAAGGGGCGCGGCTGTCCTGCAAGTTTTTTTATATTTCGTTTTTTTTTGAATCTTGAACCTTGAATTTTAAATTCAGGACTCACTCCGGCCTGAAGGTTCCGGGCCTGGTTTCCGGGTTCAGAATGATTTTATCGATGGTGGTCGTCCCTGTGTGAAACCCCGAGGCCCTGTTCTCCTCGTGGTGGGCAAAAAGGATCCCTTCCACCTCCCTGAAATCAGAGTAGGCTGTCTCGAAGTGGGTTTTGATCCTTTCCGTATTGAGGATCGCCTGGCTGTAGATGATCCGGGCGGTCTTCGGATCGGCATACAGCCGGAGAATGAGACCCGGTCCTAAAATAATCTGCATCCCGATGGTCATGTTTTCACCCACCTTAAGAGGAGGGATCTGCGTCACATCCTCCCTGTGCTCGGAGAGGACCCATGGAATGTTGGAGCGGGCAGCCTGGAGGACCATGGACTTCAGAAGCGGCCCCTCAACCTCCCGTATTCCGCCCCCGGCAGGATCGGTACGCCAGCCACGCTCCCGGTCCAGATATCTCCGTTCGGGGTTTGTCCCGTAGGCCAGGTCCACGAAAAGTCGGTCTGGCCTCGCGAAGAGCCTGACCATTTTCCCCTCAGCCCTACGCATCCTCGCCGTCACCAAACCCTCCATCCGATAGGCCTTCACTGTTTCAAGCTTTTTACCGCCGTAGGCGTCAAGGACGCGGCCAATAAGCGCATTGGTGGCCGAGTCGGCCGGAGAAAGGTCGGCGACAGAAAGTGTGAGGGGCAATAGTATCAGCAAGAGGGATAGTCTTTTTACCATGGCCCTGATTAATTAGCAGACCTCTCCATATTATTCCACAGAGAGGTGTTGAAAATTGTGATTCGGTATTTTCGGGAAAATTGAGGTGCCCTGGTTTCAGCCAATGGTGTTAGCTTTTCAGCGCTTGACAGCGTATGTCCCGCAGCTATAATTCAAATCTCCGGGGCGATTAACTCAGTGGGAGAGTGCTGCCTTCACACGGCAGAAGTCACTGGTTCAAATCCAGTATCGCCCACCACGAATAAAAGGGCCGCTTTCGAGCGGCCCCTTTTTCTTGTGGTGGGAGTTCTGTGTTCTGATTCACCGACCAAACGAGTGAGATGTATATTTGGGTGCGTCCGAGAATGGGTCAGATACAAGTCCGTCACGCCCTGGGCGTGATCGAGGATTTCCGGAGGACGAGGACGCAGTGGATGGCTCGTTATCGGACGCCCCTAGCTCTGAAATTTCGGCAGCGGCACCTTCATATACTCAACCCCCTCCTCCTGAAGGTCCTTCTCCTCCTCCTCGGTCATGGTGCCGCGGATATTCTTGGCGTCGATCTCCCCGAAATGGATCTTGATGGCCTCCTCGGCGAATCTGGGCCCCACGTTGTCGAAGTTCCTCTCGATGTATTGCAGCAGGGAAAGAGACTTTGAATGGCCGGCTGGTTTGCCCTGTTCCCTGTTGCCCTTATCCGGGTTCGATCTGGAGATATGACCGCCGGTGAGCAGGACGGTTACCTCTACGTCACCGCACATCGGGCAGTTCAGCCTGCCGGAGCTTATCTCGTTTTCGAGTTCCTCACGGCCCCTGAACCAGCCCTCAAAGGTGTGTCCCTGCGTGCATTTCAGGTCATAAACGATCATTTTTTGAACCTCTAATATAAAAGTTAATCAAAAATGATTCTATGTCAATGGTTTAGTAGGGGAGAGGGCTGTGAGCAAAGAACCAAGAAATATGAACAAGGGGCCAGGAGCGAAGAACATAAAGCCATGGATGAAGTACGCAGGACCTAAGTCAAAAAACCTTGTATTTAAAACTTGGTTCTCAGCGCTGTGCCCTTGGCGCTTTTCACTCTGCCCTCCGTACTGTTGTTCTCCCTATTCTTCTCTCTGATTGACAGACCCACTCCAGTGGTTATCTATATCCTGACAAAGATTAAGGAAAGCAGGTGGTAAGGCCATGGCCTTAAATTTTGAGAAATTAACCATAAAAGCCCAGGAGGCCTTCCAGGAAGCCCAGCGGGAGGCCGAAAACAGGGGGCATCAGCAGATCGATGTCGAGCATCTTTTCCTGTCGCTCCTCGATCAGGAGGGCGGCGTCGTTGGACCTGTCCTGGAGAAAGTCGGTGTTGACCCTGGCTCAATCCGGAGGGACATCGATGCCGAGATGGAGAGGTTCCCCAGAGTATCGGGACTCACCCAGACCTACTTGTCTCCTCGTCTGAACCTCCTTTTCAACTCCGCACTGAAGGAAGCCGAGACGCTCAAGGACGAGTATGTCGCCTCCGAGCATATCCTCCTGGCTATGGTGGATGAGAAAGACGGTGCGACGGGCAAGATCCTCCGGGAGGCCCAGGCCAGCCGGGAGAAGATCCTTGAGGCCCTGATGGGTGTCAGGGGAAGCCGCAGGGTTACCGATCAGAATCCTGAGGAGACCTACGATGCCCTGGCGAAATACGGCAAGGACCTGACGGAACTTGCCGGAAGAGGGAAGCTTGATCCCGTTATCGGCAGAGATGATGAGATCCGCAGGGTCATTCAGGTGCTGTCCCGCCGGACCAAGAACAACCCTGTCCTCATTGGGGAGCCGGGGGTGGGCAAGACGGCCATCGCCGAGGGCCTCGCCCAGAGGATCTCCAGCGGAGATGTCCCGGAGGGCCTCAAGAAGAAAAGGATCATCGCCCTGGACATGGGATCCCTGGTGGCGGGGGCCAAGTACAGGGGTCAGTTCGAGGAGAGGCTCAAGGCGGTTCTGCTGGAGGTGGAGGAAGCCGCCGGCGAGATCATCCTGTTTATCGATGAGCTCCACAACCTTATCGGCGCCGGCAGGGCGGAGGGGTCCATGGATGCCTCCAACATGCTCAAGCCGGCGCTCGCCCGGGGTGAACTGAGATGTGTCGGAGCGACCACCCTTGATGAGTACCGGAAGTATATCGAGAAGGATGCCGCCCTTGAAAGACGTTTTCAGCCGACCTACGTCTCGGAACCCTCGGTTGAGGATACTATCGCCATCCTCAGGGGACTAAAAGAGCGCTACGAGATCCATCATGGTGTCAGGATAACCGACTCGGCCATCGTGGCAGCGGCCACCCTCTCGAACCGTTACATCACCGACCGGTTTCTTCCAGACAAGGCCATCGATCTTGTAGATGAGGCGGCATCGCGTCTCCGCATTGAGATCGACAGCCTTCCTCAGGAGATCGATGAGGTTGAGAGGAAGATCGTCCAGCTCCAGATCGAAAAGGAGGCCCTGAAGAAGGAGAAGGATCCCGGTTCCAAGGAGCGATTGGGAAAGATCGAGAAGGAACTGGCCGATCTCTCCGAGAGGAGCGCCTCTATGAAAGCGAGATGGCAGATGGAGAAGGAGGCGATCCAGGCCATCCGTTCCCTTAAGGAGCAGGTCGAACAGGCGAAGTATGAGGCTCAAAAGGCTGAACAGGAAGGATCCCTCGAGTTGGCTGCCGAACTGAAATACGGCAAGCTGCCTCAGCTCACCCAGCAGCTCGAGGAGACCAACAGCAGGCTCATGGACCTCCAGTCAGAGCAGAGGATGCTCAAGGAGGAGGTGGATTCGGAGGACATAGCCGACATCGTTTCAAAGTGGACGGGGGTTCCGGTTACCCGGCTTCTCGAGGGGGAGGTGGAGAAACTCGTCAGGATGGAGGAGCGGATTGCGAAGAGGGTTGTGGGACAGGAGGAAGCGGTGGCTGCCGTATCCAACGCTGTCCGGCGGGCGAGGGCCGGCCTTCAGGACCCCAATCGCCCCGTCGGCTCTTTCATTTTCATGGGGCCCACCGGAGTCGGTAAGACGGAGCTGGCTAAGGCTCTGGCGGAGTTTCTCTTCGACGATGACAGCGCCATGGTCAGGATCGATATGTCGGAATTCATGGAAAAGCACGCGGTGGCCAGGCTTATCGGAGCGCCTCCGGGTTATGTCGGTTACGAGGAGGGTGGTTATCTCACGGAGGCCATCAGGCGAAGGCCCTACAGCGTCATCCTGTTCGATGAGATCGAGAAAGCCCATCCCGAGGTGTTCAATATCCTCCTTCAGATTCTTGACGACGGCCGGCTTACGGATGGCCAGGGCCGTACGGTGGATTTCCGCAATTCAGTGGTGATCATGACTTCGAACATCGGCAGTGTCCATGTTGCGGATCTCCAGGGAAAGGACGAGGAGGAAATGAGGCAGCTTGTCACAGAAGCACTTCGATCCCATTTCAGGCCCGAGTTCATCAACCGGATCGATGATGTCATTATCTTTCATCCTCTGACGCGTGAGCAGATCAAGGTCATCGTGGGCATTCAGATGTCGAAACTCGACGCACTGCTCAAGGATAGGGGTCTCGCCGCTGAGGTCACCGAGGCTGCCCTGGACCATGTCGCGTCGGAGGGTTACGATCCCGTCTACGGAGCCCGCCCGCTCAAGAGGGTAATTCAGAAGGACATCCAGGATGCGCTGGCCCTCGATATCCTGTCCGGTAAATACGGGGAAGGCGATACGGTGGTCGTCGATGAGCAGGATGGGAAGATCGTGTTCTCGGCCAGGGCTAAAAGCAGAACGGAGAACTGAGCGCTAAGCACTAGGTACTAGGTACTGCTCTTCACCCCTGCTTGATCGGCAGGGTGAAGTGGAAAATGCTCCCTTTGCCGTGGATGCTCTCCAGCCAGATCTTCCCACCATGGAGCTCAGCCATGGACCGGGCGATGTACAATCCCAGGCCGGCCCCGGGATAGGAACGCGCGGCTCCCTGGTCCACCTGGAAGAACTGATCGAAGACCTTCAGCTGGGCATCCTCAGGGATGCCCATGCCGCGATCCTCGACACTGATCTGGACCAGATCACTCTGATCGCTCTCCCTCCGTCCCTCGATGCATTTGGCCCTGATGAAAACCGGGGAGTCCGGCGGTGAGAACTTCAGGGCGTTGCCGAGCAGGTTGATCAGGATCTGGGTGACCTTGTCGGGATCGGCCTCGATCTCGGGCAGGTTCTCCATGAGATCGATCTTTATCATTGGCTCCGATTCGATGATGTGCCTCGTGGAACTGATCGCTTCGTTGATGGCATCCTGTAGCCGCATGGTCTTGAACCGGCATGCGATCTTTCCCGCCTCGATCCGCCCGGTATCCAGGATGTCGTTGATCAGGGCGAGCAGGTCCTTGCCCTTCCGAAGAATCTGGCTGGCATAGTCCTTCTGCTCCCTGGTGAGAGGCCCGACCTGCTCCTCTGACAGGAGTTCCGAGAAGCCGATGATGGAGGTCAGGGGTGTCCTTAGCTCGTGGGATACCGTTGAGACGAACTCCGACTTGATGTTGCTGAGCCACTCCAGCTCCTGGTTGGCTTTCACCAACTGCTCGTTGATCCTCTCCAGCCTTTGGGACCGGCTCTCCAGCTTTTCAAACAGGCAGGCATTCTTGAGAGCGTTGGTGCTGGCGCCGGCGATCACCCTGACGATGGCGACCTCCTCCTCGCTGAAACTCTTGCCTTTACGGGCTGATCGAAGGAGGAGGGCACCCATGATCTCACCACGGTAGGTGAGGGGAGCGGCAAGTATGGATTGATATCCCAGGGATTCGACCAGACTGCGGACATTCTCCATGATGGGATCGGATTGGACGTCCTCCACGATCACCAGACTGCCCGTTCTGAAAGCCTTGATCACCTCCGGATATTTGGCCAATTCAATGGATATCTCTGTCATGTTCGGGTCCTCATGGGAAACCAGCACGGTCCCCTTGAGGTCGCTTTGATCGGCGTCCCATTGGCCCTCCACGACGAGGATCGAGCAGCGCTCCGCCTTCAGGACCGCGGCGGTCTTCTCCACGAGGATGTAGAGGATCTGCTTCAGATCCAGGGAGGCGGTTGTCGTCTCCAGGACCTCGTAAGCGAGGCGGAACTTTCTTGTCCTGTCCTTGAGGTGATCCAGGAAGAATTTCTGCTCCAGGTTGACCTTTACCCTCGCCAGGACCTCCGCGGGGGTGAAAGGTTTGGAGATATAATCCGTCGCCCCGGACTTGAGCCCTTTGATGATGTCCTCCTTCTTTCCGAGGGAGGTGATCATGAGGATGGGCGTGGAGGAGATCTCAGGGTCCTTCCGGACTGTTCGGCAGACCTCGTATCCGGACAGGCGGGGCAGAATAATATCGAGGCAGACCAGATCAGGCTTCTCTTTTCGCAGGATTTCGAGGCCGGCCACGCCGTCCTCGGCGATGGAGACGGAGTATCCCTTGCCCTGGAAGATGTTCACCAGGATGTCCCTGGAGATCGGGTCATCCTCGATAATAAGGATGTGACCCTTCCGGGAAGACTCCTTGGACAGTGAGAGGTTTGGAATGCTCATTAATGTAAAGTGATAAGTGACACTTGATAGTTGTCCTAAATATAAGGGAAATCCTCTCCCTTTGTCAAGGAAAGAGAGCGAAGGAACAGGGACGAAGAACTGAACGCAGAGAAAGGAGAACGAAGCGCTTTGACAAAAGTTGATATAAACGCCTTTGTTCCCCGGCTCTTATCTCTTGGCTCCCAGATCTCAGGTCGCAGCTCTTATTTCCCCTGTTCTCCCCCCGGCCACTCCCGATAAAAAGGTTTGACTTGCAGACCTCCGGGCCTATAATAATCGTCTTGTTTCCCCTGATTGAATTTTTATTCACACAATTCCGGAAGGAGGAATGTCTATGTCCGTTCGAGTTGCCATAAACGGCTTCGGTCGCATTGGCCGCTTGGTTATGAGGAGTGCTATCGGGGACCCATCCCTTGACTTCGTGGCCATCAACGATCTGACGGATGCGGAAACCCTCAGTTTCCTGTTCTCCCACGATTCGGTCCATGGATGTCTCCCCGATGGACTGAAATCTTCCGCGGAAGGTGACATGATGGTCCTCGGCGATAAGAAGATCCGGGTGTTTTCCGAGACGGACCCCGCGGACCTGCCCTGGAAGGACCTGGGCGTGGATGTGGTCCTCGAATGTACCGGCCGTTTCAGGACCCGGGACGCGGCCGCCAAACACCTGGAGGCTGGGGCCGGCCACGTTATCATCTCGGCGCCAGGCAAGGACCCGGATATCACCGTTGTCATGGGTGTGAATCATGAGCAGGTGGACAGGGATCAGCACAGGATCATCTCCAACGCCTCGTGCACGACCAACTGCCTGGCTCCCGTCGCCAAGGTTCTTGATGAGAACTTCGGCATCGTTCACGGCGTCATGACCACCATCCATGCCTACACCAGTGATCAGCGCATCCTGGACCTCCCCCATTCGGATCTTCGCCGGGCCAGGGCGGCAGCCCTGTCCATGATACCCACCACCACGGGAGCCGCGTCTGCGGTGGCTGAAGTCCTTCCTCAGCTCAAAGGCAAGCTGGATGGAATCGCGGTGCGGGTGCCCACGCCCAATGTTTCCCTGGTGGACCTCAACGTGGAGCTGAAAGCCGAAACCGATGCAGCGGCCATCAATAACGCCATGAAGAAGGCCTCTGAGGAAAAGCCCCTGGCCGGGTACCTGGTCTACAGTGATGATCCCCTCGTTTCCTCTGATTTCAACGGTTGGGAGGCATCGTCGATCCTGGACGCTCCCATGACCAAGATCGTCGATGGCACCATGGCCAAGGTGCTGGCATGGTACGACAACGAATACGGATATGCCTCCCGCCTCCGGGATCTGACCAGGTATCTCTATGAATCCTAGATTACTCAAGACCATGACCGTCGATGACCTGGATTTTAACGGGAAACGTGCCCTTGTCCGGGTTGACTACAATGTCCCGTTAGACATTGACGGCCTTATCTCGGATGACACGAGGATCAGGTCCACCCTCCCGACCATCAACCATATTCTGGATAGTGGCGGAAGCATTGTCCTCATGAGCCATCTGGGCCGGCCGAAGGGTAAGGTGGTTCCAAAGCTGAGTCTGGCGCCCATTGCCAAACGCCTGAGCCGTCTTCTCCACCAGGAGGTCAGGTTCGCCCCCGATTGTGTTGGCGAGGAGGTCGCGGCCCTTGCCAGGGATCTGCGTCCCGGTGAGGTGCTCCTCCTGGAAAACCTCAGATTTCATCCGGGTGAAACCGAGAACGACCCTGATTTCGCTCGGGAGCTGGCTTCCCTGGCCGAC
The DNA here is from genome assembly GCA_041559575.1 of bacterium. Classification (GTDB taxonomy): domain Bacteria; phylum BMS3Abin14; class BMS3Abin14; order BMS3Abin14; family BMS3Abin14. The sequence continues at coordinate 8,822 of JBFFDD010000071.1, forward strand.
ATCTATGTGGACGATGCTTTCGCCACCGCCCATCGGAAACACGCCTCAGTTGTGGGGGTTCCGGCTATTCTCAAACCTGCCGTCGCCGGCTACCTGATCAAAAGCGAGATCAGTTACTTCAACAAGGCTTTAGAGGAGCCCGTCCGGCCGCTGGCCGGTATCCTGGGCGGGGCAAAGGTGTCCGACAAGATCAAGGCCATCATGAGATTGCTGGAAAAGGTGGACAAGATCCTCGTGGGGGGCGGGATGGCGTTTACCTTTATGCGGTCCATGGGCTACAGCGTCGGGAAATCGCTGGTCGAGGAGAATATGCTGGAGTTCGCCCGGGAGATCATGGACAGGGCGAAGCAGAAGGGCATCCCCTTTTACCTCCCCGTAGATGTTGTGGCTGCCGAGGCCAGGGAGGAGAAAGCCTATCCGGTGGTGTTTCCGGCGCAGGAGATCCCCGAGGGTTTCATCGGGCTCGATATCGGACCGGCGACCATTACCCTGTTCCGCCAGGCCCTTTCCAACGCCCGGACGATCGTTTGGAACGGCCCCATGGGGGTCTTCGAGTATCCCCAGTTCAGCAATGGGACCTTCGCCATGGTGGACGCCCTTGCCGGATCCAGCGGCATGACCATCCTGGGAGGTGGTGACACAGACGTTGCGGTTCACCTGACGGGAAATTGGGATAAAATAGATTATATATCCACCGGCGGCGGCGCCTTTCTCATGCTGGTCGAGACGGGAGAACTGCCGGGGGTAAGCGCGCTGGATCAGGTGTGATCGATTCGGTAGAAGTTGACAATGCGGTCGTGCAATGTTATAGCCCGCACTTCCGCTCAGGAGGAGGTAGACGATGCCTGTGCCCCTGATGGTCGCCAACTGGAAGATGCACAAGACTGTTCCAGAGGCCCTTGACCTGGTCCAGGAACTCCTCCCCCTGATCGATGGCGTATCCGATGTGGAGGCGGCTGTCGCGCCACCTTTCACCGCCCTTTACCCGGTCGGAAAGGAACTGAAGGGTAAAGAGCTGGGTCTGGCCTCCCAGAACATGTTCTGGGAGACAGAGGGGGCATTCACCGGCGAGATCAGCCCTTCCATGCTGCGTGACCTGAACTGCCGGTTCGTCATCCTCGGTCATTCCGAACGGAGGCAGTATTTCGGGGACGGGGACGGAGAGGTTGCCCGAAAGGTCTGTGCCGCTCTCCTGGAAGGTCTGATCCCTATCCTCTGTGTAGGTGAAACGCTGGGGGAAAGGGAATATGGCAAGACCTTCGAGGTCATCCAGAGGCAGATCCTCGGGGGGCTCGAGGGAGCGGTTATCGACCGTGGGGATCAGCTGGTTATTGCCTATGAGCCGGTCTGGGCTATCGGCACGGGGAAAACATCCACTCCTGAAGCCGCCCAGGAGGTTCACAGCCACATCAGGGGCCTGTTAAGCAGCCTGCTCGGAGAGGGGATCGGTGGTGATGTCAGGATCCTGTACGGTGGTTCGGTAAAGCCGGACAACATCGATGGCCTGATGGCCATGGAGGATATCAACGGCGCTCTGGTTGGTGGGGCCGGTCTGGACGCGGACAGCTTCGCCCGGATTGTCAAGTTTCAGAAAACCTGAAAAGGAATGAGGATAAGTATGATAATCGTCCTACTCAAAATTCTGCATATTCTGGTGGCTGTATTCCTGATCCTGGTCGTGCTTCTGCAGACGGGCAAAGGGGCGGAGATGGGAGCGGCTTTCGGCGGCGCCAGCCAGACGGTGTTCGGCAGCGGGGGGCCGGCAGGATTCATGGCCAAATTGACCACAACCGCCGCCGTTGTGTTCATGCTGACTTCCTTGGGGCTTGCCTACATGTCTGCGGGCGGCCGATCAGGGGTCGATGTCACACCTGTTGGACAGCCGGTTCAGGAAGCGCCCGCTCTGCCCGTGGAGGGAGAGGCCCAGATTCCATCGGATGCCCAGGCTCCCGCGGACCTGATCCCTGAAACCAGCCCGACAGGGGAAAGCGCGGATCAGTAAACAGCTGCCGATGAACTACCTGACGGTGGATACCACCTTTGCTCCCAGAGCTATCTCGCGGTAACTCTCGGTGACCTTTGCCACAGAACTCTTCTCCCGCGGGACCACAATTTCGACCTGACCGATAACCTCATCAGGAACCCCGGTGGTTTCAGGGGACTTGTCCGCGATCACCGAGAGCACATCGCCGGTACCGAGGCCGTGGTTGGTTCCCATGTCCAGGAACAGGACGTCGCCCTTTCCCATCAATTCCCGCCCCTCGGAGTGGGCCAGGACATATCCCTCCAGCCCGGGTTCGATCTCGTCCTTTTCCTTCCGGTGCCAGGTGACGTACTGTACGTGCTCCATGACCTTGTCGCCCAGCCTGATCTCCTGATACACGTCACCGATCATGGCCGTGGAAAGCTCTTTATTTGCAGCGACCACAGAGAGATCTCCTAAAATGCGGGCCAGATAACCCACCTTCTTACCCGTACGGGGATGGCGCACTTCGTCATAAATGCGAACGATGGAGTAGGTCCTGTCCACCTCGAGAGGGGCCTCCTCGGGGGTGGTGACGTAGACCTTCTGACCGGTTGATATCAACATGCGGTTCTCCTCCATGGAGGAGATGGTGCCGATGCCGAACTCTTTCTCATCGATGATGAATCCATAGGTGGACAGGGCCTGGATGAGCCGGTGGGTGATCACCTCCGGGATCGGTACCGGTTTGGCCTCAGGTTCCGGGGCGGGGGGCGGCTCAACCGGCATCTTTGTCTCAACC
>JBFFDD010000072.1:0-11504 GCA_041559575.1 bacterium
AACCTTGAACCTTGAACCTTGAACCTTGAACCTTGAACCTTGAACCTTGAACCTTGAACCTTGAACCTTGAACCTTGAACCTTGAACCTTGAACTATTGGTTTAATTCATGGGCCGTGTCATGGGCATAGACTGGGGTGAAAGACGGATCGGCGTCGCCCTTTCCGACGAGAGCCGAACCATCGCCTCACCCCACAGCGTCCTTAAACGCACACCGTCACTGGAACGGGATCTGGACGGGATCTGTGATATGATCAGTGACAACAATGTGGACCAGGTGATCATCGGCATGCCAGTCAGGATGGACGGGTCGGTGGGGGACGCCGCTCAGGAGGTCCTGCGGATCGTTCAGGAACTGGAACGCAGACTGAAGGTCCCTGTCGCCACCTGGGACGAGAGATTGAGCACCGCGGAGGCTGAGAAGGTCCTCATCGGCGCCGACGTTTCCCGGAAAAAACGCAAGGGACTCATCGACAGGGTGGCGGCCGCTATCTTTCTTCAGGCTTACCTCGATCGGGAGGGACGGACAAAAAAATGATGATCGGCAACCGCCAGAGGAAAAAAGGATTTCTGGTTGTCGGTCTGATCGTCCTCGTCCTGGTCCTGACCGCCTTCTCGGCAAGCCTGATCTATTTCTGGAACACACCCTCTGAAAATCCGGGAAGGGAGATCACCGTGGAGATTCCCGGCGGTGCCACCTTCGTGGAGGCGGCATTGAGGCTTCAAGATGCCGGTGTCATCAGGTCCATCAGGTCTTTCGTCCTCCTGGGAAAGATCAGGGGGCTGGCCGGGAAGGTGCAGGCTGGGGAACTCCTCTTCCGGACCGATCAGACCCCGGTGGAGGTCCTCGATATTCTGTCCAGCGGAAAGCCCGTCTCTTACCCGATCACCATACCTGAAGGGTTTCACGTCAGGCAGATCGCCCTTCTTCTTGGCCAAAAGGGCCTGGCCGAAGAGGACGCTGTCAACCGGTTGGCCGAGGACGCGGTTTTCACCCGTTCTTTGGGCGTCCCCTCGGACCGGCTCGAAGGGTACCTCTTCCCGGACACCTATCTGTTTCCCAAGGGGCTCTCGGAGGAGGAGATTCTCACCCGCATGGTCGACCGTTATCAGAAGGTATTCACCGACGAAATGCGGCAGAGAGCACGGGAAATGGGGATGACGGAACATCAGGTGGTGACCCTCGCCTCCATAGTCGAGAGGGAAACGGGAGCTGAAGAGGAGAGGACCCTGGTCTCCGCGGTATTTCACAACCGGCTCAAAAGGGGTTACCGTCTCCAGACGGATCCGACTGTGATCTACGGTTTGGAAGGCTTCGACGGGAACCTGACGAAAACCCACCTCAGGCAGGACCATCCCTACAACACCTACACCCGATCCGGACTTCCCCCCGGCCCTATCGCCAGTCCCGGAGAGGCTTCCCTGAAAGCCGCCCTTTACCCCGCCGAGGTGAACTACCTCTATTTCGTCAGTAGGGGGGACGGGACCCACGTGTTCAGCAATTCATTGATCGAGCACAATGCGGCGGTGAAGAAGTTTCAGTTGAAGGGCAGAACGAAGAACTGAGAGCTGAGAACTGGTTTTGACACCGGAACCCGACCCAGGGTGCTGGATTCGGATTGGACCCATGGAGAGCGCTATGACCCTCAAAGCAGAACTGCTCGAGGACCTACTCAGACACCTGCTTGCCAATGGAGGTGAACTGGCTGACGTCTTCTTCGAGGACAAGGTGTCCCGTATGGTCGAGGGTGAGGACGGCAGACTGGAACGTGTCACCACCGCCAGGGAGGCGGGCATGGGTATGCGAATCGTCCGGGACGGGATCACCCATTTCGCCACATCTGTTGATCTGACCCCGAAGGCCCTCATCGATCTGGCTGATTATCTGGCCTCCGGAGCGGGCAAGGGTCCTCCGGCCAAGGCCGCTGGGGTTTCGGAACAGCCCCCTGGACCTCTCGGCGTGGGTGAGGATCTGTCCAAAATACCCCTGGAGCGTAAAGGTGGGATGATCATGGATGCCCTCCGGGCGGCCAGGGCCCACGACGACAGGATCATTCAGGTGAAATCGATCTATCGCGACTCCTCCGCCCGGGTGGTGATAGCCAACTCCAATGGCGTTTATGCCCGTGATTGGAGATCCCACGGCGTTTTCTTCGTGCAGGTGGTGGCGTCGGACGGACAGCACATGCAGGTCGGGTACGAACCACGGGGAGGGACCGGGGGAGTGGAGGTGTTCCAGGAGATCGATCCCGAGGATGTGGCGGTCACCGCGGCCCGCAGGGCCGTGACGGTCCTCGAGGCCCCTGAGGCGCCGGCCGGTACCATGACCGTCGTTCTGGCCGCTGAGGCGGGAGGGACCATGGTCCATGAAGCCATTGGCCACGGTCTCGAGGCCGATCTGAGCGGGCAGGGCCTGTCCGTCTATTCGAATCAGGTCGGACAGAAGGTCGCCTCGGATCTGGTGACAGTGGTGGATGATCCCACCCTCCCCGGGAAACGGGGTTCCTATAATTACGATGACGAGGGCGTACCTGCTCAACGTACCGTGCTGCTCGAAGAAGGGGTTCTCAGGACATATATGAACGACCTTGTGACGGCCCACCGGGATGGTACCGAGCCCACCGGTAACGGAAGGCGTCAGTCCTTCCGCCACTGGCCCATCCCCCGGATGTCCAACACCATTATCCTCCCGGGTGAGGACGATCCCGATGCCATCATCCGGTCCGTTCCGCGTGGCCTCCTGGTCAGGAAGATGGGGGGCGGGCAGGTCAACACCGTCACCGGTGATTTTGTATTTGAGGTCAGTGAGGGTTATCTCATTGAGGGAGGGGAGATTGCCGGGCCGGTGCGTGGAGCCACCCTTGCGGGTAACGGCCCTGAGGTGTTAAGGAGTGTTGACATGGTGGGAAGCGATCTCGGCTTCGGTCTGGGAACATGTGGCAAAGAGGGGCAGGGGGTTCCAGTCGGGGACGCCCAGCCCACCCTCAGACTGCCGGAGATCGTAGTCGGCGGGAGAGATTCCGAAGGGGAGGCCGGATGAATTTTCTCAGATTCCTTAAGAAGAAAAAGGATGCTCCTGAGGGAGACGCCGACCGGATGGAGACCGAGCCGAGAAAGCGCGGCAGAATCCTTTACCAGTTTCTGCTGGTGACCCTGGCTGTTTCCGTGATCCCACTGCTGACGGCATCCTACAAGCTGGTGGGAATCAACCGGGCGTTTCTGGAGGATGAGCTGCTTGCCCTCCACTCCCAGGTCGCTGATTCCACCGCCGAGGAGATCTCAACGGCCCTGTCCACCATCCTGAGCAACATGGAACTGGTGGCCAAGGCCCAGGGCGGGGGTAGTCCCCTGAGCCGGGAGGAGCGGGAGCGATCCCTGATCTTCTATCTCGACCAGTATCCGGAGATCATCAGGCTGGCCCAGTTCTCCTCCGGCGGTAAGGAACTGGCCCGGGTCATGCGCGTAGGCAAGACCAAGGTGCCGCCCCTGGAGGACTCAACCAGAAGGCTTGCCGTGGACAAATCCATTGAGGGGACAACCTTTATCAGCGATCCGGTGATTCTGGGCAATCAGAGTGTTCCGGTGATCGCGGTAGGGATACCCATCTACGGCAGTGATGGGGCTATCCGGTCCATGCTCCTTGGGGAGATCTCCCTGGACCGTGTCCAGGAGACGGTCAAGAGGATCAATATCCGTCGGCAGGGCAGCGCCTACGTGGTAGACCGGCGGGGCAAACTGATCGCCCATCAGGCTGTTGACAGGGTCTCAAAGTCCGAGGATATGAGCACTGTGGAGATCGTGGGTAAATATCTGCTCGCCGGCGTCAGCGCCGGAACCATTCCCTTCCGGGACAAGATGGGCAGGGACATGGTGGGTTCCTATTCCACAGTCAAGGGCCTCGGATGGGGAGTAGTGGTCCAGGAGCCCAGAGGTGAAGCCTACAACACCATCAAGCAGATGCTCTTTCAGACGGTAATCTGGGCGGTGGTCGCTATCCTGGCGGCAGGGGTCGCCAGCACCCTTCTGGCTATCCGTCTCGCCAAGCCCATCGGCGGCCTGGCCGAGGGAGCCCTGTCACTGGCCAATGGTAATTTCAACCAGCGGGTGGACATCACCTCCCGTAACGAACTCGGCCAGTTGGCCCAGACATTCAATCACATGGCGTCCCAGCTGGAGAATCATGACCGGAACCTCCGGGAGATGTTCATCAGCACCACCAAGGCCCTTGCGGCGGCCATCGACGCCAAGGATCCCTATACCCGGGGGCATTCCCAGAGGGTTGCCCAGATCAGCCTCGAGCTTGCCAAGGAGATGGGTCTGGCCCCGTCAGAACAGCAGAAGGTCAACATCGCCGCCCTTCTCCACGATGTCGGAAAGATCGGTATCGAGGACCAGGTCCTGAAAAAACCGACCAAACTGACCGACAAGGAGTACAAGATCGTCCAGCAGCATCCGCGCTGGGGGGCCATGATCATGGGGCACATCAACCAGTTGAAGGAGGTTATCCCTGCCATCCAGTATCACCACGAGCGGTTGAACGGAAGCGGTTACCCCGAGGGGCTTGCCGGGGACCAGATCCCCCAGCTGGCACGAATCATAGCGGTGGCTGACACCTTCGATGCCATGACCAGCGATCGTCTCTATCAGAAGGCCATGGAAAACCAGTATGTCGTGGATAAGCTGATCGAGTGGAGGGGGAGCCTTTACGATCCGGACGTGGTGGATGCCATGGTCAGGGTCTATCCGAGGATCATCAATATCTAGTGGTGGATTGAACGGAGAGAAAAGTGGCGAAAAAGAAGAAAAAGGAGGGACGCCTAAAGTGGCGGACGATCATTATTCCCTTCTCCACCGTTCAGTTCTGGGTCAGTTTCCTGGTGGTGCTGCTGGTCGTGGCCACCGTCCTGACCCTCCTCTACTATCAGTTCCTCAGCCCCAAAGCCCAGGCCAGGAGGCTCATCACCAGCGTCGAGAAGCAGCTGGAGCAGGCCATAGTCCTGGGGATCAAGGAACTGTCCTTCGATGAATACACCTCAGCTCAGGAAACGCTTTTCGAGGCCAGGAAGACCTACGATGAGAGAAAATACCCGGAATCCCAGATCCTGGCCGAGCAATCCCTGGCTTCTCTTGAAAAAGCCCTGGAGAGATTGCGGTCGGATGAGTTCTTCCGCAGGGAGAGAAACGCCTCCATCAGCCACGTAAAAGGAACCGTAGAGGTCAATGTGGAAGGCTCCCTTGACTGGCACCCGGTACGCAAGGGAGAAAAACTTAAGAAGGGGGACAAGATCCGGACCCGTTCAGGCTCCAATTGTGTCGTTCAGTTCGACGACGGCAGCCAGTTGACCATCAAATCCGACTCCCTCGTCTCCATCGACGATCTCAGTGAGGACATCCGCACCCGGACGAAAAACTCGGCCATCAAACTCCTGGTCAGCGACGTGGAGGCGAGCATCCTCAGGCCCACAGCCAAAGGATCCCGTTTCCTGATCGAAACACCCGGATCCGTTGCCCAGGTTCGAAAGGCCCGGGTCAACATCAGGGTCAACGACAAGGAGGAGACGGAGTTCAAGCTTCTTTCCGGTGACGTTACGGTCAAAGCGGGAAACAGGGAGGTCGTCCTGGGGCAGAGCGAGGTTGTTCGCCTCGGCCTTGGGGGCAAAGTCCTGTCCAAGGGCAGGCTCCTGAAAGTTCCCCTTCTCAGGCAACCGGACAACCTTGAGTGGCGGGTCACCCGGAGCGAGAAGGTCCCGGTTGATTTCGCCTGGGACAGGGTCTCAGGAGCCGCTTCCTACCACCTGATGGTTGCCACGGATCGATATTTCGCCAACGTCCTTTACGATAACCGGAAACTGTCCAGGAGCGGCGTCAGGCTGGCTGACCTTAAACCGGGGTTGTATTATTGGAAGGTCAGCAGCGTTGACAGTCGGGGCAGGGAAAGCCTGTTCTCTTCCTTCCGCGTGTTCAGGGTTGCCAGGGACCAGACACCGCCCCATTTCAGCATCAACGACCCGATCGTCTTCTCGGACGCTAACGGGAGACGAGTCTATATTTCGGGTGCCATGGAGCCCGGCAGTCGGCTCAGCCTTGATGGGCGCCCGGTTCCCATAGCCCCGGACGGGGTCTTCAGGTCTTTCCAGAGGATCGGACCCAACAAGAGGTCCATCGGGCTCGAAGCGAGGGACACAGCCGGCAATTCACTGTCCCGGATCGTGGAGGTCCAGTGAGGTTAAGATACGCCATAACGATCCTCCTCCTGCTGGCCCTGACCGTGGTCGGCGGCTGCCGGGACCGGGGATCCCGCTTCTCCCTTGCTCAGAAGATCAACGGGGTTGGCATAGCCCTGTATTCCCAGGGTAAGGTCAATCAGGCGCTGAAGCGATTCCAGAAAGCCGCCGGATATTCCGAGGATTTCGGTTTCGTCAGAAACAACATCGGGGTCTGTTATTATCACTTCGGGCAGATCAACCTGGCCATCGCCGAATTCCGCAGGGCCGCCGAGCTGGAGCCAGACGTACCGGAGGTCCACGGTAATCTGGGAGTTGCTCTCATGCTGCTTGACCGATACCCGGAGGCGGAGGCGGAACTCAGGAAAGCCATCTCCCTGGACAGTGAATACGTGCTCGCCTACAGCAACCTGGGGGTTCTCATGTATCGTACAGGGCGTATCCAGGATGCCATCGATATCTACCGGAAGGGGATCAGGGTCAATCCATCTCTCGATCGCCTCCACCACAACCTGGGTGAGGCCCTCATGTCCCAGGGGCGATATAAGGATGCGGTAGGGCATTACAATCAGGCCCTGCAGCTGAACCCGGATAACGTCAGGACCTTCAACAACCTCGCCTGGGCCTACGCGGAGAGGGGAGAAAACATCGATGATGCCCTGGCCCTGGCCAACGCCGCCCTTGGCAAGGAACAGGAAAACGGGTTCTTCTATGACACTCTGGGCTGGATCTACTTCAAGCAGGGGATGTTCGAGGAGGCCTATCAGGCTCTGTCCAGTGCCATTAAATACCAGCCGGGGATACCGGAGGTCCACTACCACATGGGCGAGGTCCTCCGCTGGCTGGGCCGAAACAGGGATGCTCTGGAGGAATACGGCAGGGTGATCGGCCTGGAGCCGTACGGGAAGTGGGCGGAGAGGGCCCAGGAGGGGATCTGGAAGATAAAGGGACTTTAGAAAGAATATTCAGTAATCAGTGGTCAGGATTCAGAATTGAAAAGGAAAGCGGTGTTGGTAATTTGAAATTAGAGATTGGAAATTTTCGAATTTTTCCAATGCCCCAGCGATCCAATAATCCAGTGTTCTAATATCGTCCCGGTTTTTCTTCTGAATACTGGATACTGACTTCTGAATACGTGCAGGTTCCTCGTATCACCAGAAAAAGGAACGATCTATGGGCAGCTACCGTCACATCACCAGCGCGACAGTCCTCGTTGCCGTGATCCTCCTCTCCGGCTGCGGGATCTTCCAGAGGTCGGCGAAAAAGGACGTCGATGCCCTGCCGTCGTGGAACGACGGTCCGGCGAAGCAGGCCATTGTGCGGTTCGTGTCAGATACCTCCGATTTTTTCAGCGACAATTTCATCCCCCCAGGGGACAGGATAGCCGTTTTCGATGACGACGGCACCCTGTGGCCCGAAAGGCCCTTCCGGACCGCTGTCGGGTTTATCGTTCACAGGATCCGGGAAATGGCCGGCGATCACCCCGAATGGTCGGCCAAGGAACCGTTCAGCCTGGTTCTGGGGGGAGGGATCGGCAGCCTGTCGGAGGAACAGGTCCTGATCCTGATGGAGAAGGCCCACGGCGGAATGACACAGGAGGATTTCTCCATCATGGCCGAAAGATGGGTGAGAACGACGGAACATCCCCGGTTTGACAGGCCTTATCGTCAGCTCGCCTACCATCCGATGGTTGAACTGCTCCGCTACCTCGAAAGGAGCGGATTCCGGGTGTACGTCACTACCGAGGGGGATGTGGAGTTCGTGAGGGCCTTCTCCGAGGTGGTCTTCGGGATCCCCCGTGAACGGGTAATGGGTACTGTGACCGCAATGGACTACGAGGAGACCGAATTCGGGTCCATACTGAACCGAAGGGGGACCGTCGTCGATCCGGTCAACAGGGCTGAGGGAAAACCGGTCAATATCCAGCGGTTCGCCGGTGGACGCCCTGTCCTTGTCTTTGGGAATTCCGACAGTGACCTACCTATGATCGAGTTCTCCCAGAGCGAGTTCTTGCCCTCCCTTTCCCTGTTTCTCGCCCACGACGACCCTGAGCGCGAATATGTCTATTCGGATAAGACCGGGCGGGTCAGGGAGATGGTCGCCGACCGCGGTTGGGTTCCGGTCAGCATGAAGAAAGACTTCAGGACAATTTTCACCCCGGAGAAGAACAGGAAAAAGGATTGAACCACAGAGATCACAGAGGTCACAGGAAGCAGCCGGGTGCCGGTGTAACGGCGTGATGGGGTATCGGGGGAATAGGGGATCATGGGTGACCGGTTATTAATGGAAGCGGCAGCCAGAAAACAGACATTTCAGGTAGTCAGTATTCAGCAATCATAACTCAGCAGGGGACTTTGCGGAACCATGCTTGCTTTGCAGTCACGTTATTTCCTCCGTTACCCCGCTGCCCCGATACTCCCACACATGGTATCTCTCTGTGTCCTATGTGGTAATAATCCTGTCCTATGACCACCCCCCGGCAGGTCATTAACACTTACCTCGTCACCACCGCCCTCTTCACCCTGGCCACCTCCATGATCTGGGGGATCAACACCCTGTTCCTGATGGATGCGGGTCTGGACATCTTCCAGGTCATGCTGGTCAATGCCGCCTTTACGATGGGAATGGTGGTGTTCGAGGTTCCCACCGGTGTGATTGCCGACACCCTGGGGCGAAAGATCTCTTTCCTCCTGTGCATCATCGTCCTGTTCATCTCCACCCTCGTCTATGTGGCGGCGTTCCATTATCGGTGGGGGATCTGGGTCTTCGCCGGCACGTCCATCATCATCGGCCTGGGTTTTACGTTCCAGACCGGTGCGGTGGATGCCTGGCTGGTCGATGCGCTGGACCACGCGGGATTTGATGGCAAGCTGGAAAAGGTCTTCGCAAGGGGCCAGTCCGTCTTTTCGTTGTCCATGCTGGCCGGAACCGTGGGCGGCGGGTTCCTGGGTCAGGTCGATCTGTCTCTGCCCTACATCGTCCGGGCTCTCATCCTGATCCCCACCTTCGTCATTGTCGCTCTCTTCATGAAGGATCTCGGTTTCAGGCACCGTTCGCTTCAGCTGTCGAACTTCGGTGTGGAAACCAGGCGGGTCCTCCAGGACGGCATGTCCTACGGATGGCACCATCCTGTCATCCGGATCTGTGTGATCGCTTCCCTGGTCGAGGGCCTGTTTTTCATCTTCGGATGGTATTCGTGGCAAAGATACTTCCTGGATCTTCTGGCCAGGGAATTGATATGGGTGGCCGGCGTGGTAAGCGCCCTCTTCTCTCTGTCCAGCATCCTGGGTAATCATCTGGTGGGAAGGACCGTGGATTTTTTCTCCGGACGGAGTTCAGCCCACCTGCTGGCCTGGGGAAGCGCAATCCAGGCGTCGACTGTGGTCGCCGCCGGGCTTCTCGGCGCCCTGGCGCCGGATCGCGCCCGGGGCGTTCTTCTCTTCTCAGGGGCGGTGGCGTTTTATCTCCTGTTCGGTGTGGTCATGGGTGTTGTCAAACCCATAAGGCAGGGTTTTATTAACCGTCACATCCCCTCTGGACAACGGGCTACCGTACTTTCGGTGGATTCCCTCTTTCTCGATCTGGGAGGCGTTCTCGGCCAGACGGGTCTTGGGTATCTGTCAAAGGCCCTCTCCATACCCGTGGCGTGGATCCTCGGCGGGACCCTTCTCTATGCCGGGTATCCCCTTTACAGGAAGGTCGAGAATGTGGAGGATGGCAAAGGACCATATTGACCAAGGAGGCTGGCATGTTGGCTGAATATTCGATCGTCGTCACGCGACTGATTTTGGCCGCAGGTGTAGGGGGACTGATAGGCCTGGAGAGGAGTTTCCACGGCAGGGCGGCGGGTTTCAGAACGCACGCGCTGGTCTGCATGTCCTCTTCGCTCCTCATCCTGCTGACCATCATTCACCCTGATCTGGGTATGAACGGCCCCCAGGAGACCCTCCGGTTCGATCCCTTGCGTACGGTCCAGGGAATTATGACCGGCATCGGTTTCCTGGGCGCCGGCGTCATCCTGAAGGAGGGGGCCAACATCATAGGCCTGACAACCGCTGCCTCCATATGGATGACGGCCGCCATCGGGATCGTCATAGGATCAGGATTCTATTTCGCTGCTCTGCTGGCAGCGGCATTGACCCTCATCGCCCTCATCGTCTTTCGGTGGATCGAGGCCGCCTTTCCCGTCCACCGTTTCGGGAACCTCAAAGTCCGTCTGCTCCGGACCTCGCCCTTGGGGGAAAAGGAGATCATGGGGATCCTCGAGGAGCAGAAAGCCCGGACCTCCCGTTCCGGATACCATCTGGAGGAGGGCGGTGAAATAATAGTCTATGAGATGATGGTGCACTTCAGGGCACGGGACGGCTTTCGAAAGCTGGCTGAGGTGCTCAGGGATCTGGAAGGAATCAGTGACTTCAATCTGAGGTTGACGAGTAGGTGAGATAGTTACAAGTGAAAAGTGAAAAGCGGAAAGATCTTTGGGCAAGGAGATACGTGCTGAGGAATAAACCTGGACCAGGATTAACACTAAGACTTAGAACCTCCTGGATCATGCTTTCGATGGTTTTTGTCATAGTCCTGTCGTTGATCACAGGGTGTACCGAGCCGGATAGCAGTCTTAGGGCCGGATTCGAATCGGGCAGGTACCGGTCATTGGTGGCCTTCGGCGATTCCATCGTCGAGGGGTACGCACAGCCTGAAGGGTGGCCGGAGATGCTGGCGAGGGATCTGGGGCAGCGGTACCCGGCAGTTGTTGTCCTCAATGCCGGGATCTCTGGGAACACAGCGGGAGACGGACTTTCCCGGTTGGAGCGGGATGTCCTGAGTCGTGATCCCGATCTGGTTTTAATCTCCTTCGGGTTGAACGACATGAAGGAGAGGGTACCGGTGGATCGTTTCCATCGGAATATGGTAGAGATCGTCCGGGCTGTAATCGCAGAGGGTGCGAGACCGGTTCTGCTGACCACAACCCGGCTGCAGAGGGGGACGGGGACGGTGACCCGGATGGACCCCGGCCTTTATAACGAAGCGATCAGGGCGCTGGCCGAGGAGCAAGGCATCCTTCTTGTCGATGTCTTCCGGGGTTTCAAGGGGTTGAACACACCCCGCTTCCTGATGGATGTGGCGCATCCGAATACGGAAGGTTATAGTCGATTGACCGAGATCATTCGAAAAGGACTTGTCGGAGAGTAGTCCTCGAGTGGGCGACGGGGCGATAGATCAATGGGGCGAACTTCAGACGCGGGGACCCGCCATCGCTAAAGCATCGGCGGGCAACCAC
>JBFFDD010000073.1:0-11400 GCA_041559575.1 bacterium
CGCCAGAATAAGGACTGTTAAGAGAATACAGGATCTGTGGGTCTTCATGTTACGCCTCCCTTAAAATTGAAGAATTTCAGATTCCAAAGTCCGAAATAAGATCTTTTACCACAGAGTTCACAGATTGGAATCGGGGCCACGATCATTATACTTATAATCAAGATTTGAGAACGGAACCTGGACACCGGAACCTGAATTTCCCTCCGTGTTCTCAGTGATCTCTGTGGTTCAGATTTCCCTAGGCCTTCGTCTTACTCTTTCGTCCGGTTTTCCCTTCTTTCCCCCTCCTTCGCTTCCTCCCACAGCTTCTCCATCTCGTCGATGTCCATCTCCTCCAGGGACCGGTTCAGTTCATGGGCGCGGTTCTCCATGGCCTTGAATCGTTTACCGAACTTGCCGATGGACAGCTCCAGGGCTTCCTCGGGATGGATCTCCAGAAACCGGGTCAGGTTGACCGCCATGAAGAGAAGGTCTCCCACCTCCTCGGTCAGTTCCTGCCTGTCGCCGGATGCCAGAGCTCCCCTGATCTCATCGATCTCCTCGTCCAGCTTGTCCAGGAGTTGACCCGGTTCCTCCCAATCGAAACCGAACCCCACTGCCATTTCCTGAAGCCTGAGCGCGCGGTGAAGGATCGGGGTTCCCCGGTGCCGCTTCGATTTTCTTTTCCCCTCCTTCTCTGCCTTTATCCTTTCCCAGTTCTGAAGGGCCTCCTCTTCATCGGCGGCGCTCTGGCCGCCAAAGACGTGGGGATGCCGTCGCAGAAGTTTTTCCGAGATGCCCTGGATCACGTCATCGAATGTGAAACGTTCCTCCTCCTGGGCTATCTGACAGTGGAAGACGATCTGCAGGAGAAGATCCCCCAACTCCTCCTTGATATCATCATTGTCGCCTCCATCTATGGCTTCGACAAGTTCATAGGCTTCCTCGATGACGTAAGGCCTCAACGATTCGTGGTTTTGCCTGTTGTCCCAGGGACAGCCATTCGGTCCCCTGAGCCTTCCCATGATCTGGAGAAGTTGCCGGATCGAGTGATCAGCCATCGAATGCCTAAGCTCTCCTTTTTCAGGGCTTTTTAGCGGACGGGATCCACATTCCGAATGCCGGAAAAGAAAAAGACGATAGGTCGAATTTCACTGATTCTTCCCATATTTTTCCTCAAGTACCGTTTTTCATTCGCCGATGCCAAATTTCCAATTTCCAATTTCCCGTATTTTCAACAGTATGCCAACGACGGCTGGGGAAAACAACCGCCGATATTTTTCCCCCGCCCGCCTTGGATTTCATGGATGTGCGATGGTATAATCGCTGCATGAACTGAGAACTGAATGTTGAGTTCTTCTTCTCAAAGGGGGTTGTCCATGAAAACCAGATATCTAAACTTCCTTATTCTTCTCTGCTGTGCCGTTCTCCTGTCCTTTTCGGTCGCGGTCGGTGCGGAAAAGGTGGTTTTCGAGCCGGTTCGGGCTCCATTCGTCGGTCCGGAGAACGCGAAGGTTGTCGTGTACGAGATCGCGGACTTCATGTGACCCTTCTGCAAGGAGGCCGGTCCGGCCTTCAAGAAAATTAAGGAGACTTACGGCGACAGGATCAAATTCGTCTATGTGCCTTACATGAGGCAGTATTCAGCCTATTCGCGGAACACGGCCCTTGCCGCCTACGCCGCCTGGGACCAGGGGAAGTTCTGGGAGATGCACGATCTGCTCTACGAAAACGCTCCCGATCTGGAACCGGAAGTTCTGACCAGTTTGGCCAGAAAGCTGGGTCTGGACATGGCCAGGTTCAACAAAAGCATGGAGGAGCAGAATCATCTTGATGAACTGCAGGGTAACCTGGACAGGGTTCACGACCTGGATATCTGGAGCACGCCGACGCTCATCATCAACGGGGTCATCATGAAGGGGGCCCAGCCCTACGAGAACTACAAGAAGGTCATCGACGAGGCACTGGGGTCCTCCTCGACACCCTTCGGGTCCCTTGACAGGTTCGCCAAAATCCTACTGGAGGTATTGGGTCCGAGTAATGCCCTGGCTGAACAGGGAGAGTTCGGCCGCGGAAAGGTGCCCCTTTGGGTCCCGGCTCCGAAGATGAAGCCAACCAACGACCTCAAGGTTGGTATGAAGGCTCCCGACTTCACTCTGCCCAGCGCCCAGGGGGGGGAAGTGACCCTGAGCGATTTCAGAGGAAAAAAGAACGTCATCATCTCCTTTCTCCCGGCGGCTTTCACACCAACCTGAAGTGGCCAGATGGCCGCGTTCGAGGAGCTCAATCCCCGTTTCGCGTCCCTTGACACTCAGGTCCTGAGTGTGCTGGTCAACAACATCCCGACCCTCCAGGCATGGGTCCAGGGTCTGAATACCTCCTTTCCCGCGCTGAGTGATTTCTGGCCCCATGGGAAGGTATCGCTGCTTTACGATGTCCTTCGCTCGGAGGGTATCGCGGAAAGGGCCCTTTTTGTGATCGACAAACAGGGGATCATCCGGTACATGGATATTCACGACATAAACACCGATCCGGGTATGAACGCCATACTTGAAACCCTGAAGGATATTGAGGGGAAATAGTAGTTTCAGGTTTGAAGGTTGACCTACAAGGTTCCAGATCGAGTCTTGGATCCTTGACCCCAGACCCTGGAATCCAGACCCCAGAATCCGGACCCTTCTGCCCTCACCTCTGTACTTGAAAGCCATATGTTGATTCTGGTATATTTAGCCAACCGTTTTCAGCCTGGTGAGGATCAACGGGGTATTGAGGTCATCACGGGAGCGAACCGAGGCGGAGGGAGTACAATTGGCTGAAAAGAAGGACGAAAAGAAGGGATTCAAGGTAGAGGACAAACGGACCTCCCGGAAGGGCGCCGGACAGGATGAGACCGCTGCGGTGGAGGAAGCCGGCATTCCCGATGACGGCGGTAAGGGCGCCGGAGAGGTTGAAGGCACAACTTCCGGAAAGGACGATGGGGGTGCCGGTCCGTCCCCGGGCTCTGAAATACCCCGGGTCGATTTCTCCACCTTTGTCTTTTCGCTCTTCCATTCGGCCCTGATTCAGCTTGGTGAGATGTCCGACCCGGTGAGTGGAGAGGAGTCCAGGAATCTTGATGCCGCCAAGCAGACCATCGATATCCTCAATATCATTCAGGAAAAAACGGAGGGCAATCTGACGGACGAGGAGAAGAAATTCCTGGAGAACGCGACAGCTGAGCTCAAATGGAAATTTCTGAATGCGGTCAAGGAAAAGGGTAAGTAAACCGTTTTGAGATCGATCTCCTTCTACCTGGCCCTGTTTTTCCTTTTCGTCGCTCTTTTTTCCCCGTCGGCTTCCGCCGTTGAGGTAAGCGAACTGACGGTGGATTTTCCGCTGGCCGATGTCCTCAATATCACCCCGGGAACGGAACAGGAGGCCGGGCAGGAAGGCCGCCCTGTGGCTGCTGCCTCCCCATGGAAGGCACCCTGGGAGGACGACTGGTTTGCCTTCCGTCAAAGGTCGGTAAGGGGAGACCTGGCCGAGGCCAAGAAAAGTCTCGACAGGATCCATCAATACCGCCTGAACAACGGTATCCCGAACCTCTATCTGCCCGCCGCAGCTCTGCTTGTTGATGCTTCGGTGGCCCGAGAACAGTCCCGCTACCAGGACGCTCTGGATATCATCGACTATGCCGGCAAACTTGCGCCCGATGACCCGGCTTCCCATTTTCTCAGGGCGAGGACGAAATGGAGCCAGAACCAGCTCCGGGCCCTCGGTTCCCTGGACGCTCTTCTCCAGGGCCTGATGGTATTTTTCAAAGATTTCCGGTCCCTTTTCCCTTGGTCCATAGGCCTGGTGTTATGGATACTTTTCGGGGTCCTGGCGGCCTCGATCATCACTGTTATTCTGGTCGCGCTCCAGGTCCTCCCCAGGCTTTTTCATGACCTGTCCCATCTGGTCAAGGTGCCTCAGTGGACCTGGTACCTGGTTTTTCCTGTCTTCCTGATCTCCCTTCTCCTGAGCGGCATGGCGTTTGTGGTTTGGGTGCTTCTACTGTCAATCCTTATGGTCATCCACCTGAATTCAAAGGAGAGGGTCGTCCTGTCCCTGGCGGTGTTCCTGCTTGTTTCGATTCCACTCATTATCCACGTGTTCGCCCTTGGCAATGCCTTTCATTCAGGTGGTAATGGGTTGACCCTTTACACTGCGGAGCGGGGAGGCGAGGGACTCAGGGCGCTGGATGAGATCAATGATCTGAGGGTCAGGGACCCCAGAAACTCCAAGGTTATTTCCACCCTTGCCTTGGTGATGAGAAGGGGTGGCAAATCCAGGGAGGCTGAGTCCCTGCTCCGTCAGGCGATGGACATCTCCCCGGAATCCCCATTAATTCTCAACAATCTGGCCAATGTTCTGCTGAATGCCGGAAAAGAGGAACAGGCCATTGAACTCTATCGGTTGGCCCTTAAGTATGATGATGATCCCCGGATCCATTACAATCTCAGCCAGGCCCTCAGGGAGAATCTGCAGCTCGACGAGGGCGAGAGGGAATTTCTCATCGCCCAGGAGAAGGACCCCAAGCTGACCGGTTCCCTGGCTTCGGGCCAGAAGGACGGCGACAAGAGAATAACGGTTGATATCTTCAGCTCCCTGACGGATTATCTTAAGGGGGCCCTGAAGATCACCGATGGGGAGAAAGTATGGAGGGAGAATCTCTGGTCGGGGGTCGTCCCCAGGGTTCCGTTCCGATTCGGTTGGCTGATCTTCCCGTTAGCGTCCATTATCCTCTTTGTCTCTGTGGCATTCGGCAGAGGGGTCTCCACCGCTGAACGTTGCCGGCAGTGCAGCAGGCTCCACTGCCGAAAGTGCAGTGAAGCCAGTCAGGAAGTCCTGTGCGCGCAGTGCCGGCATATTTTTCAGGTCCGGACAGGGGTCGATCCGGCAAGCCGGGTCAAGAAAATGATGCACATCATGCGCTTCAAGAAAAGAAGAGCCCTGCTAACCCGCATTATGACCATTCTTCTGCCCGGGACAGGCCACCTTTTACTCGATTACGGTTGGCGTTCACTGATAATGATCGCCATAAGCATGTTTTTCTGGACCAAGTGGATCCTCTGGCATGGACTGTTCAGGAGCACCACGATGCTCGAGATCCAGCCGGCCCCTGTTGAGAAGATCCTGTTCTTCGTCCTCTTCGGTATCTACTACCTGATCGCCCTTCGAAGCGTGGGTAAAAGGTTGGAGGAGGTCTAGAATGGCACTGAAAGGGACGCTCAAGGATTTCGGGCTTTCCGATATCTTCCAGTTGATCGCCCACCAGGGAAAAACAGGCGTTCTGCACCTGGAGGACAGGGGCAAGATCGTTAACGTGACCTTTGAGGGAGGAAAGGTCGTGTACGCCGATTCCGGCTCGGCGAAGACGCAGGAGAAGGAACTCCTGGGAGAGATCCTCAAGAAGTCGGGGCTGATGAGCAACCTGGAGCTGGAGGAAACCCTGGAGGAACAGAAGCGGACCATGAAGAAGCTCGGGGTCATCATCCAGGAGAAGAATTACCTGACACCCGACACCTTCAGAAAAGTGCTGGAGTTCCAGGTCCGTGAAACCCTGTTCAAGATCTTCCAGTGGACATCCGGCAACTACCGCTTTGAGGGGAGCCGTGTCACCTATGACAAAGAGTTTGTGAAGCCCCTGTCCGCTGAGTTCGTTCTCATGGAAGCAGCCAGGATCATCGATGAATGGCCCGGGGTCAAGGTTAAGATCCCCTCCATGGAGATGGTGTTCGCCCGCGTTCCCGGGGGCGAAGAAAGACTCGTCAGGCGATCGGAGCCTGCCAAGATTGAAAATGAGATCGATGACGCCTTCGATTTCCCGGGTATGGGGGAGGGGGAAAAGCCCAAATCCTACGACGGGGATAGAATACTCCTTACGGCCCACCAGGAGAGGATCTACGATCTTCTTGACGGTGTTCTAAGCGTCAGCGATCTCGCGTATCGGTCTTTGCTCGGAGACTTCGAGACGGCCAGCACGGTTGCCGATCTCCTGGGGATGGGGTTGATCAAACCGGTCAAGGTGCCGGCATCGGTACCGAAGTCAGCTGAGAAGGTAAAGGAACCTTTGGGTGGAAGACGGCTCCTGGGAGTAGCGGGAACGGCCGTGGTGGTGGCCGTGGTTCTGGTGGCGGCCTTCTACATGTTCAGCATTTCAGGACCCCGTTTACTTATCTTCGGCCAGATTACCTCTGAGAAGGCCGTCGCGGTGCGGCAGTCACTGGCCGAGGTTCAGAAGAAAAGACTGGAGTTGGCCCTTGAGGTGTACCGGCTCGAGAGGGGTGGTTACCCCGCCGTGATCGAGGAGCTGGTGCAAAGCGAATATGTCCTTCCCTCCGACATCAAATATCCTTTCTCATCACCGTATCGTATCGAGGGTACGGAGAAGGGCCCCGTCCTGGTGAATCCCGAGGAATAGATGAAAAAGGCCATGAAGATCCAGAACGAGCACCAGGCCAGGGTGCTTTCCGGCGATATGGACCGGAATCTGAAGACCATTGAGAAGCTCACCGGTGTGAGGATCGGCATCAGGGGTGAAAAGATCTTCCTGGATGGGCCCGGTGACAAGGTTGACAACGTGGTCAGGGTGATCGCCGATATCCTGGAGACAGCTGATGAGGGGATCCCCTTGTCAGCAGCGGAGATCGAGAACCTTTTCCAGCAGCTGGTCAACGGACGGGAAGTGGCGGTTTCGGATCTCCTCTCCAGTGCCGTCGTCATCTCCCCGAGAAAATCCATCGTTCCGAAGAGCCGCAACCAGGCCGTCTATCTGCAGCGGATCGATCAGGACGACATTGTCCTGGGAATCGGACCGGCTGGCACGGGAAAGACCTATCTGGCAATGGCTGCAGCCGTTCGCTCCCTTGTACAGAAAGAGGTGGGGAGGATCATCCTTACCAGGCCGGCTGTAGAAGCGGGTGAGAAATTGGGCTTTCTGCCCGGAGATATGTACGAGAAGGTGAACCCTTACCTGAGGCCCCTGTACGATGCGATGTTCGAGATGCTCAGTTCGGAAAAAGCGATGAAACTGATCGAACGGGGGGTCATCGAGATCGCCCCCCTGGCCTTTATGAGGGGACGGACCCTTAACGATTCTTTCGTGATCCTGGACGAGGCCCAGAACACGACAGCCGAACAGATGAAGATGTTCCTGACCCGACTCGGGTTTGACTCCAAAGCGGTTATAACCGGAGATATCACCCAGATCGACCTCCCGGACAAGACGCCATCGGGGCTGGTCCAGGTCGTGGAGATCCTCAGGGACATCGAGGGAATAAGCTTCGTTTATTTTGACGAGAGGGATGTCGTCCGCCATCCACTGGTACAGAAGATCATCAGGGCCTATGAAAAAAGGGGGATCTGATTTGGCCAAGCAGTCCTCCCCAAAGTCGTCTCCCAAAGACGAAAAGAGAGGCATGACCCTTCCGGGGGTCGGATCCATCAAGGGCCTGTTTTCCTGGGACAAGGATACCCAGCGATCGGTCCTTTTCTGGGTTACAGTCATCGTCCTGACCTACTTCCTCATCCCCCCCGTTCAGCTTCACGAGGTGGATTTCACCGCCGGTGATATCGCGCCTCGCAACATCAAGGCCTCAAAGTCGATCCTGGTCGAGGATAAGGACTCCACGGAGGCCCGTAAACTGGAGGCCGAGGCCTCAGTTCTGTCGGTATTCGTCTTTGACCGGAGACAGGAGACAAAAACCCTCCAGGAGGTTAATTCCTTCTTTGTCTCCATGAGGGAGCTGTTCTCGCGGATCGAGGCGGAGGAAACGGAACTTAAGGAGAGATGGAAAAAGGCCAGCCGCACAGAGAGATTGCGGATCGATGAGGAGATTACCCTGTTCTGGCAGCAGACCAAGGAGGCCAAGCTGGAGCCGATCCGCCGGTTTATCGAGGATATGGCTCTGGAGGTCAATCTGGAGCAGATGGGACCCCTGTTAAAAAGCGGGTTCGACGAGAGATCCCAGGCCCTTATATCGGAGTCCTTCCAGCCCATCATGGGTATGGGGATCATCACCAACAGGGAGCTTCTGCTTCGAGAGAGGGGCAAGGGGGTTACCGTTAAATACCTCGACGCCGTTCAGGAAGAGATTGTTCTGGAGGATTTTTCCAGTATTCTCAGCCTGGATGCGGCTCGCTCGCAGGTAAGGAAGGCCATATCCGCCGCCCCGTGGACCCGCAACGAAACCGCCCTGAAAAATCTCCTTGAGATGCTGGCCCTTGATCTGGTCCGACCGAACTTCACCTTCGACCGATCGGAGACCGACAACCGCAGGAAAATAGCTGTCGAGGAGACAAAGCCGGTTTACTATCAGGTCAAACGGGGCGAGATCATCGTCCGGTCAGGGGATCCCCTCACCGAGGAACAGATCCTCAAGATCGTGGCCCTCCGTGAATCCGCGCCCAGCGAGGGACGCATACCCCTGATACTGGGTATGTTCATACTGACAACCCTAATCCTTTTTGTTTTCTACAGGATGCTCGCGTCGGTCCAGCCCGACGTCACCGGGGATATGCTGGGCCTGATCATGCTGGTGGTTATCCTGGTCGGTTACGTCGGGATCATCAAGCTCGTGCTTGTTTTCTTCCAGGGGCTTACAGTAGCGAATCCCGGCATCAAATTGTCAGCCCTCAGCCTGGCGGCTCCCTATGCCGCCGCCGCGATGGTGACAGCGACCCTTTTCCCGGTCAATGTCGGTCTTTGCATGGCCGCTCTTTCCTCGGTCTTTGCCGCGATTCTTAACGAGTGGAACCTGATGATCTTCATCTTCGCCCTGTTCGGCAGCATTATGGCCGCTTTCAGCGCTATGAACGTCAACCAGAGATCCTCCGTCATCAGGGCGGGATTCATCGTGGGAGGGGTCAATATGATGGTGGGGCTCATCCTCGCCCTGCGGGGTGGTGACCTCCTCTCCGCCGGAAGTCTCAACCTGATGATATTCGCCATGGCAGGTGGCGTGGGTGTGTCCCTTCTGACCTCGCTGGTGGTCCCGATCATGGAGTCGGGTTTCGGGGTGGCCTCGGACATGAAGCTGATGGAACTGGCCAATCTGAACCAGCCCGCTCTTAAGGAGATGATCCTCAAGGCGCCGGGCAGCTATCACCACAGCGTCCTTGTCGGGTCGCTGGCAGAGGCGGCCGCCGAGGAGATCGGAGCCAATCCCCTTCTGGCCAGGGTGGCCGCCTCCTATCACGATATCGGCAAGATCACAAAGCCGGAATATTTTATCGAGAACCAGCAGACCAATGACAACAGGCACGAGAAGCTCTCTCCCAGCATGAGCGCCCTTATCCTCACTTCCCATGTCAAGGACGGGATTGAGGTTGCCAGGGAGCGAAGGCTGCCGAGACGGATCGTCGATATCATCGAACAGCACCACGGAACCCGCTTGATCACCTTCTTCTACAGCAAGGCCAAGGAGAAGGAGGATCCGTCCGTGCAGACGGTCGACGAACAGGATTTCCGTTATATGGGTCCAAAACCCCAGAGCCGGGAGGCGGCTCTGATCATGCTTGCGGATGCGGTAGAGGCGGCATCCAAAGTCCTAGATGACCCGACGCCGGCACGCATCAGGGGGCTTGTCCAGAAGATCATCAATGACATCTTTATCGATGGGCAGCTGGATGAGTCGAACCTCACTCTCAGAGACCTCCACCAGATTGCCAAGAGCTTCACACGGACCATCACCGGTATCCTGCACCACAGGATCGATTATCCCGACCGTCCGGCGGCAGGTGACGACAAGAAGGACAGGAAAAGGAAAAAAGCCAATGGTGCTGATCCAGACCAGGGACAACAGGGCGGAACCGTACCTGAGGAAAATGAAAACCCTGACGTTAAAAATATTAAGAGACTTGGACAGAGCTGACACGGAACTGAGCATCCTCATCACCGGTGATGAGGAGATCCGCGGTTTGAATCGAGCCTTTCGGGGCATCGACAGCCCTACTGACGTTCTATCCTTTCCCCAGGATGATAGTGATCAGAGACCGCTGCCAGAGCGGGAGTGCCTCCTGGGTGACGTGGTCATCTCGATGGACAGAGTGGAGGCCCAGGCAGCTGATCTGGGGGTCACAATAGGGGAGGAGCTGGACAGGCTCGTGATCCACGGTATCCTCCACCTGGTGGGATTCGACCACGAGGCTGGGGATGAGGGCGCGACCCGAATGAGGGAGCTGGAGGAGAAGTACCTTGCCGGATAGTGCTGTCTGTAAGCGGCTGGAAGGGATCCTGGGGGAATAACCCGGCCATGGTGAAGAAACTGGTACAGGGAATGAGATCCTTCCTGAGGAAGTTCATGCACTGGCATGTCACCGAGGAGGAGATCCAGATCCTCATTGACGAGGGTGAGCAGGAGGGAGTGATCAACGAGGATGAACATGCCATGATCGACGCCGTGCTTGATCTGGACGATACCCGGGTCAGGGAGATCCAGGTCCCGAGGACGGAAATGGTGGCCTTTGAGAAGGGAACGCCTCTCGAGGACGTGCTCAGCACGATCATCGAGGCGGGACACAGCAGGATCCCGGTTTACGACGGGGACATCGATCACGTTATCGGTATCCTGTATGCCAAGGACCTCCTCAAGTCATGGGGCACCGATCCGGGCGAGGTGGATCTTGAGGGGATGGTCCGCAAGGCATACTTTATCCCGGAAAGCAAATCGGTGAGCGACCTCCTCAAGGAGTTCAAGACGAGACGGGTTCACATGGCTGTGGCTGTTGATGAATACGGGGGCACCTCGGGTCTGGTGACCATCGAGGACATCCTGGAAGAGATCGTCGGGGACATCCAGGATGAATATGACGTTGAGGAGGAAATCACCTTTATGGAGTTTGAAGATGGGGAGTTCATCTTCGACGCCCGCTCCAATGTGGACGATGTGGAGGAACATCTCGGGATTTCCATCGAAAAGGGGGACTATGACACCCTGGGTGGTTTTATCAGCCATCTCCTTGGTCACGTGCCCCGGAAGGGAGAAAAGTGCCGGTACGCTTCCCTGGTGATGACCGTCGAGGAGGCGGATGCCCGAAGGGTCTCCAGGATCCGGGTGAAGAAGGAGGAAGGGGAGGGATGACGAATCAACTTAGGGAAAGGACCAGTCGGCATCCAGCGGGTGAAAAGCGACTGAGCGACTGTAAGACCAGGCGGCGGAAGGAATGGAAGTGTGTCTGAAATCGCCAGGTACCGTCGCCTCCATGTCCCTCAGTTGAACGATCCCACCTGAAATCTTATAAGGAAGTCCGGTCAGACCTCAAACCTCAAACCAGCCAATCCTCCCAACTGGAAACCGAAAACTGAAATCTGTAAACTCACTCTCCATGATTCCAGGAAAAAGAAGCCCAAAATCGGCCCGGCTTGTCTTTGCCGCCCTTTTTTCATCCCTCCTTCTC
>JBFFDD010000074.1:0-11331 GCA_041559575.1 bacterium
AGCCCGTCGGACCATTGCCGGCCGTGCATGAGCCGGCCCGTGAACTCATCGACGATGATCACCTGATTGTCCTTGACCACATAATCGACATCCCTTTTGAACAGGGTGTGCGCCCTGAGGGCCTGCTGCACATGGTGATTTATCTCGATGTTCCCCGGCTCGTAGAGGTTCTCGATGCCGATGAGTTTTTCCACCCTCTCTACCCCCTCCTCCGAAAGAACTGCGCTGCGGGCCTTCTCGTCGATGGTGTAATGCAGATCAGCCTTCAGTCTGGGGATCACCTTGTCGAGGGTGTAGTATTTATCCGTCGACTCCTCTGAGGGGCCCGAGATAATTAACGGTGTCCGGGCCTCGTCGATCAGGATGCTGTCCACCTCATCGACGATGGCGTAGTGCATCTCCCTCTGAACGTAATCCTCGAGGTCGAACTTCATGTTGTCCCTCAGGTAATCGAAACCGTACTCGTTGTTGGTCCCGAAGGTGATGTCGGCGGCATAGGCGGTTTTCCTCTCCAGATCACCCATCTGGTTCTGAATCAACCCGACCTCAAGACCGAGGAAGCGATAGATCGTCCCCATCCATTCGCTGTCCCTGGATGCCAGGTAGTCGTTCACCGTCACGACATGGACTCCCCTGCCGGCCAGGGCATTCAGGTATACGGGGAGGGTAGCAACCAGGGTCTTGCCCTCACCGGTCTTCATCTCGGCGATCTTGCCCTCGTGAAGAAAGACCCCACCCATGATCTGAACGTCGAAATGCCTCATGTTCAGGAGCCTTCGTCCCGCTTCCCTGACAACAGCGAAGGTCTCGGGTATGAGATCCTCAAGGGATTGACCGTTGTCTATCCGGGTCCGGAATTCCACCGTCTTTTGCCGGAGCTGATCGTCGCTGAGGGACCTGGTGGATTCCTCGAGTTCGTTGACCCTGGCAGCAACTGTCCCGACCCTCTTCAGTTCCCGGTCGTTCTTGCTGCCGAATACTTTTCTTCCGATTGCGTTAAGCATGATGTCCTTTCAGAGGTATTAAGGATACAGAAGTCCGAAGGTAGAAGGCAGAAGCATTCAACACTCCCGCATATAATAATCAGGAAACCAGAGGATGCAACAAGGTATTGCTCTTCAGTCAGCGATCACCGGCCTCTTTGACATTCTGAGTTCTGTCTTCTTGATTCCGACTCCGGTTATTTACAACAAAAACAGCCCCGAAAATACCTTTTCCGGGGCCGGATCGGACCTCATGATGACGGTCGGGATTGGTATCAGTTGAGGATGTATCTCATGGGGTTAACGGGAACCCCGTTCACCGCGACCTCGTAGTGCAGATGGGGGCCGGTACTCCGCCCCGTGTTGCCAACCTTGGCTATAATATCGCCCCTCTTGACCTTCTGGCCCACCTTGACATCGATCACTGAGTTGTGGGCGTACTTGGTGATGATCCCGTAACCGTGGTCGATCACCACCACATTTCCGAATCCGCCCTCACGGCCACTGAAGATCACGACACCGTCAGCCGGGGCGATGATCGGGGTACCGGTTCTCGTGGCCACGTCCACACCCTTATGCATCTCCCTCCGGCCTGTAAAAGGAGAGGTCCGGTAGCCGAACCCGGAGGTTTTCCATCCTTTGATGGGCCAGATGGATGGCGTGGACGCGAGGAGGGATTTCTGATCCTCGAGGTATTCCACCAGTTCCTGGAAACTGCGCTCCTGGATGCTGGCCTCGGTCTTAAGACGCGCGATACCGGTCTGCATGCTTTTGATGAGGGCCTGGTCCTGGAAGGACAGTTCCGATTCCATGGGGTTGAAAGGCTCAGGGTTCTCGCCACCGATCCCCATGACCTGCTCGGGGTAGACCACCCCATCGAGGTCCGCCATCACCCTGAGTTTGGTATCGAAGTGGCGCAGACGGGTCATCTCGGACTGGAGGTCATCCACCGATTTGGAAAAGGCCAGGAGCTGCTGTTTCTGCTGCCTGGTCTCCATTCGGAGGCGTTCCATATCCCCGACCATCTGTTTGATGTTGTAATAATTCGCCAGCATGTACCCGGCACCGACCACCATAAGAGCGGCAACCACCAACAGACCCTTCACCAGAGGTTTCGGAACGTGGTATCTGCGGACTTTTGTGGTCTCGTCCGGCACGATCATTATCGTGTATTTTTTATTCATAATTGAACAAACTCTCCCTACGGAAGCGCGTATGCAACCCATTCAAAAAACACGGAAATTTTCAGGAAATTAACATATTAATCGACTGATTGCAAGAGTATCCGTCATTTGCCGGAGATCACCAGAGATTCGACCAGCAGGGAAGGGGCGCCAACGGATCCGTAGAAGGTCAGATCGTCTCCAACCCCCTGGATCGTGGAAAACAGATCAAAAACATTGCCGCTGACCGTCCCGTTCCGGAAGGGCCTCACACGGTTGCCATCCTGGAGGAAAAAACCCGAAACTCCCATGGAAAAGTCCCCGCTGACCCTGTCTGCCGTATGGACCCCCATAAGGCTGACCAGCTGGACGGCCTTACCGGGGGGCACCTGGTCGATAAGGGGGGATCGTCCCTGCTTCAGGATCAGGTTTGTCGCTGCCGGAACCGGGTGGGCCGAAAGGGACGACCTGAATCCGTTCCCCGTCGGCTCAACCCCTTCCCTGGCCGCGGTCGTCAGGGAATGGAGGAATCCCTTTAGAATCCCCTTTTCGACAAGCTGCCGGGAGACGGGCCGAACCCGCTCATCGTCAAAGGGAACCGTTCCCACGCCCCGGGATAAGGCGCCGTCATCCAGAAGGGTCACCACCGGAGAGAAGACCTTCTGACCAATCCGGCCGGCCAACCGGGACCGGCTTTTCTGGACCTCTTCAGCCGAGAAGGACGAGAGAAGGACACCAAGAAAACTGACCACCGCCCTGGGTGGCAGCAGGACGGGGTACCGCCCGGAGTCCGGCTGTTCTCCCCCCAGGAGGCCGGAGGCTTCCTCCGCCGCGGCCGCTCCCACCTCGCCCGGACACAGATCCTCGAAAAATCGGGCGACGCGGTACTCGTAACCGGTCTGGGAGACCCCCTTCCTCTCGGCGATGGCCTGAACGCCGATGGAGTAGTGGGTGTCCTCGTAGGACCACACTTCACCTCCCGAGGCGATTGCCGTCATCCGGTATGCTTCCGAGTACGACGGTTTATAGACCTTTGTGATCGACGGGTCGCTGTCCAGAGCAGCCCTCTCCATGGCCAGGGCGGCGTTCACCTTTTCATCGTGAGGCAGCTCGATCCCTGTCATATCGAGGATTTCCTCAGCGCTGCCGGGTTCGCTGGCGGAGGAGAACCGGTTTTCCCCGGACGGTGAGAGGAGTCTCGACCCGGCGATGGCGTCAGCCACTATGTCATCGACACCATGCCGGCCGGGATCGGTGGCATAGGCGAATCCCGGGCGACCGCCGACGATGACCCGCAGGGCGGCTGAGACCTCCGATGTCCTTCTTACCCCCTCAACCCGGCCCTCCTTGACCTCTACGAGAAGGTTTCGGGACGACCTGGCCAAAGCCTCAGCCGAATCGGCCCCCTGGCGAAGGGCCGTGCCCTCCAATCTCGCCACCAGATCCTTAAGTTCAGGGGCCATCTACAGCACCTCCATTGCCACGGCTTCCTCATCACAGTTGGGGAATTGGGGGCATTTGAGGCAGTCGGCCCAGACCTTGTGGGGCAGGCTCTCCTTGGCGGTCCTTTCGAATCCGAGCCCTTCGAAGAAACCGGGCCGATAGGTCAGCGCGTAGACCCTCACAATTCCCAGTTCCCTGGCCTCCTCGACACAGGCCTCAACCAGGATCCTTCCCAAACCCAGCCCCTGGCTGCCGGTATCGACGGCCAGGGAGCGGATCTCAGCGAGGTCCTCCCAGTTGACGTGGAGAGCTGAACAGCCGACGATCCTGTCCTCGATCTCCACCACGAAGAAATCCCTGATCCCTTCGTAGAGTTCGCTCCGTGAACGGCCCAGCATCTCCCCCTGGGATGCGAACTGGTTGACCAGCCTGTGGATGTCGGGAACATCCGCGATGCGCGCCTTTCTGATGTTCGGTCCGGTTTTAGCCAACAGTCTCCTCCAGCAGTTCACGGGCCGATTTCAGGATACTGGGCGTCACTTCCATTCCCCCCATCATCCTTGCCAGTTCCTCGACCCGCTCCTCAGGGTTCAGGTAACTCACGCCAACGACCGTTCGCCCCTTTTCCTGCCTCTTGCGGACGATGATGTGATGGTCGGCAAAAGCCGCCACAGGCGCAAGGTGGGTGATGCACAGAACCTGGTGATGGCCTGATATCTCCTTTAGTTTCCGGCCCAGCACTCCGGCCACCCGCCCCCCGATCCCCGAGTCGATCTCATCGAAAATCAGGGTGGGAACAGCATCCGCGCCGGCCAGGATCTTCTTGACGGCCAGCATCACACGGGAAAGCTCACCTCCTGAGGCGATCTTCCTCAACGGCATGAGAGGCTCTCCCGGGTTGGGAGAGATGAGAAACTCGACATTGTCCCGGCCGCTGGGTCCGTGTTCCGCCTCAACGAATTGAACCGAGAACCTCACCCTCTCCATAGCCAGATCAGCCAGCTCCGACTGGACACCATCCTCGAAACTCGCCGATGCGGATCTTCTTCCCTCCCGCAGCTCACTGGCCATCTTGTCCAGCGACCCGGTCATCTGTTCCTCGAGAACGCGCAGGGACTCCGCATCATCCTCGGCCGTATCCAGACCGTCCAATTCCTCCCGGGAGCTATCGAGGAAGGCAAGGACATCCCCCAACCCGGGACCGTACTTCTTCTTCAGATCGGCTATGAGGGCGAGCCTGTCGGAGACCACCGCCAGGCGGGCCGGATCAGCCTGGACCTTACCCCCGTAATCCCTCAGGAAATGGGCGGCCTCCTCCAACTGGACCAGGGACGAGTCCAGCATGTCCGCAGGCTCAAGAAGGCGCCCGTCCACATCCACGAGGGCCCGCAGGGCCGATGCGGCTCTTCCGACGCCGTCCGCCAGAGAACTATCCGACTGGTAAAGGGATTCGAGGACCTCGCCGGCGGTGGCCATCAGCCTCTCGGCCGAGGAGAGGATCACCTCCTCCTCCCTCAATTCATCCTCCTCACCTTCCGAAAGGCCCGCAGCCTCCAGTTCGCGCACCACGAACCGGAGGTAGTCCTTACGGGCTGCCCTTTCCCTGGCCCCGTCCTCCATCGCCCCGATCCTTCTGATCACCTCTTCCCTCTCCCTGAAAAGGCCCTCATGCCTGAGCCTGGTATCCTCCGTACCCGCAAAGGAGTCCAGGGCCGCCAGGTGGGCAGACGCCTTGAGGAGAGACTGGTGCTCGTGCTGTCCGTGAAGATCCACAAGCCCTTCACCGAGGGTTCTCAGACGGGCCAGAGGGGTCAGGGAACCGTCAATGAGGATCCTGCCCCTCCCCTCCCGAGGGGCCTCCCGGCTGATAATGACCTCGCCGTTATCCGAATCAGGCTCGAGCAGGCCGTCCGGCGGGAGGAAGGAGGCCTCGACCCTGGTCATGTCCTCACCGGTCCTGATCATGGCCGGGTCGACCTTCTCGCCTAATATGACCTGCAGGGCATCGACGATGATCGATTTTCCCGCACCCGTCTCACCGGTCAGAACGGTCATTCCACGGTGAAAGGACAGAGACAGCTGATCGATGAGGGCGAACCCTCGTATGTTTAGATGATTTAACATAGGGATTCAGTAATCAGGATTAAGAATTCAGGCTAAAATTTTCCTACGTACCGGTTCCTTCTTTCTTCGTCTTTTTGTTCCAGGTATTATGAGAAGGTCATCGGCCTGTTAGCGGCCCCGGAATTGCACTGGTTTCCCAACACCTGGCCGCGGTGTTCCGCAGTCATTGTAAGACCTAAACTGAAAACTGGAAACTTAAAACTGCAAACTATCTCTTTCCCCAGTGCAGTTTGGTGCTCAGGACGTCGAAGAAACTCCTGGACCCTGTCCTGATCAGCTTGACCCGGCTGGACGACTCCTGGATGTGGATCCTGTCATTGACCGAAAGCTGGGTCCCCTCCTGTCCGTCCAGGGTCAGATAGACCTTGCCGGAATCGCTCACCAGCTGAAGTTCCACCTCAGAGTTCCCCGGCACGACAAGGGGCCTGTTGGTCATCGTGTGCGGACAGATGGGAGAGATCAGGATGATATCCATGGTCGGAACCACAATGGGGCCGCCCGCTGCCAGGGAGTATGCCGTCGAACCGGTGGGTGTGCTGACGATCAGTCCGTCGGCCTTGTAGATGGTCACTTCCTGACCGTTGACAAGCATTCGAAGGTCGATGATCCTGGCGAGGGCCCCTTTGTTGATGACCACGTCGTTAAAGACCCGGTATTCCTCGATCCTCTCTCCTCCACGGAAGAGCTCAACGTCCAACCTCACCCGGTCCTCAATACGGTATCGGCCCTCCAGGACATTCTCCAGGGCGGGAAAAAGCTCTGACATACCCAGTTCGGTGAGGAATCCGAGAGATCCGAGGTTGACCCCCAGCAACGGGATGTCCATTTTCTCCACCAAACGGGCCACCGAAAGGAGTGTGCCGTCCCCCCCCAGGACCAGGATAATGTCCGCCTTCTCCGGGATCTCCTCATGGGGCATGACCCTGGCATCCCCCTTGTAAAGCCCGGCGTACTCCTCCTGAACGGATACCGACAGTCCCTTACCCAGAAGATAGGGTATGAGCTTGTCCATGACCTCCCGGGCGTGCGGGCTGGTGGTTTTGGTGATCACCCCAATGTTTCGGATCGTTTTTTCCATAGTCTTGCACCGGGTTTCAGGTTTCAAGTTCCACGTTTCAGGTTCGGTGATTCAAAAAGCAGTCAGTATTCAGGATTCAGTATTCTTAAAAAAAACGAAAAATCTTTAGCAATCATACGGGACCTCGTCTTATCGCCCTGTCTCCCCATCCTCCCTTCCCCGTGTCCCCGTGTCCGTTTTCACCAGGTACACCAGATACTCCACGTTGCCGTCAGCTCCCCTCACCGGACATTCCATGGATCCCCGGACGGCGAAGCCCTGATTCACGGACTCCGTGAGGACCGACTCCAGGGCTTCCTGTCTCACACCCTCGTCCCTTACGATCCCTCCCTTGCCCACCTTTCCCCTTCCGGCCTCGAACTGGGGTTTCACCAGCAGGACCGCCTCGCCTCCCCGCCTGACGAAAGAACTCAGATTGGGGAGAATGTGACGCAGGGATATAAAGGAGACATCCACCACCGCCAGATCGAACTCTCCGGGAAGCTCCTTCCGGGAAATCGTCCTGAAATTGGTCCTGTCGTGAACCTCAACCCTGGGATCGCTGCGCAGTTTCCAGGCAAGTTGTCCATAGCCGACATCCACCGCGTGGACGGTGTCCGCGCCCCTCTGCAGGAGGCAGTCGGTAAATCCCCCCGTGGAGGCCCCCACGTCCAGGCATCTCTTCTTGCCGGGATCTACGCCGAAACGGTCCAGGGCGGCTTCCAGTTTCAGTCCTCCCCGGCCCACGTAGGGCAGCTCACCGCGTACTGCCAGCGGAGCATCAAGAGGTATGCGATGTCCCGCCTTTTCGATCCTGGCGTCCCGGCTGTAGACCTTACCCGCCAGGATCAGCGCCTGCGCATTCTGCCTGCTCCGGGCAAGGCCCCTGGACACAAGCAGGACATCCACCCGTTCACGATCCGACATCCCGGAGGATCTCCATGATTTTCCGGTGGATCCCTTCTGCGTCGATGCCCAATTCGGCCCTCAGCTCCGCCTGGGATCCCTGCTCAATGAAGGCATCCGGCAGGCCCAGGCGGTGAACCGGAAACCTCTCACCGGCCTCGGCTGCCGCCTCCAGGACCGCCGATCCAAAACCGCCCATGAGAACGTTTTCCTCGACGGTCAACAACAGTCCACATCGGCGTCCCCAATGAAAGATGAGCTCCGTGTCCAGCGGTTTGACGAACCGCGCATCGATAACGGCCACTTCCACGCCTTCATCCGCGAGGGATTGGGCAGCCTGAAGGGCGAAATTGACCCCGATCCCCACAGCGGCAACAGCGATCCTGTCCCCCTCCCTGAGCAGTTCACCCTTCCCGGCTTGCCAGACCTCCAGATCCCGGGGTTCGGTGCCGAGACCCACCCCCCTGGGATAGCGGAAGGCGCTCGGACCATCGAGGTGGGTGGACGTGACCAATGCGTCCCTGAGCGCCCATTCATCCCTGGGGACCATTAGGATCATGTTGGGAATGTGGCGGAGATAGGAATAATCGAAGGTGCCGTGATGGGTCGGCCCATCCTCACCTACCAGCCCGCCCCTGTCCATGGCGAAGATGACCGGGAGGTTCTGCAGGCAGACGTCGTGCACGATCTGATCATAGGACCGCTGAAGGAAGGTGCTGTAGATGGCAACCACGGGCCGAAAACCCTCCGTGGCCATTCCAGCGGCGAAGGTCACCGCATGCTGTTCAGCAATGCCCACATCGAAAAACCGGGTGGGATATTCCCGGGCAAAGAGGTCCAGGCCGGTCCCCTCAGGCATGGCAGCGGTCACCGCGACGATCCTGTCATCCTGCTCCGCCGCCTCGACCAACGCCTGGGAAAATACGCTGGTGTAAGACGGCGGACCCTCCTTTTCAATGATGGCACCTGTGTCAAGGTCGAAGGGCCCCACTCCGTGGAAAGAGGTTGGATCCTTTTCTGCGGGGGCATAGCCTCTGCCCTTCTCGGTCCCTACGTGAACGAGGACCGGACCCTCAAGACGCCTGGCATTGCTCAACGCCGTTATCAGCCGGTCGAGCCGGTGGCCCTTGATGGGGCCTATGTACTCGTACCCCAACTCCTCGAAGACCATCCCAGGATAGACGAGGGTCTTGAAGGACTCCTCCGCCTTTTTGGCGATCTGCAGGAAGGGCTCTCCAACCCTGGGGATGCTCTTGAGGAAATTTTCCGTCTCCTTTTTGACCTTGTTGACGAAATGGCCCGTG
Source organism: bacterium (assembly GCA_041559575.1). Classification (GTDB taxonomy): domain Bacteria; phylum BMS3Abin14; class BMS3Abin14; order BMS3Abin14; family BMS3Abin14. Next base: position 8,981 of record JBFFDD010000074.1, read on the forward strand.
AGGGTCCTGGACAGATAGGACGACATCGCCCCCACGTTGGGGGAAATGGACATCTCATTGTCGTTAAGGACTACCACCAGGCGATCACCGAGTTCCCCTGCCTGATTGAGTCCTTCCAGGGCCAGACCGGCCGTCATGCTTCCGTCGCCGATCACGGGGACGACTTTGCCCTCCTCACCTCTCTGCTTCAGGGCTTCAGCGATCCCGAGGGCAGCGGAGATGGATGTACCGCTGTGCCCGACATCAAAGTTGTCGTAGGGGCTCTCCTTCCTCTTCGGAAAGCCGCTTATCCCGTCCTTCTGCCGCAGGGTGTGAAACCGGTCCCTGCGGCCGGTGAGGAGCTTGTGGGTGTAGGCCTGATGGCCCACATCCCAGATGATCCTGTCGGTGGGCGCCCGGAAGACATAATGGAGAGCGATAGTGAGTTCGACCACTCCAAGGTTCGATGCCAGGTGCCCCCCGTTGCGCGACACGACATCGAGGATGGTTTTCCGGATCTCTCCAGCGAGCTGTTCCAGTTCCTCCACCTTCAGACTCCAGAGGTCCGACGGGCCGCTGATGTCCGGTAGAATAGGCGGTCGATCCACCCTGGGCTTTCTCAAAACGTCACAACCTCCTGAGAAGGACGTAATCGGCGATCCGGGACAGGACGTCGGGCTGCCTGAGGCCCTGCAGGGAGTCCTTGGCGTCCTGGACAAGCTCCTCGGCCCTCACCCGCGCCTCTTCTAATCCGAACAGAGCCGTGTAGGTCATCTTGCCCCTGGCAGCGTCGCTCCCCTGGTCCTTTCCCATCTCGTCTGTTGTCGCCGTCACATCGAGGATGTCATCCACCACCTGGAAGGCCAGCCCCAGCTTTTCCCCATAACGCTCCAGGGCCTTCAACTCACCGGGGTCAGCGGAAACCGCCAGCCCCCCCAGAACAACGGAACAGCGGATCATAGCCCCTGTCTTGTGGGTGTGGATATATTCCAGGACCGGTTGGCTCGGGCTCTGCCCCTCGCTGTCCATGTCGATCTGCTGTCCGCCCACCATCCCTTTCCACCCGGCAGCCCGGGAAAGCTCGAAGACCATCCGATTCCGGGTTTCGGCCGTCAGGGACGGACCGTCCTTCCCCACCGAAAGGAGCTCAAAGGCCATGGTGAGAAGGGCATCCCCGGCAAGGATGGCGGTCCCCTCATCGAAGGCACGGTGGCAGGTTGGTCGGCCGCGGCGAAAATCATCGTCATCCATGGCGGGAAGATCATCGTGGATAAGGGAATAGGTGTGGACAAGTTCCGCGGCGCAGGCGGCGAACATGGCATCCCCGACCCCGCCCCCGCACGCCTGAGCCGCCGACAGGGCCAGGATCGGTCGGATCCTCTTCCCGCCGGCAAAGAGACTGTAGCGCATGGCAGAAGTGAGCCGTCCCGGATGGGTTCCCTCGGGAGGCATGATCTCCTCAAGGGCTTTATCAACCTGGGCCCTCAGATCCTGAAGAACATCCTTCATTCCTGGTCTGTGCCTTCCTCCAGGGGTTCGGTCTTCAGGGAACCGGACATGTCTCTGGTCAGGACCTCTACCCGGCGTTCGGCCTCGTCGAGCATGCGGGCAAGATCCTTTATCTGTTCGGTTCCCCTCTGGAAAAGCTCAAGGGAATCCTCAAGGCTCACATCCCCCTCCTCGAGTTTCGACACAATAGCCTCCAGTTCGGCAAGCCTATCCTCGAACGGTTTGCCCTTTTTACCGGTCTTTGCCAATTCCACCCTCCGTATCCTCGAATGCGGTGTTCACAGGGGAACATTTACATTAACACGAAAGAATGGCAAGGCAAACGGGTTATCGGAAATCGAGTCGGTTTAAATGGAAGTACTCGGCAACATGCCCTGAATTCTCAGTTCTTAGCACTTAGTTCTCAGTACTTGGTACTGACTCTGGACTCACGTAAAAATAACAGCATCCAGAGTCTCTATCCTTGACAGAAATGACGGCAAAACATATGCTACCGGCTCAGTCAACCAGAAAAAGGCCGAGAAGGGAACAGTACCTCCTTTACGGGGTCTCAGCGATCCGGGGACAGTGTGAGCCCGGAATCCTGGCGGGAAGGGAAGATCATCCCGGAGCCGTTCCGCCGTAATTCCTTGACTGTCGAGGGATGAAGGCGCAACCGGGTGCGCCCGTTACAGCGCCAGAGGGGTCCGGCTGCCGCAGCCGGGCAACCGGGGTGGTACCGCGGGCTTATGCTCCCGTCCCTTGGGCGGGAGTTTTATTTTTATTCAAGGGTGATGGGTAAACAGCAACAAGTTTGTTGTTTGACGTTCGATATTGGAGACTTCGGGTCCCTGCCTTGAACGAGCCAAAGGCCCTGAACCTGG
>JBFFDD010000075.1:0-11279 GCA_041559575.1 bacterium
GGGCAGGATACTGGGCTTTGCCGCCCTGGGGATGGAAGGGGGAGAACTCATGGCGGTCGTTCAGATGGCCATGGTGGGCGGCTTGACCTACCAGGACATGAGGAACATGATCTTCGCCCATCCGACCCTGGCCGAGAGCCTGAATAACCTGTTCGCATTGGTGGATAGATGAAGAGGAAAATATTTAACCACAGAGATCACAGAGGAAAAACGACTGAGCAACGGTACGACCTGGCGACCAAGCGAACAGGCCGATCTTTCGTTGAATCAGCAAGTCGATAAGTCGCTAAGTAGAAAGCCTTTATTGTCAGTTTAGATTTTTCCTACTGACCACTGAATTCTGACTTCTGACCCCTTTAAAAAGCCAATGTCCCGTATCTTCGATAAATACATCGAAAGGGCCAAAGGGATCCTTCGGGACAACCGGGCCGGTTCATACACCAAACCTTCCCCGAGTCTCTACCCCCACCAGTGGAACTGGGATTCGGGATTCATCGCCATCGGGAAATCCCACTACGACACCCGGGGAGCCATGGCTGAACTTGACAGCCTCTTCGCGGCCCAATGGGCCAACGGCATGCTTCCCCAGATCATCTTCAACCCCGAAACCCTCGGACACTATTTTCCTGAACCCGATTTCTGGCAGACGGAACGATCCCCATACTGCCCCCCGGACAGGATCACCTCCGGGATAACCATGCCCCCGGTTCATGCCATCGCCGCTGAGCACATCTTTGACCATGCCCGTCACAAAAAAGAAGCCCTGACCTTCCTCAGACGGATCTATCCAAAAATTTTAGCCCTCCATCAATACTTCTACCGGGAAAGGGACCCGTCGGGGGAGGGTCTTATCTATATCAGGCATCCCTGGGAATCGGGGATAGACAACTCCCCCGCCTGGGACGAAGCCCTCAGGGCCATGCCTGTCGACCGGGACGCCCTGCCTTCCTACACCCGCCGGGACCTGGAACATGTGTCGGCCGGGATGAGGCCATCGGACGATGACTACGATCGTTACGTCTTCCTGGTGGATCTGTTCCGGACCAGGGGATACGACGAGGCAGCCATACGCGCGGAATGCCCCTTTCTCATTCAGGACCCTCTCTTCAACTCCATACTCTGCCGATCCAACCAGTCCCTGGCGCGGATCGCCGGCATCATCGGCGACTCACCGCGCATCCCTCTGTCGTGGGAGAAGAGCACAGCTGAAGGGATCCGGTCAAAACTCTGGTGTTCCGACAACCGGATGTTCTATCCCTATGATCTTGCCTCCGGGCATCTGGTTTACGCTGAAACCTCCTCGAGTTTTATGCCCCTCTTTGCCGGAGCGGCAACCCGTGAGCAGGCGGACATCCTGTATGGCAGGCTGGACTCCGTTTCCTTCTGCTCTCTGCACCAGGGCAACTGTTACACCATCCCCAATTACGACACCCAGAAGGAGGATTTCGATCGGGCAAACTACTGGAGGGGCCCGGTGTGGATCAATATCAACTGGATGCTGACCAGCGGTCTCCAGCGCTACGGGTACACCCTAAAGGCTGACTCTCTGCGCCGCGACCTTCTTCAACTGCCCATACGCTTTGGTTTTTACGAATATTTCGATTCCTTCACGGGCAAGGGTTATGGTTCGGACAACTTCAGCTGGACCGCAGCCCTGTTTATCGATCTGGTGGAGGAGTTCTACAGAAAGGATCGCCCTCAACGGAGGTTTGGCAAGGCGGTTCGCAGCCTTGTCACTCCCGGGAGAGTTTTGAACTCCGGCAGGGAGGAACCCTCCTGTCCGCCGGAAGAACTGGCCGCTGAGTTGATGAGGGGCATCCGGTCCATGAGGGACTCGTTTTACGACACCGAACGCGGCCTTGTGGATTACGAAGCCCTGAAGGGCTCGGACCGTTTCCGGGACTACCGGATCCTGACAAATGGCCTCAGGGAATTTAACCCTGAAAACCTGATCCAACGGGAGGAAAGGCTGGCTTTCTGGGTGAACCTTTACAACACCCTGGTTGTGGATGCCATCCTTTCGGTGGGGGTTCAAAGATCGGTCCTCACTCACCCCGGCTTTTTCCACAGGATCTATTATGTTATCGGAGGCCGAAGGTTCTCCCTCAATGACATGGAGCACGGCATCCTTCGGGGCAACCGGCGCGGCCCCTTTTATCCCTTCGGTCCGTTTTACCCATGGGACCGCAGAAAGCGGTGGATGATCCAGGATCCCGACCCCCGGGTCCACTTCGCCCTGGTATGCGGATCCCGATCCTGCGCGCCTATAGAATATTACGATCCAGCGAAGATCGACGAGCAGCTTGACGAGGCCGCACAGGCCTTTGTGAACTCCTCCGAGGTTCTGGTGCTTCCCGAGGAGGAACGAATCCTCCTGTCCGAGATCTTCAGATGGTACGAGTCAGACTTCGGCGGCCGATCCGGCATCATCGATTTTATCTGCCGCTACCAAACGGACCTTGAGATCAAAGATTACATGAGGGACAGGGGAAACCGCCTCACCTTCGAGTACCTGTTCTACGACTGGAACCTGAATCGGTGGGGGAGGTAGGAAAACAGACGAAGGAGTAAGACGAAGACGAAGTATGGGATCAGATCCAAAACCTAAAGTCCAAAATATAGCATCCGTGATTCGCGGCTGGTGATTTATGATGCGGGAAATCCGTTTTACAGCCTGGGCCCTGGACGATGTTTATCCTCGTCGCCCATGCGCCCAATCGCCCCCTCGCCCTATCTCCCTTTTCCCGCGCCCCCGTGTCTCCGCGTCAGCTTTTCGCCCCCTCGCGGAAGGCCCCTTTTCACTACATTCATCGTCACTCCTGATCCCGTCGCTCTGTACCTCTTCAGTCATTCTGGTCGTATTTACATATACAAAATCAGGGTTCCACGAGCAGCCTGCTTGGGTAAGAATTCACAAAAATGTGAATTATCTTGCCTGTATTTACCTGTTTTGCTATTCTCGCAACTCCTGTTGGTTTTAGGCTGTGGACCTATTCACATAAAGACGTAAGGAGGATTTCAGATGAGCAGAAAATCGCTGATTCTTCTGGCTACCCTGATGATCACTGTCGGCTTTGTGGCAACCATAGCCGTCGGTCACGCGGGAATGCCGGAGACGATCACCATCGACAAGGCTCAGGACAAGAAGCCGCCGGTGATCTTCCCCCACGAGGCTCACGCCAAGGATAATGACTGCACCGTATGCCACCACAAGGACGAGGGCAAGGAAGAGAAGAGGAGCTGCTTCGAGTGCCACGGCAAGGACGAGAACATCCCCAACCCGGGTGTCGCCAGCCAGAAGGAAAACCCCTTTCACATCCTGTGCAAGGGATGCCACAAGGAGCAGGGCAAGGGACCCACGAAGTGTAACGAGTGCCACAAGGGCTAGCTGAACCGGCCGAAAAAACATCGGACCGAGGCCCCGGCCAGGATGAAACCTGCCGGGGCTTTTCCTTGTTTCATTATCAAACCCAAAGACCCCTACCGCCATCCTGCTCAACCCAGGAGCCTTTCCACTCCCCTCAACCAGGGCTCGTAATCCATCACGTAATTGTAGCCGCAGACCTGACCGATCTCCCTGCCAACAAGGATCTCCCTCATCCTCAGGGCCCCCCTTAAGGTGTCCTCACGCGGTCCGAAGGGGTTGAACCTGCGGACCTGATCGCCCCTTACGAAGACGTAGTCGCAGACGAACAGGACCTCACCGTAGAGATAGAAGGTGAAACCGGCCGTGTGGCCGTCGATGGGGTAGGCCTCGAGACCGTCTGCGTCGAAGGCCCGGTCGAAGACTCTGTCGAAAATAAAGCCTCGGGTCAGGACGTTTTCCGAATCGCGCCGGTGGATACTCACCTCTGCTTTCACATGACTCCGGTAAAGGTTCGACGCGCCCAGGAAGTGGTGATGGGTGAAGGTTATGGTGTCGACGGGGGCCAGGTTTGGGTCGAAGGAGGACGGACAGTCCACCATGACCTTTTTAGCCCCGGTTTCGATGCGGTAGGCGGCGTGCTCGAGACCCAGGGAAGGGTGAGAGTTAAGGCGTGTGACCTGGTCGGTTACGGGCGCCTCGATGATCCTGTATCGGTCTGAGCACTCCCCGGCTGTGATAAAGTTTTTCCGGACAGCGCCGCAGAAGGGGCATCTTTCGGGGTAGTAGCCCACCATGTTGTAACCGCATACCAAACACACGTAATGGGACTTATCCATTCGGATCCTCCAACCAGGCTTCCCCGATCTTTAAAGAATCAGAATACCACAAGACCTTCGCCTGAAACGGAAGCCTCATTTCACCCCTTGGGAGTTTCATCTTAACGCTGGCCCCCCCTTCCTCCTCTGGTCTCCGGGTTCTGACCCACTATGCACCGATCCATCCGCGGGTGTAGTTTGCGTCCTGATGTCCTCCACGTGAAACGCTTTTCCTCCGCTACCCCGACACCTGGCCTCAATCCCCACACACCCTCGACCTACGCCAACCTTAACTTCCAGCCCTCCACTATTTTTCGGGCCCTCCGGCGAAGATCCAGGGCATACTGATCCCCCTGTATCAGCGCCTCCTCCAACTCATCGAGGATATCGTAGTAGGTGTTCCACCCTTCCCTTTCGGACCAGTATTGGGACGAAAGGGGGTAGGGATCGTAGGAGATTCGGTTGGCCAGATCCTTCAGCCGCTTTCTGGAGACCTTAAGCAGTGTCTCGGCATCCCTGTTATCCGCCGGGCCCCTGGAGGCGAAAAGGGACGCGGCCTGAAGCGCCATCCTGAGAAATGTGACCGTTAACGGGACGCGGGAGATGAAACAACCTGTGAACGGATCCAGAAGTTCCTTGATGCGGTCGATCCCCCAGGGGAGGGAACGTGCATAGGACGTGAATACGAGGATCCTCTCCAGATTCCCCACCATCTTGCCTATTCGCGCTGCCTCGACAGCCTCTCCGGCGAAGGATTCCTTGTCGTGCCTCATGATCAGACCGCTTCCGTGCGCGTATCTCAGACTGGCCCCTTCCTCAGCGTACTGGGCCGACATCAGGTAAGCCTGATCCTCTGCCCGGGCCACGAAGGATGGGGTAAACGGACGATGGCGCCTCAGGCTTTCGATCAGGATCCCCGTCGTCCCGCCGGTTACATGGACCCGTTGGAGACAATGGGCCTTTCCATCCAGGCCGTCTGCACCATAACGGGTCATCATCTCCGCCTCGGTGGAGAGAGCCTGAGGAAGGGGACTGAGAAAGACCCACTGGTCAGGGGAGAGAATAGTGGAAGTGGAGGTCGTTGGCCACGGAACGTCCGGGGTGAACAGGCCCTTCCCGATATCCGCCTCGTTGACCAGGGCGCCGGCGATCATGCCCAGTTCCACCGGATTTCCATTCCAATCCAAACCCTTAGCGCCCCAAAGGGGTGTCCTGAGATGTTCGAAGGCCGACCTGCCCGTCTCGGCGACCAACTCCTCCTGAGGAAAAACCTGGTCCAGGTCGATCTTGAAAGTGGCCCGGACATCATCCGCAATCAGCACATGCCACAGTGCTCCGGCAGCCTTGAGGAATGTGTAGTGACGGCCGTAATTCCCATCCACCCCGAAGACCTCTTCCAGGGCTTCCGTTTTCCGTTTCCCCAGATATTGCCGGGCAGCGGGGACCAGGACCTTCTCAAGGAGCTCTCGGGTATCCTCCTCGGTGACCACATGGACATCCAGATGACGAAATTTTCCTCCCCGGCCCAACTCGAGTTCCAGGTATTGCCTGGAGATGGCCTTGAGCCCTTCATGGGTGGTGGACACGGACACCAGGCAGGTAAGGCGTTCCCCGGAGGGCATGTTCCCCCTGCGGACCTCGAACCGCATCGCCTCCTCAAGGGACCGCAAACCGTAAACGGCCTCGTTCCGCCTGTACTCAACGCCGATGGGGATAGGGTGGTCGTACCAGAATCGCTGATCCTGCCCCTGAACCTCCCTCAGGGACTCACGAATCGTATCGGGGAGGGGCAGGCTGTCGAGGTCTACCCCTTCCAGGGGCACGGTGAGCAGAGCGTTTGCCGTGAACAGAACCTGCTGGTAAATCGAGGACAACGGCTCGGCATTGAGGGTTGTGACGCTGACCGTCCGCCTTCTTCTTAACTCCCGGACCTCCTTCTCCCTATCGGCACGAAGGTCAGCTCCCTCCGGGAACCAGAGGCGGTGGAACCTGGTCATCGCCTCCCAAACCGGCGGGTTGTCGTTTTCAATCAGCCAGATGACCAGGGAATCCAGGTCATCCGCAAAAGACCTGTCCTCCAGGATCCGTTTGCGGATCTCCTCTTCGACCAGGAACAGTCCTTCCTGCAGAAATTCGGCCAGCCCGGTGTGCTCAGGATGGTTCAAAGCGTCATTGACAAGATCGAAGGCCTCCAGATATTGAGAGTGGGCGGGACCGGAAAGGACAAGGAGAAAGGCGGCGTTCAGATTCCGGACCGTGAAAGTTGACCCGTCACCGGCTGGGTCCATCTGATCTCCAATGGGGAGCCCCGAGAGCCCGGGCCGGCCCCTTTCGGTGCCGATCAGCCTGCTGATTATGTATTGGAATTTCTCGAAGGACATAGGGTTTTAGTCTTTAGTTTGAAGTTTCAACTTTTAAGAGCAGAAGCAAGAAGTGTATCGTCCCAAGAACCTGGAAACTAAGAACTTCACCCTGAATCCCCTCTGTAACCTCTGTGGTTAAACCTCTTCCCGTTGGACTATTTTTACCCTTCGGATAAAGCCTCGATGATCGTGCGGCAGAAGGCCGGCAGGTCATCAGGCTTACGGGAGGTGATCAGGTTGCCGTCCCGGACGACCTCCTCATCCACGTAGGTGGCGCCGGCGTTGACGAGGTCGTCCTTAATGGCGTAAAAACCTGTCACCGTTCGCCCCTCAAGGGCCTCAGCCGAGGCCAGCATCCATCCCGCGTGACAGATGGCCGCCACCACCTTACCTCCCTTGACCATGTCGTGGACGAAACACACCATGGATCGGTGCCGGCGCATCTGATCAGGGGCATAACCCCCTGGGATGATGACCGCGTCGAGGCCGGCTGCGTCAATGGCCTCAGCCGGCGTGTCCGATTCCACGGGGTACCCGTGCTTTGAGGTATAGGTCGCTTTCCGGGGGCCGACCACGATAACTTCCGCCCCTTCCTCCTTCATCCGGTAGTAAGGGTACCAGAATTCGTGCTCCTGGTAGAGGTTCTCCACGAAAATGGCCACCCTTTTGCCTTTGAGTTTCATGCGGGCCTCCTTGTCAGTCCAAAGTCCAAAATCCAAAATCCAAAAAACTTTCGATATATTTCCGTAAAGGTATAATTATCAATGAGATTTCTATTAGAATCATAGTTGAGGTAATCTGGTACTGCAGAAACCTTTTTCTTGAATTATAGCATCCCCGTTCCGTTTGCCTGGAGAAGGCAGGGATTTTTCATGATTAGGATCCACACATTCGACGATCTTCATTCAGGTGTTCTCCTTAAACGCTACAAGCGGTTCCTGGCCGACGTCCGTCTCGACGATGGAACCGTCATCACCGCCTTCACCCCCAACTCAGGAAGCATGAAGACCTGCTCGGACCCGGGTTCGCCGGTGATGCTGTCCTACCAGGAAAAACCGGACAGAAAGACGAAATACACCCTGGAGATGGTCGGGTCCGACGGCACCTGGGTGGGTGTCAACACCTTTCTGGCCAACGAACTCGGTGCCAGGATTGTCGACGGTGGCCTGACGGGCATTGAATCCCTGAACGGGTTCAAGGTCGAAAAAAGAGAGTACACCTACGGCGATTCCCGATTCGACATGCTGTTGTCCAGGGGATCGGAGCGGTGTCTGGCTGAGGTCAAAAACGTCACCCTTCGGGTGGGAGATGGGGCCTTGTTCCCTGACGCGGTCACCCTCCGGGGAAGGAAACACCTCGTGACCCTGACATCCGCTCTGGACAGGGGCATCTCGAGTTGTATGCTCTATATTGTCCAGCGGTCGGATTGCAACTTTTTTGGTCCCGCCGGGGACATTGATCCCCTCTATGCGCAAACCTTCGAGAAGGGGATTGAGGCCGGAGTAAAGGTTGCCGCCTGCGGATTGGATGTTTCTCCATCCGGTATCTTCTACCTTGGCGGCCTTCCCCTGTCGGCTCCAGCTTTGCCCCGACCATCAGGTACCTGAGATACGGAAAGGAGGCACCGGCCGTCATGACAGCAAAGGGAATGATAATCCTTTCTCTGAGAACAGGAGGTATATCTCTCATCCTGGCTGCCCTGCTCTTTCTGTGGCCCGGAACCGGGGAGGCAATGCCCCCGTTCGCCAAGGCCACCGGTCAATCCTGCTCCCACTGCCACATCTCCCCCTTCGGTGGAGGCCCCCTCACACCGGCGGGGGAAACTTTTCTGAGGAATATGCAGAGCGCCAACCCTCCCATCGATCCTTACCTGCTCATCACCACCGGCCAGCGTCTGACCCACATGGCAGCCTATCTGATCCACATTCTCTTCGGGGTAGCCTGGGTGGGGCTGTTCCTCTACCTCTTTCTTCCGTACGCCCTCCGTCAACGGGCATTCCCCACCCCGCCCAGGGGTTACCTGCGCCAGATGTGGTACGGTGCCGCGGTCATCGTCGTCGCCGGACCGTTCCTGGCAGCCATGAAGACCCAGTTCGTCCCCGGCCTGTTCAGATCCCGGTTCGGGTTTCTACTGATCATGAAGATCCTGGCGGTCCTTCTCCTTCTCGTCGCCACCGTGTTTGTCACCTGGTACCTCATGGTATACTCCAGCAGGCGGTACAGGAGCCTTTCGGAGAGGATCGACAGGGGTGAGGATTTCCAGATGACCGGAGACGACCTGACCCTTTTCACCGGAAGGGGCAAAAGAAGGGCGCTGGTTGCAGTGAAGGGGAATCTCTTCGAGATGACCGGACGCGACCTCTGGCGCCACGGTATCCATCCCGGAGGCCATCATGCGGGGCAGGACCTGACGGACAGCTTCCGGGACGCCCCCCACGGTCCAGAGGTTCTCGACAGAGTTCGCCGGGTGGGACGGATTACCGAGGAGACTACTGTAAAAAACCGGGTCACCCGCTGGTTCTTCCGGGCCATCTTCACCGGAACAGCGGCCTGCCTGGTCATCCTGGCGGTCGTGGCGCTGTGGAGGTGGTAGGAAAACAGTGGAAAGTGGAAAGGGGAGGAGAAGAGGGTGACGAAGGAGTAAGACGAAGACTAAGTTAAGATCGGGGTCATCGCGAGCACCAAAAATGATCAACCTTCCTCAGTCTTCCTCTCCCCCTTGGCAGGCCGTAGCTTCACGCGAAGGCTGCTGGCGGGAGAGGACGGAGGTGAGGGGGATAATGAAGAAAGGGGAAGGATTATCAGGATCCCTATTCCTGCTGTCCTTCTGGTCGTTATTTCAGTCCTCGGTGGATGTTCAGCGAAGAGTTACCACACCTTCGCCGACTATCCCGGGTTCGCTGAATATTACAGGGATCGATGCCCCGATGACGACCGAGCTGCGATCTCCGATGAGGACCGGCAACTGCTCCACCGATACCGGCCCCGGCTGATCCTGCCGCCGGGGGGCAGATATCCCATCGACCTTTACCGGGACTACCTTCCCTACACCTCTCTGAAGCGCTTTCCTTCAAAAGAGGTCCTTTCTCCAAACGTCACCCGGGAGCTTTTGAGAAAAAACCGGGACAACAGACAGGCCTACCTGGACCTCTCACTCGACCGATACAGGGAGGACGGCCTGGACCGAAAAATGGGACAGGAAAATGGCCCCTCCCTCCAGGCTCGTCGGCCGGTTCTCTACGGGAGGATTTACCGTGAGGCGGTGGACTTCCCGGATGGCGCCGGCGGCCGGGAGAGGAGGAACCTGACCTTTCTGAAATACAACGCGCTGTTTGCCGTCAGCGGCCTGCCCGCAAAACTCCCATGGTACGTCAATACCCTTCTGACCCTGACCGGGTTCAGCAGGGAAGACTGGCACGAATTGGATAATTTTGTCGCCGTCCATGTGGCCCTCGACGAGAGCCGGCTTCCCCTGGCCATTGTCCTGGCCCAGCACAACCATCACCGGTCCTACCTGCTGGGAAAGGACCTGCCGCTCCCCGATGACGGCCGAGTGTCCTTCGACATCGCCTTAAGGTCCAACGAGGCATATCCGTCCTCCGACCTTCCGGACCGGGTGTCGCACCGGGTCATTCGCTGGAGTCTCTACCTGGACTATCTGCTCAGCGGCCAGAACCCTCCGGTGCTGGAGGCGTTCGACGTGACCTACGGTATTAACGCAGGGGGGAAGGAGATCGACTACGACCTCATCCATCTCCCGTCGTGCGACCCCCTGTATACGGCCGAGATCCTCCTGGGGGAACCCCGCCCCTTTCTCGGCATCTACCTGGGGCGGGACGGCCCTCCCGGAAGTGACTACTACACCGTCCCCGATCTCCTGCCGTTGGGGAACCTCCTGAAGTTCGGGTATCTTCATGACGGAGACCCGGAGGATATCCGTCTTGTCAGGGATGCCATTGATCTCAGATCCAAGACAATAGACATCGACCGGATCATGGACCACGGGGGGATAAGGTTATTAAGAGATTGGAAATCCCTGAAATCCAGGAGGCCATAAGGTTTTCCGATCTGCAGTGCCAGGGGTGGAGTATCAGTAGATAAGTTTGAAATTCCGGGGATTGTAAATCCCGACAACTTTGTTCTTGTTTCTTAGCTCTTCGTTCAGCCCTTCGATCTGCGCCTCCCCCCCGCCTTGGCCACCGCAAACCCGAGGACAAACCCGAAAAGCACCAGGAGCGGGAAGGCGATGATCCTGGACATGCTGACATCCCAGAAGAATATCTTGAAAGACACCACTTCCATGTTCTGAACGAGAATAACAGCGCACAGGAACAGGAGGATTACAATGAGCCAAGTTTTCGCTTTCATATAGCACCCCTAGCATCTGATGAAAAACGGGGAATAAGTGATCGAGAATTAAATGGACAGTGAAAGGTGACCAGCAAAATGCGGAATTCCGTTTTTCACCTATTCACGATTCGTTGCTGTTGGATTGCTTCTTTTCAACTACTATTTTTTCTTCGTTTTGTAAGCAACCACCCTCACCAACCCTATGGCGGCGCCTGACTCGTCAGTGGTGACGGCGTCGCTGACTGAGATGGCCTTTTCGATTTCGCTTCCGGCCAGAAACTCGTTGACCTGGGCATCCAGGAGCTCAAGTTCCTCGTGAGTATGGAATACTTTCAGAGGAGTGGCAAATGTCCTGACCTTGATCATCGCGAACCTCCTTGTCTA
>JBFFDD010000076.1:0-11188 GCA_041559575.1 bacterium
GTCGGCACGCCCGGCCGGATGATGGACCTCATGCGCCGCGGCGAGCTCCACCTCGACGAGGCCCGGACCGTGGTCCTCGACGAGGCGGACAGGATGCTGGACATGGGATTCATCAACGACGTTCGCAAGATCATCTCCGCCCTGCCCCGGAGGAGGCAATCGCTTTTCTTCTCCGCCACCATGCCGCCGGAGATCGTTCGGCTCGCCGACAGCATGCTCACCCGACCGGTCAAAGTGGAAGTGACCCCTTCGGCCACCACCGTGGAGCGCATCGATCAGAGGGTCATGTTCGTCAGCCGCCGGGACAAACGGGATCTCCTGGCCCACATCCTGGACGACCCGACGGTGTCAAAGGCGCTGGTTTTCACCCGGACCAAACACGGTGCCAACAAGGTGGTCAGAAACCTGGAGAAGGCCAAAGTCCAGGCTGATGCGATCCACGGCAACAAGTCTCAGACCAGCCGCACCCGGGCACTCGAGAACTTCCGCCGGGGCAGGACCCGTGTCCTGGTTGCCACCGACATTGCCGCCAGGGGCATCGACGTTGACGGGATCACCCACGTCATCAACTACGACCTGCCAAACATCCCGGAAAGCTACGTTCACCGCATAGGCAGGACGGCCAGGGCGGGGGCGGATGGGATCGCCATCTCCTTCTGCGACTCCGAAGAGGGTCCTTACCTGAGAGACATCCAGAGCCTGATCAGGACACAGGTCCCGGTTTCTGACGACCATCCATGGCACATCCCGACACCGTTCATGAATATCCTCCAATCACGAGACCACGATCAGGGGGCAAAAGGCAACGGGAACGGAAAGAACCGGAGGAAAAGACATCCTCACAGCGGTGGAAGCAGGCGCTCATCATTCGGCAGCCGCGGCACGAGGACGGCATCCTTCGCACACTCCCGGCAGGGGAGCTGAAAGAGGAACAGCGAACATCGGCAAATGGAATCTGAATTTACTTTTTGTCAGTAGATATAGGTCATACACAGGAGGGTTCAATGGCAAGACGAACTAATTACGGCTTTGAAAAGCGGCAGAAAGAGATGGCGAAAAAAAAGAAGAAGGAAGAGAAGCGACAGCGCAAACTGGATAAGAAAGAGCAGCAGGCCCAGGAGAACGCAGAACCCGCCATTGAGGGGGAGGAATCCCCTGACATGGGTTAAGTTCCAACTGTTCTCTCCTCCCGGCCGCGGGTTTGGCGGGTAGCAAGGAAGAACAAAACCTGGAAACTTCCCGGGGTCGTAGCTTGTATTTTAACATGGGGTTAAGAGCTCAGGACTGGGAACTGGGAACTGAGTGCTGGTACGCTCGAATTTACGACTTACCGACTAACCGATTCAACGAAGGATCGGCGCGTTTGCCTTGTCGTATAGTCGCAACCTCGTTCAGTCGCCCTGTCGCCCATCCGCTCTCTCGCCCCCTCGCCCCCTCGCCAGGTCTCCATTTCGCGTTCGTCTGCCTCTCCTTCCACTCTCCATTTTCCATTCTCTATTCTCCATTTTCTATTTTCCGCTCTTCACTTCGTCTTCGTCTTACTCCTTCGTCTGGCTCTTCCCTTCGTCTTCGTCCGGCTCTCCTTCCATTCCCTATTCTCCATTCTCTATTTTCCATTCTCTTTTCTCTTTGTTCCCTCCTTACAGGATTGTAGCGACCAGGAAGGAGACCGCGACCACGGTCTTGACCACCGGGCACAGGCGCATGGGAAGGATGGAGGTGCGTGCCCCGGTGAAAGCGGACAGGATCGCCATGGCCACGACCATGCCGGCGGACGAACGGCCGACAAGGAGGGCAGCCCGACTCCCGGGTCCGGTCGTCATCACCGAGACGAACACCAGCACCCCGATAAAACACAGGGTCATCCCCTCGGCGATCCACTCCATGGTGATGATGCGGCGGTTGTCCTCCGAAAGGGGACCGAACCCCTTGACGATACCCGGGGTGGGAATGAGATGCCCCACACCCCAGAGAAAGATCACGGCCGAACCGGTATAGAAAAGAAAACCCGCCATAAGGTTTTAATCTCTAATTTCTAATATCAAATCTCCAATATCCAATCTCTATTTCTTATTCTCCATTTTCCATTCTCTATTCTCTATTCTCTATTCTCTATTTCCCGCAGCCTGATCGATATCACCGATCAGATCATCCACGCTCTCGATCCCCACCGACAGACGAAGCAGGCCGTCGGATATGCCCTGGGCCGCTCTCGCCTCGGCCGAGATCTTGGCGTGGGATGTCCTGGCCGGGTCGCAGATGGTCGTCTCCACGCCGCCCAGGCTGACGGCGGGGGTTATGAGTTTCAGCTTCCTCATGAAACTGTCGGCCGACAGCCCCGAGCCGTCCAGCTCAAAGGAGAGCATGGCCCCGAAACCCCTCATCTGTTCACTGGCGAGGGAGTGATTGGGGTGGTCGGGCAGGCCGGGGTAGTAGACCTTCCTGACCATGGAGTGGCCATTGAGAAATTCCGCCAGCCGCCGGGCGTTTTCCGTCTGCCGGCTGACACGCACCGACAGTGTCTTCAAACTCCTCTCCAAAAGATAGCAGGTCAGGGCATTGAGGTTGCCCCCGAAGTTGACGGCGGTCTTCCTGATCCGGGACGCCAGGTCGGAGGTGGTCACGGCCGCTCCGCAGGACAGATCGCTGTGGCCCCCCAGATATTTGGTTCCGCTGTGAACGACGACGTCGATGCCCATTTTGATCGGATTCTGGAGGATGGGAGTGGCAAAGGTGTTGTCTATCACCGTAAGACAGCTGTTTCGTTTGGCGATTTCACCGACTTCCCTGACATCCAGGATGCTTAAAAGGGGATTGGTGGGGGTCTCGATGAACAGGACCTTCGTCTCAGGCCTGATAGCGGCCTCGATGGAGGCAGGGTCCGTGGCGGTAAAGGTGTAGGAGATCCCGACCCGGTCGAAAAACGCCTCGACGAAGGCGGAACTGCCACCGTACAGTTCGTCCTGCAGGACGACGTGATCCCCCGACTTCAGGAAGGCGAGGAGCACCGAACTCACGGCCGCCATCCCCGACGAAAACACCAGACCGTCCTCGGCTCCCTCCAGGTCGCAGAGCTTGCCCACCAGCGCCCGCTGGTTGACGGTGTTGAAATACCTCGGGTAGGCCACATCCTCCAGATCCAGATACTCGTGGGCCGAGGAGGGAAAGATCGGCGTGTTGATCCCCTTCCCTGTCGTGTCGGCAACCCCACCCGCATGCACGCATTTGGTCTCGATCCGCATAATCTCTCCTTGTCGATTCATGGAGCCGAGCTGTAAGGGACGAAAATGAACCTTCCTGAAACCTAACTTACCTCAAAGAAGGTGAAAAAATATATATTGGCGAGGATCTACCGTAAAGAGGTTAAGCCCGGTAACAAGAAGGAGAGGAAAAGGGGGGAGGGAGCGCCCTTGGCGCAGTGGGGCGCCTATCGGGCGCAGTGGAAAAGGGAAAGTAGAAAGTGGAAATGCGGGTATTGGAGTGTCGGGGTAACGGGAAGAGAGGGCGCATGGGCGAGGGGGCGTTCTGCGGGGGGGCTAAGGGGATACGGGTATCGGAGTAACGGGGTGACGGGGAAAGGCCACAGGAACGACTGAACGAGGTTACGACCTTCCGACAATGCGAATGCGGCGATTCTTCGTTGAATCGGTTAGTCGGTAAGTCGTAAATTCGAGCTTACCAGCACTCAGTTGCCAGTTCCCAGTCCTGAGTACTTAACCCCATGTTAAAATACAAGCTACGACCCCGGGAAGTTCGCTACTTCACCAGGCCGATCAAAAGAAAATTATAAAGGGATGTCGGGTTTGTCCCGATGTCCCTGGCGCAGGCGGCGGCGAAGTTCTTGTCCGGACTGACCAGGGCGGTGATGTCCATCTTCCCTAGAGACGGGACGTCCATGGAGCCCGCGTAGTGACCGTAACTGGGGATATAGGCCGGGGAATTGAATCCACCCGCGAACGCGCCGCCGGAGTAACTGCCGGAAAAGGTCAGAGCGGGATGCACTGTCATGCTGATAGCTTCCCCCACCCAGTTGAAGATGGGAACGGAGCCCGAGGAATCGACCGTGAAAGCGTAGGCGCCGCCGACAGCGTAGGTTCCCACAATGTCGGAGGACGCGTAAGCCGGAGGGCTCACTACCCCCTTCTCGAGCCCCCCGCAGTAATAGCTTGATTGACTTCCGCCGTAATCGCCGTAGACGGCGTGCATATACTGGTCGTCGACGATCATGATGCCGCCCTGGAGGGTGGTTCCTGTAGTATAGATAACGTGGAACAGGTTCTCGTCCCAGTCCTCATTGATAAAGCCCGTGTTACCGGTGCTTACGCCTCCGACTTTCACATCTAGGATGTTTCCGGAAACATCAACCTGCATCTCAAAGATCTCCAGAGTGCCCGAGCTATCCTCGACCACCCCGAACCAGGTTCCCTGGAGGTTCCCTACACTGCTCTCGGAGTCTCCCCCGCCCCCACCGCAGCCGACATAGACCAGGGCCGCGAACAGGCAAACACCGACGGCTAAAACGGACCTTCTCATGACAACCCCCTTTCCCCCCGGAAATAACCGGGAACCTATCCAACAAACCCGAAACGATATTTTTTTGACGGATTTATTACCCAGCAGCCGTTACCTGTAAGTGTACCCCAGGACCGGCGGGATTCAAGTCCGGCAATGCTTTTCATCCAGGGCGGCTGGTTCCGGGGGCGCCGCCGGAACCCCCTGCTGAAGGGTCGGAAGGCAGGGCCTGACCCCGGGTCTTCCCGGTTCACGGGGGCAAATTTTCTGTTCTGTATTTTTTCATTTGGCCTATAATGAGTGGTTGAACCTGTGATAAGAAATTCTGAATTCGATACCTTGCACCGTAACCCTTGACCCAGTCCATGACCGACACGAGACCCCTCATACTCCTCACCGGCGCCTCCGGGTACATCGGCGGGCGGCTGCTCCGGGTCCTCGAGGAGAAGGGCGGAAGGGTGCGCTGCATCGCCCGGCGGCCGGAGTATCTGAAAAGCCGTGTGGGACCCGGGACGGAGGTCGTGCCCGGCGACCTCCTGGATCCGCCCTCACTGGAGCGGGCCCTGGAGGGGGTCCACACAGCCTACTACCTGGTCCACTCCATGGCCTCCTCGGGGAACTTCGAGGAGAAGGACCGTCTCGCCGCCGGCAACTTCGCCTCGGCGGCACGGAGTGCCGGGGTGTCCCGGATCATCTACATGGGGGGGCTGGCCCACGGGGAAGACCTCTCACCGCACCTGGCCAGCCGCCTGGAGGTGGGCAGGATCTTAAGGGAGAGCGGTGTTGCCACGGTGGAGTTCCGGGCGTCGGTGATCATCGGCTCGGGCAGCCTGTCCTTCGAGCTGGTGCGGGGCCTGGTGGAGCGTCTCCCGGTCATGCTCACGCCCCGCTGGGTGAGGACCCTGGCCCAGCCCATCGCCGTGGAGGACGTCATCGCCTACCTGTCTTCGGCCCTCGAGCTTCCCGCAGGGGGATCGAAGGTGTTCGAGATCGGGGGTGCGGACAGGGTTTCCTACAGCGGGATCATGGAGGAGTATGCCCGCCAGAGGGGCCTGCATCGCCTGTTCATCAAGATCCCCTTCCTGACCCCCCACCTGTCCTCCTTCTGGCTGGCCCTCATCACGCCCCTCTACGCCCGGGTGGGCCGCCAGCTGCTGGAGGGAGTGCGCAACGACAGCACCGTATACGATCCCCGTGCCCTCGAGGTGTTCCCCATCCGGCCGCGGGGGATCGCCGAGGCGGTGTCGCGGGCCCTGGCCAACGAGGACGAGGAGTTCGCCCACACCCACTGGGCCGACAGCCTGGCCGACAGAAGCCTGGAGCATCACTGGGGAGGGGTGACCTTCCGGCGGCGGAAACTTGACGCCTACAGCGTCATGATCCACGCCGACCCGGAGGAGATCTTTCCCCACATCCAGTGCGTGGGCGGCAAGCGCGGTTGGTACTCCCACGGATACCTGTGGTGGCTGCGCGGTCTGGTCGACCAGCTTCTGGGCGGGGTGGGGGTCCGGAGGGGCCGGAGGGACCCGGCCTGCGTCCTGCCCGGGGACCGCCTGGACTTCTGGAGGGTCGAACAGGTGGAGGAACCCAGGCTCCTGCGCATGTTCGCGGAGATGAGGATGCCGGGCCGCGCCTGGCTCCAGGTGGAAGTCGACCCGATGAACGGCTGTTCACGCATCACCCTGTCGGCCATCTACGACCCCGTCGGCCTGCTGGGGGAGATCTACTGGTACGCCATCTACCCCTTCCACAAGCTGGTCTTCAACGGGATGCTCAAGGAGATGAAGCGCACGGTGATAAACAGCCGCGAGGCCGAACGGCTGAGGGCCGCCCCCGAGGACCTGGCCTGCTCCGACAACCTCGAGCCCGTCCACTGGGTGCCCGGCAAAGAGGCCGGCCGGGATGAAAAGTGACCTCGGGATCTGGCCATGAATCCCGGTGTCTCGGACAAGCCTGGTAAAGCACTCCACCACTCAGGGCCTGACCCCCGCATCATCCGGATCGAGGGCCTCTGGAAGTGTTACGACGGAGAGGACTGCGGGGAGACGGCAGCCCTCCGCGGCCTCGATCTCGATGTCAGGGCCGGCGAAACCGTCGCGATCTACGGCAAGAGCGGTTCCGGTAAATCCACCCTGTTCAACCTCATTGCCGGCCTGGACCGGCCGACACGGGGGATCATATCCCTCGAGGGCCGCCCGATCCACGAAATGCCGGAAGCGGAACGCACCCGGTTCCGGCGATCCCGTCTCGGTTTCGTGTTCCAGTTCTTCAACCTCATCCCCACCCTGACCGCCCTGGAGAACGTCCAGCTTCCCCTCGAGATGCTCTCCAGAGAGCCGGAAGCCGCCCTCAACGTCCTGCGGACGGTGGGCCTGTCCGGGAAGGAGAGGAGATATCCCCACGAGCTTTCCGGGGGGGAGCAGCAGCGGGTCGCCATCGCCAGGGCCGTCGTCAAGGATCCCGCCCTCATCCTGGCCGACGAACCGACGGGCAACCTGGACACCGAGACCGGCGACCAGGTGCTCTCGCTCCTGGCGAAATTGAGCCGGGACGCCGGCACGACCCTGCTCCTCGCCACCCACAGTGAGCGGTCCTCCCGAATCGCCGACCGGGTCCTGACCATGAGCGACGGGCGCATCACAGAGGAAACCGCCGGCGAAGACCGGCCATGATTATCGTCCTGCGCTCCTCCCTGCGGTCCCTGCTCAGGCGCCGGGCACTGACCCTGGTCCAGCTTGCCGGAGTCGCCTGCGGCGTGGCCGCGGTGGTCGGGATGGTGCTCGCTTCCAACACCGCCCTGTCCAGCTTCGGCAGGGCGGTCCGTTTCCTCCAGGGCAAAGCCTCCCACTCCCTCACGCAGCCCGTCGGCCCCATGGACGAGTCGGTTCTCGTCGAGATCATGGCCGACCCCGGTGTCGCCGCCTTCGGTCCGTTACTGGACCGGCAGCTGGGCCTTCCCGGCGGCACCCCGGTGAGGGTCCTGGGTCTTGACCCCTTTCTGGACGACGCCATGAGGCCGGACCTGGTCTTTTCCGCCGATCTCTCCGGCGGGCAGAACGGCGATTTTATCGATTTTCTCCTCGAACCGGACACCGTTATCCTGGAGAGGCGGCTGGCCGGGGACCTGGGCGTGGAACCGGGTGACAACCTGGTCACCGATGGGGGGACGTTTCGAGTCCTGGGGACCTTCACCCATCCGGCCGCCGAACCGCTCATCCTCATGGACATCGCCCACGCCCAGGAACTCTTCGATGCCCGGGGTGAGATCGACAGGGTGGACCTGATCCTCACCCGGCCGGCCGCCTTCTCCTCCCTGTGGTCAGCCCGTGGATACCGGGTCACCACCCAGGGCGACCGGCAGGCGGTCTTCGAGGACATGCTCAGGGCCTTCCGCCTGAACATCGAGGCCCTGTCCCTTCTCGCCCTGCTGGTGGGGGTGTTCCTCGTCTACAACACCGCCATGTTCAGCGTCGTCAGCCGGCGAAAAAGCGCGGGGATCCTCAGGAGCCTCGGCGCCACCCGGGGGGAGATCGTCACGGCGGTGACCGCCGAGATCATTCTTCTCGGCCTCCTGGGCGGAACGGCCGGAGGATGTCTCGGCTTTGCCCTGGCCCATCTTCTCACCGGCATCGTGGGCGACACCATCAGCCGGCTGTACTTCTTTCTCCGGCCCCTCCCACCGGAATGGTCCTGGTATATCCTGGCCGCCGGTGCCGCCCTGGGGCTGCTGGCGTCCCTTCTCGGCGGGGCCTTTCCCCTCCTCCAGCTGACCCGTGAGGATCCGGTGGCCGCCCTCAGGGGCCGCGTCCCCGAGATCAGCCAGGAAAGATACGCCCGGTGGGCAGCCGCCCTGGGGCTCGGGCTGACCGTGGCCAGCGCCGGCGTCCTGTCCGGGTCCGCTTCCATCCTCGCCGGTTACGCCGGAGCTTTCGGAGTGATCCTGGGCCTGAGCTTCATGTCCGGGATGCTCCTGATCGTCCTGGCACCTCCCTGGAAAAGGGCGCTCAGGGCCGTCGCCGGCCCGGTGGGATCCCTGGCGGCGGGAAATGTCCGCCGCAGCCTGGGCCGGACGGCGGTGGCCGTGGCCGCTTTCGGCATCGCCCTGTCCCTCCTGGTCGGCCTGGGCAGCATGATCGGCAGTTTCCGGAAGACGCTGATATGGTGGATGGACGGCCAGATCCGGGCCGAATACTACATCCAGGCGCCGACCGGGGGCCGCCTGCCCCCCGAGCTCCTGGGGGATCTGTCCCGCGTAAAGGGGGTGGGCGGGGTGGATCCCTACCGGAACGCCACCCTCCCCTACCGCGGCTCCATTATCCGGGTGGCGGCCATCGACCCGGCGGTATTGGGGAGGTTCGCGAAGTTCGACTGGTACGAGGGCGACGACTCCGCCTGGGACGATGTCCGGAAGGGGGGGATTGTCGTCTCGGAGAGTTTCTACCGGCGTTTCGGCCTCGGTGCCGGAAGCGAGGTCTCCCTGGCGGGCACCGGGGGTGAGACGCCTCTGACCATCGCCGCGGTGTTCTACGATTACACCACCGAGCACGGCCTGGTGATGATGTCCCGGGACCTGTTCATCGACCTGTTCCGGGACCGGTCCATCGACACCCTGGCGGTGTTCTTCGAACCCGGAAGCGTCTCCCGGGCGGCGGCCGAGGAGAGGGTCAGGGATGTGGTCCACCGCGCCGGCCTCATCCTGACGGACAGGGCGGGCTTCCGTGACAGGATCCTGTCCATCTTCGACGCCACCTTCACCATTACCCAATCCATGCGGGCGCTGGCCGTCATCGTGGCCTTCTTCGGCATCACCGGGGCCCTGCTCACCCTTTTCATGGAGAGGCGCAGGGAATTCGGCATCTACCGGGCCCTCGGCCTGACCGGCCCCGAAGTCGCCTTCATGACCCTCCTCGAGGGCCTGGGAATGGGCTTTGCCGGATTCGTCCTCAGTGCTGTGGCGGGGACGATCATCACCCTCATCCTGATCAGGGTCATCAACGTCCAGAGCTTCAACTGGACCATCTTCTACCACTTTGACATCGTGCCCTACCTCACCGCCGCGGTGATCGCAGTTTCGGCGGGTGTCGGGGCGGCTCTTTACCCCATGATCCGGGTGATCCGGACCTATCCCAGGCTCCAGATAAGGGAGGAATAGGATACCGTGAAGATCTTTTTCCGAACCCTTTCCGGGTTTTTGCTGGTCCTCTCCCTGGCGGTCCTCGTCGCCGGGCCCGCCGGTTCCTCCGGCAGCCGTGAAGCCTGGCGGCCGGCCGCCGGGCAGTGGTCCTGGTCCTTTCCCGCCGACCACGGGTCCCATCCCGACTTTCAGACCGAGTGGTGGTACTTCACCGGCAACGTGACCACCGGCGGGGGCCGGGACCTGGGATATCAGCTGACCTTCTTCCGCACGGGGCTGGCCAGGGAGGCCGCCGCGCCGGATAACCCCTGGTCCGTTCGCGACCTGTACCTGGCCCACCTTGCCGTCACCGACGTGGACGGCCAGCGGTTTCACTGGACCGAGAGGGTGTCGCGGGCCGGACCCGGCCTCGCCGGGGCCGGCGAAGGGCGCCTCGAGGTCTGGCTGCGCGACTGGAAGGCCGTCGGCCGGGATGACCGCATCGTCCTCAGGGCCCGTTCGGGGGGGATGGAGATCGACCTCACCCTGACCCCCCGCAAGCCGGCCGTCCTCCACGGGAGCCATGGCCTGAGCCGCAAGGGGCCTGGGCCGGGGCAGGCTTCCTTTTACGCGTCCATAACCGACCTGCTCACGGAGGGGACCATCGAGGTCCCCGAAAGGGGCAGGATGAGGGTGACCGGCAGGAGCTGGTTCGACCACGAGTTCGGGTCCAACCAGCTGGCCGACGACCAGCAGGGGTGGGACTGGTTCGGCCTCCACCTCTCCGACGGGACGGAGCTGATGGCCTACCTGTTGAGGAGGAAGGACGGCTCGGTCGAGCCGGCATCATCCGGGACCCTGGTGGCCGCCGACGGATCGTGGGACCACCTTTCCGCCGGCGAGTTCGAGGTCCGGGCCACCGGGACCTGGGACAGCCCGGCCAGCGGGGCCACCTATCCCAGCGGATGGAGGATCCGCGTCCCCCGGGCCGACCTGGAGATCGATGTCACACCCCTGGTCAGGGACCAGGAGCTGGCAACCGAGGCGACGGCGGGCATCACCTACTGGGAGGGGGCGGTGAGACTGGAGGGGCGGTCGGCGGGCCGGCCGGTCACCGGGGCCGGCTACGTGGAACTGACCGGGTACGCCGGCAGCCTGGGCAACATCTTCTAGCCCTCCGGCGGGAATTCATGGCTACGCGGAGTTTAAAGGGGGAAGGCAGGGTCTGGGGGCGTTCTGCGAGAGGGCGGAGGGGCGAGAGAGCGGATGGGCGACGGGGCGACTGAACGAGGTTGCGACTATCCGACAAGGCAAACGCGCCGATCCTTCGTTGAATCGGTTAGTCGGTCAGTCGTAAATTCGAGCGTACCAGCACTCAGTTCCAAGTTCCCAGTCCTGAGCTCTTAACCCCATGTTAAAATACAAGCTACGACCCCGGGGAGTTTCAGAGGGCGGAGGGGCGAGAGAGCGGATGGGCGACGGGGCGACTGAACGAGGTTGCGACTATCCGACAAGGCAAACGCGCCGATCCTTCGTTGAATCGGTTAGTCGGTCAGTCGTAAA
>JBFFDD010000077.1:0-10932 GCA_041559575.1 bacterium
AAGGGTTGAATGGCCGGGGTGGGGGATCAGGTGTTTAGGGCATGGAACTGAATACTGACTGCCGTTTTTGCGAAGGAGCAGAGTATGTCTGACTTTCACGACTCCCATTGGGCCGACTCCGGGTTCGCCCAGGAATACCTGGACCATGCCGAGACCTATGTGCCGTTCCGGATGGAGATGCTTCGGATTATCAGGTCATTCTGTTCCCGTCATCTGGCGTCCATGGAGAAACCAAGGATCCTGGATCTGGGATGCGGCGACGGCATCATGACATCCACTGTGTTGACCGCCTGTCCCGGGGCAGTTTCCACCCTGGTTGATGGGTCATCGGATATGCTGGAAAAGGCGAAGGAGCGGTTCGCCGAACAGACAGGGTGTTCCTATGTTCGGGCAAGTTTTCAGGAACTGGTAAAAAAAGATGGCCTGAGGGGGAATTTTGACCTGGCCGTCTCCTCGCTGGCTATCCATCATCTGATGGCGGAGGAAAAACAGGACCTGTTTCAATTTCTGCATGACCATCTCAGCCCCGGGGGTTACTTTGTCAATCTGGACGTCGTCCTCGCCCCTGGAGACGAACTTGAGGCCTGGTACATGGAACTCTGGAACGATTGGGTGGAAAGACAGCGGCTTTCCGGGGTGACCGACAGGGATTTTTCGGACATCGTCCGGCGTTACAAGGAGAACCCCGACAACGTTCCGGACACCCTGGATTTTCAGCTGGACTGCCTCCGCCGGGCAGGATTCCAACGGGTGGACTGTTATTACAAGTTCGGGGTATTCGTGATCTTCGGGGGACGAAAAAGGGGAAAAGAGTAGTCAGTATTTAGGATCCTGTATTGAGTATAAAAAATGAGTCTCTGGTCGTGACTATAAAAAAAAGAGAAAAAACCCTTACTCTGGCACAGAATGTTACCTTTGAAGAAAGGTCTTAAATACCGGCTTCTGAATACTGAATACTTTTCCCGTTTTCCCTCGCTCACGGTTCTCGGCTCTCAGTCCTGCAGTTAAGTCTTTTCACCCCGGTACGCAAAAAGTAGCCAATCCGCTGTCAGTTTTGCCGGGCCGAAAAACCAAAAAGGGCGCCAAATATGATAAATCCGACATTGTGCTATTGGCATATCCTTTGCTGTATAATTTAGTGAAAGGAGTCTTGGCTGAGAAGGAGCCCCCGCAACCTCATCGGGACCCGTTCTGAAGGGGAGCGAAAGAAAGGGGTGATCGATATGGCCGAGGCAATCAAGGGAAGCGTGATCTTGAAATCAGTGCCGAACAGGGAAACGGAGTACCGGGTGTCTGCTCACCTCGCCGGGATCTACCGGGAGGTGCCCGCTGACAGGATCGTGGCCCTGGTGAGCAGGACCAAACCCCTTACTGTGGTCAAGGGGATCCCTGAGACCAACGGCAAACGCCTGGCAAGGGAACTGACGGGGCTGGGCGCCGTTGCCTTTTTCCTCCAGGACCTGGGTTCAGTCAATCGGCACTGAAAGGGGATCGAAAAAACCGTTCTTGGGGGCTGTGACTCCGGTTGGAGTTGCGGCCCTCCTTTATTTTTTAGAGAACGAAGAGCCAAGAGCCGGGAACAGGGAACTGGGGACCAGGTACAAAACACCAAATACTGACTTTACGGCACCAGCACTTCCGGCTTTTCCTCAAACCGGATCAGATCCAGGACGTTCCTGCGGAAGCCCGGCACCTGGGACAGAAGGGAATCCCTCATTTCCGTCGCGCTGCTAAATCGCCCCTCAGGCCTTTTCCTCAGGGCGCGGATGAGGATGCTCTCAAGTTGGGCCGGAATGCGGGGATTGATCGTCCGCGGCGTCGGCGGCTCCTTATTAAGGATGTTCTCCATCAGTTCCATCTCCGAGGCCCCCTCGAAAGGCAGCTTTCCGGTATACATCTGGAAAAGAACCACTCCCAGGGCCCAGATATCACTCCGGCGTTCGCTCCGGCCATTGACCTGTTCCGGGCTCATGTATGGTCTGGTGCCTATCACGGTGGCGGAGGTCTCCGCCTCCCCCATGTGGCGGACGATGCCGTAATCGAGGAGGACAATGGTTCCGTCGGAACGGACGATGATGTTGTCCGGTTTAACGTCCCTGTGTACCACGTTGTTGTCGTGGATATGGGCCAGTACGTCGGTCAGCTGAAAGGATATGCGATCTTTGCTGCGGACATCCAGGGTCTCCATGGCGCCTGAAAGGGGTTGCCCCTCGACATACCGGGTGACGATCACCGTGCGGCCGCGGTGGCCAGCGACGTCCAATAGGTCCGGGATGCCGGGATGGCCGGCCAGCTTTTTCAGTGTCTGGGCCTCGAGAACGAGGCGTGGGTTGACAGCGCCGCTCTTCGAGATCTTGATCACCAGAGGAGATTCCTCGAACCCCAGGACGTCCCTTCCTCTCCATACGGATGTGTAATAGCCCTCCGAGAGCTCCTCCAGTTTCTCATACTGGTTGGCGATCAGCTCGCTGATTCTGGAGACAGAGAGAAAATTGGGCTGCCGTTTAAGGAATCGGCGGAAAGGTCTCAGGAGAAGGGCGGCAAGTTTCCTAGGTCCAGTGATCTCGATATCGACGAGGGGTATGTTGAACCCCTCGTAACCGACGGTACTCCCGTCCAGGCTCCTGTACAGATTGGCGGTCAGCAGAATGGTCACCACCGACCCGTCCTTTCTCTTGAAATCCACCTTGAAATCCTTCACGAACCCCTGTTTCTCGATGATCCTCTGGAGGAGTTCCCTGTCGGAGGGATTCACGTACAGGTCGTCAGGAAGCTTCAGCTTGAACATCTCCTCGCGGCTGGCGTAACCGAGGGTCCTGACCAGGGCGTCGTTGACCTCCAGGAAGCGCCCCTCTCGTGAGGACAGAAAGTATCCGTAATGGGAGGATGAGAAGATGCGCCTGTAACGCTTTTCCGTCTCCTTGGCCTGGGTCTCTTCGGTGTGGATCCGGACCAGATTGGCCACCCGGGTGAGAAAAAGCTGAGGACTGTGGGGACTTTCCATAACATCCATGGCTCCCGCACTGAGGATCATACCGACGTCGTCCTCACTGAGCTTCCTGTCGGAATGGGCCAGGATGGGGATGTTCCCGATCAGCGTGTTCTGTCTCAGGGATCTGCACACCTCGACGCTGTCCTCGGGCATGTCCATATCAAGGATGATGACATCGATCCCCATTGCCGCCTGGCCCAGGGCTTCCTTCAGGTCCTGGACTGCCGCGACCTTCATGCCCCCTGAGCGCAGGGTAGCCTCCAGGCTTTGAGCGTATTCCCGATGATGATAGATGAGGAGAACGAAGGGTGTCTCGGAGGTCATCTTCACAACCCCTGAGACAGCCTGGCTGCGAGGCTGGGGGGCAGGCCGGCCTCGATGATCCTCGATTGGGCCGTCTGAACGTCATACTCGACCCTTCGAAACTGGATCCTGCCCGCCTCGGGTTGGTAGATCGCATACTGGGCCAAGGGATCTCCGTTGCGGGGTTGTCCGACGCTTCCCGGGTTGATCAGGTAACGCCTTCCGGAAGCGAGGATCAGCTCCGCCCGGGGTTCGAACCTCCTCACCGGCCGACCGATCAGATGGGTAAACACCATGGCCCTGTGGGTATGGCCGAAGAAGGCGATCCGGATCCTTGGGTCCTGGCCGTCTAAATAGGCGAAGACGGTTTCGGCCGTTTCAGCCGTTCGCAGGTATCCGGTGGCTTTTCCCGGCAGGCCGTGGAAGAGGTAGACGCCGGGGATAGGCCTCAATCCCAGGGGAAGAGAGGACAGAGAGGATTGGATGTCTTCAGAAAGTGTTTTCCGGGTCCAATCGATAGCCTCTCTGGCCATGGCATTAAATCCCGCTGCCTGGTCGGCATTCAGTACCGCCAGTTCGTGATTGCCGGTGATGAGCTCCGCGTTGAGGTCTGAAAGAAGCTGAAGGCAGGCATAGGGTTCGGCTCCGTACCCAATGGCATCGCCCAGGTGCCAGATGTCGGTCACGTCCTGTTGCTGGAGATCCTCCACCACCGCCTCGAGGGCGGGCAGGTTGGAGTGAACGTCAGCGAGAACGGCAACTTTCATAGATACATTTTTACCACAGAGAACACAGAGGACACAGAGGGGAAATTCAGGTTCCGGGGATTGAACGGTCCACCGATCACCTGTTTCTCAGGTGCCACAGTAACCTCCGGCAAATTCCCCGTATCATTCTTACCTCCGCCTCGCTGGGCCCCGCCCTGTTCAGGAACTCCCTCACGGCCCGCATCATGTGATCCGGGTTGTCTTCCCAGAGGAAGCCGGTCTCCGTAAGCAGTTCCTCCAGATGACCGTACATCCCCTCGAGCTCATCGAAGCCGGGGATCTCTTTCGGGGTGGGTTTCTCGTCCGGAAGGTCGGACACCATGAGGGCGAACAGGACGATGGCGACGGCGTGGGAGAGGTTGTAGCTGCCCAGGACTCCTCTGGAAGGGAGGGTCACGATGATGTGGCACAGGGTCAATTCCTCGTTGGTCAAACCGGTGTTCTCGGGGCCGAAGAGGATGCCGACCCTTTCCCGGCAGGCCCGGGCAGTTATTCCGGACGCCGCATCCGAAACCTCCCGGGTGTTCCAATATTTCCTGTCCCGGCCGGTGGTCCCCACAATGTACTGCGATCCGGACGCCGAGAGGGCCCCTTTCAGGTCCTGATAGATCTCCGCGTTCCGCAGGAGATCCGAAGAGGAGACGGCCAGTTTTTCAGCGGTTTGCCAGTCCTCCGTCTGGGGGGATGAGATGATGAGCCGTGAAAAACCGGTATTGCCCATGACGCGGGCAACGGAACCGATGTTCTCGGGTATTGATGGCCGGTGAAGGATAACCGTTATGTTGTCGGAACCCAGGTCACTGCTTCCGGTCGGGCACACGTCTTTTCCTTCTCCGGTTCCTGCGTCGCGGCTGTTGGTTCTTCTCTCCCCCCTTGAGATTCTTCCAGTCCCTGATGAGCTTCCGGCCCTCCTCTGTCCCACCCGCCGCCAGTTCGAAGAGGGTCAGGGCATCATCAAAATAGGATTTCCTGAGGAGGGTCCCGGGTTTGTACCGTCCCTCCTTCAGGGCGAACAGCCGGTGTTGGGCGGCGATGGCCTGCCGCATGGTGTCCCTCATCCGTCTGGGGATCTGGATGCGCTCGGCCATGGGAGAGAGGATCTCGCGGACCAGCTTGAGGAGATCGGAATCATCCCCCTGTTCCATCCTATAGCGGCAGTAGGGGTACATAAAGGCCGCCAGGATGATCGCAGAGGAAAATTCCCTGCCCCTGTTTTGCTGATGATCCATGCGGGCGATTATCCCGCTGTAGGCACTGATCCCCTCGACCTGGATGTGCCGGTGGATCTCCGGAAAGACCGACTCGAGAAGCCCCACATCCTTCAGAAGCGCCATGGCCCTGCTCCCCGTGCCCCTGGTGAACATGCGGAGGATCTCCTCCAGGATCCTCGGCGTCGCTCCCTCCCAGATGTCGTGGCGAAGGTTTCTGATCGTCCGGGTGCTCTCTTCGTCGATGGAAAAATCCAGCAAGGAGGCGAAACGAACGCCCCTGAGCATCCGGATGGGATCCTCCTTGAAGCGTACCATGGGATCACCGATACACCGCAGGACACGGCTGTGAAGATCAGCCAGGCCGCCGACGTAATCGATAACGGTGAAGTCGGCGATATTGTAGAACAGGGCATTGATCGAAAAATCCCTCCGAAACGCATCCTCGGCCGGCGTGCCGAAGGTATTGTCGGATATGATTGGCCCCTCATCGAGGGTGAACTCGGAGATCTTGCGAAAAGTGGAGACCTCGATGATCTTTCCCTGCCGGAAGTAGATGTGGGCGAGCCGGAAACGTTTGCCGATGAGTCTGCAGTTGGAGAAAAGTTTCTTGATCTCGTTCGGATGGGCCGACGTGCTGATATCGAAATCCTTGGGGTTTCGTTTTAGAAGCAGGTCCCTGACACCGCCTCCGACGAGATAGGCGATGTGCCCGTGCCGGTGAAGACGGTACAGGACCTTCAGGGCATCAGGATCGATGTCCCGGCGGGAGATACGATGATCGGATCTGGTGATGATTTCCGGGACTGCGATGGGTTGGGCGGCTGATTCGGCGGACATTTTCTCGCTGGTTGTTGAGGAGTTCAGGAGCCAGGTCAAAGATTATTAACGATCCCTGAATACTGACACCTCTGCCAATTTGGGTTTCATTCGCCTGCACCATATTTCTCCTGCTGACCCTTGTCAAGGGCTGTGCGAAGCGGTCAGTCTGTTGACAGTGCCCAGTTTGTGGTTAATTTATGTGCGTTATCCAGAGAACACACTGAATTTTAAGGTTTTTTATCAAACATACCGAGGAGGAACAGGATTATGGCAAAGGTTATCGGGATCGACCTTGGAACGACCAATTCGGCCGTTGCCATCATGGAGGGAGGCAACCCCAAGATTATCCCCAACGAGGAAGGTGGAAGGACGACCCCATCCGTTGCGGCTATCACCAAGGACGACCAGCGGCTGGTGGGGCAGGTTGCCAAGAGGCAGGCCATCACGAACCCTGAGAACACGGTTTACTCCATCAAGCGTTTCATGGGGCGCAGGTTCGCGGAGGTTCCGGAGGAGATCAAGATCGTCCCATACAAGGTCGCCAAGGACGGATCCGGCAATGCCGTCGTCGAGCTCAAGGGCAAGAGCTATTCGCCCCCCGAGATCAGCGCGATGACGCTTCAGAAGCTGAAGAAAGCCGCGGAGGATTACCTCGGCGAGAAGGTCACGCAGGTGGTTATCACCGTTCCGGCCTATTTCAACGACAGCCAGAGGCAGGCCACCAAGGATGCCGGCAAGATCGCCGGGCTCGAGGTCCTCAGAATTGTAAACGAGCCCACAGCTGCGGCTTTGGCCTACGGGCTCGACAAGAAGAAGGACGAGAAGATCGCCGTCTACGACTTCGGTGGCGGCACCTTCGACATCTCGATCCTGGAAGTGGGCGATAATGTGGTTGAGGTCAAGAGCACGAACGGCGATACCCACCTTGGCGGTGACAACCTGGACCAGGTTATTATCGAATACATGGTCGATGAGTTCAAGAAGGATCAGGGCATCGATCTCTCCGGCGACGCCATGGCCATGCAGCGCCTCAAGGAAGCGGCTGAGAAGGCCAAGATAGAGCTTTCCACCACCCAGGAGACGGATATCAACCTCCCCTTTATCACCGCCGACCAGAGTGGTCCCAGGCATATGAATATCAAGCTGAGCCGGGCCAAGTTCGAACAGATGATCGAGGATCTGGTCAAGAGGACGGTGGAGCCGTGTAAAAAGGCCCTCAAGGACGCCGGATTGAAACCGGGCGATATCGACGAGGTGATCCTGGTGGGCGGTTCGACACGAATACCCCTGGTCCAGAAGACCGTCCAGGATCTTTTCGGCAAGGAGCCTCACAAGGGGGTCAATCCGGATGAGGTGGTAGCCCTCGGGGCGGCGGTCCAGGCGGGCGTCCTGGCCGGTGAGGTCAAGGATGTCCTGCTCCTCGATGTCACACCGCTTTCTCTGGGTATTGAAACGTTGGGCGGTGTCAAAACCACCCTGATCGAGAGGAACACCACGATCCCGACCCGGAAGTCGGAGAACTTCACCACCGCCGAGGACAATCAGAATCAGGTGGAGATCCACGTCCTCCAGGGCGAGCGCCAGATGGCGGCCGACAATCGCACTCTCGGCCGGTTCCAGCTCATGGGCATTCCCCCCGCTCCGCGCGGTATGCCGAAGATCGAGGTGACCTTCAATATCGACGCTGACGGTATCGTCCATGTCTCGGCAAAGGACACAGCCACCGGAAAGGAACAGTCCATCAGGATCGAAGCGTCCAGCGGCCTCAGCGGGGACGAGATCGAAGGAATGGTCAAGGACGCGGAAGCCCACAGCGAAGAGGACCGGAAGAAGAAGGAAGAGGCCGAGGTTCGCAACCGGCTCGATTCCCTCATTTACGACGTGAACAAGAATCTCACCGAGAACAGGGAGAAGATCCCTGAGGAAGACGCCGCAAACCTCGAGAAGGCCATCGAAGAGGGGCGAGAAGCCCTGAAGGGATCCGATGTCGAGGCCATGAACAAGGCTATCGAGAACATCAATCAGGCCTCTCACAAGCTGGCCGAGGTGCTCTATCAGGAGGCTCAGGCAGCCTCCGGGGCCGAGGCCGGAGGAGCGGAGCAGGCCGGTCCCGATAGTCCGGGCGCCGAGGAAGAGGTGGTTGACGCAGAGTATTCAGACCAGTAAAATATCTCAGCCAAAAAGCCCGGGGGGCGTATGGTCCCCCGGGCTTTTTTTTTCTCAAGAGTATCGTTTGTGAATAGTAATAAACTATTGAAAATAAAGCAAAAATGTGGCTTTTCAGGTGTGGCTCTTGTCCTGATCTTCCTGGCAGCCAACCCGGCTTTTACGGACACTTCCGCGGGGGAAGCCGGTGTCCGGAGTCATCGCGGTATGGTTCTGGGGGACTCTTTGGAGCCCAGGACCCTCGAGACCGTCACCAGGGAGGAGGTCAGGATCCCGGCGGAGGAGGGATTGACCGTCGTTCTGTTCTGGGCGACCTGGAGTCCCCGTTCGAGATCCGCCCTCCAGCTTTGGCAGAAGTATGAGAAGGAATACCGGGATCATCCTCTCACGGTCATCACCGTCAACGCCGACAACCAGAGGATGGAAAGCGGTGACATCCAGAGGGTTGACCAATTTATCCGGGATAATGAAATAGGGCTTCCGGTGGTTATTGATTTCAAATTAGCCATGTTCAACGAGATCGGCGTGGTGGTGAATCCGACATCGCTCTTTTTCAAGGAGGACGGCGAGCTTGTCTACAAGCTGCCCAGTTTTCCAACCAGCGCTCCGGTCGACCTGAAAGAGGAACTGGACCTGCGGTTCGGTCTGAAAAAACAGGAGACGGAAGAGGAAAAGGCCGCCCGCGGCAAGCTCGATTATCAGCCGAAAAATAACGCCCTGCTCTATTATAATATGGCCATTAATCTGTGGAAGAAGGGGTTTCCGGACAAGGCAAGGGATCGGTTGGTGATCTCTTTGCAGAGAGACCCCGATTACGCGGATCCGCTCCGCGCCCTGGAGGGGCTGTTTTTCTCAGGTGGCCGGACGACCGGTGCTGAGGCTGAACTCAAAATGCTGCTGGTTGAAAAGGATCTCGAGCCGCTGGTGGAAAAGGTCGGGCAGGGAGAGCCTTTGGTCATCGGCGGGGATAGAGTCAGATCCGATCCCATGGAGCGGATGAGACAGCTCATGGGAGTATCCGATCAGCCGGGCACCAGCGTCCCCCAGGAGAACGTCAGGGTACCGACAGAGGAAAATCCGGATGAAAAAACGGCTCAGTAAGGAAGGAAACGGAGGGACAATACTCCCGAGTCCGCCCTTGTTGGTGGTCCTCGGGCTTCTGATCTTCTTCCTGGCCGGAGGTGTCCTGGCGGAGGACGCCGAGGGTGACCGGGGTATAAAGGTGGGGGATGCCGTCTCTTCGCGGGAGCTGAAGACCCAGGGGGGGGATACCGTGAAGATCCCCGCCGAGGACGGTCTGACGGTTCTGGTCTTCTGGGCGACGTGGAGCCCCAGGTCACAACCTGCCCTCTCCCTTTGGGAGGAGTATCAGAAGAGTTATCAGGAACACCGGATTACCGTTTTGGCGATCAATGCCGATCATCAGAATATGGAGGCATCAGACATCGGCAAGGTGGATGCTTTCATCGAGGAGAACGAGATCGGCCTTCCGGTCCACGTCGATCGGAACCTCGATCTCTACAACGAGATCGGCGTCATTGTCGTGCCCACTGTCCTGTTCTTCCACTCAGACGGGGAGCTGATATACAAATATGCCGGATTTCCCACCAGTGCGCGTCTGGATCTCAAGGAGGACCTCGAGAGGGAGCTGGGCATCCTTCAGGAGCCGGAGGAGGCGGTTGAGGTTGCCGCCGAACCGGCTTACGCCCCCAAGAACAACAGCCTCCTTTTCTATAACCTGGGCCGCCGACTGCACGAAAAGGGGATGACGCACAAGGCGCAGGAACGCTATATCATGGCGCTTCAGAAGGATCCGGAATACGGTGATCCGCTTCGCGCCCTGGAAGGTATCTACTTCGACGAGGGCCGCACCCCTGAGACCGAGCAACAGCTCAGGGATCTGCTGGTCCGGAGCCAGCTTGAACAGCTGGTGGACCGCATCGGTGAAGGGGAGGCGATGGTCCTCGGGAAGGAGAAGAAAGCCGACCCCATGGAGCGGATGAAAGCGCTCATGGGAGGGAGCCCACTTGAGGATGAGGAGAAGGCGGAATAAGGGACTTTTGCACAGAGGCCACAGATAAAGTCCGTGAAGCCGGGTTATGGCTCCCAGGCCTTGTATCGGTGGGTTGTGGAAAGTGACAGATCGTCAGGAAAGCCGGAGACAATATCCGGCTTTCTTCTTTTCTGTCCTCGGTGTGAAGCTCCAGACCTTCTTTATCTCCGGGCCCTCTGTGGTTGAAGATTTTCCCCCTTGCCACACGTCCCCCGTACTGTGATAATTGAGCCGGAAATAAAACGGGCCGGGTTCCATCGGTCCGTTCCTCATAGGAGGGAACCTTATGGCTATCGCTGAGATCAGTGTTGTACCCATTGGCACCGGGAGCCCCAGCGTCAGTAAATTTGTTGCCGAATGCATTAAAGCCCTGGCCAACACCGACATCAAATTCACCCTGAACCCCATGGGAACCACCCTGGAAGGAAGCCTGGACGAGATCCTCGAGGCGGTTCGCATGCTGCACCGGGTGCCCCTTAACCATGGGGCGGACAGGGTCCTGACCCGGCTGGTCATTGACGAGAGACGGGATAAGGATGCTGATGCGGAACAGAAGGTGGTTTCGGTTCAGAAGAGGCTGGCTAACCTCTGATACCTTTATGCCCGGTCCCTTGACGGGGC
>JBFFDD010000078.1:0-10804 GCA_041559575.1 bacterium
CACGGATATTTTAACCTGAAACCTGAAATATGAAACCTGGACCGGCCAATAAAAAAAGCCCTTACCGGGCTTTATTTTTTGGCTTGGTGCCGAAGGCGAGACTTCCTTCGTCCTCTTTCCCGACGGACTCAGGACAGGCTCACTGTTGACCTGCCGGTCAGGTTCTCGTCTCGCTTACCTCCCTTTGCGGCCTGCCATGAGCAAAAAAGCAGCCCTTTCGGGCTGCTTTTGAGTCGAATGGTGCCGAAGGCGAGACTCGAACTCGCACGGGTGTTAACCCACCACCCCCTCAAGATGGCGTGTCTACCAGTTCCACCACTTCGGCAGCGACGGGACATTATTTTAAAAGGTTGATCTTTTGTCAAGTATAAGCGCTCGGTGTACGGATCTGGTCACCATTAGTTTCCTTTCTCGACATTACAGCCCAATTAATTTATAAAATCCTGTTAAGTTGTTATATTTGTCATAGCGAAAGGAGGCGTCGTGAAGGTCCGCAAGGCGGTGGTGCCCGCGGCAGGGTTGGGCACCCGTTTCCTCCCCCTCACCAAGGCGACCCCCAAGGAGCTGCTGCCCCTTCTGAACAGGCCTGTGATCCAGTACGTGTTGGAAGAGGCCGTCCAATCAGGTGTTCAGGATATCGTCCTTGTCACGGGTATGGGCAAAGGGGCGGTGGAGGACTACTTCGACATCTCCCCGGCCCTGGAAAGTGCCCTGGAAAGGACGGGAAAGGACGATCTTTTAAGGGTAGTCAGGGAGGTCTCCCGCATGGCTGACATTATCTCCGTGCGCCAGAAGGAACCGCGGGGGCTGGGCCACGCCGTTCTCACAGCTGAAGAGGCCGTGGGCAAGGATCCCTTCGCCGTTCTGCTTCCCGACGACGTCTTCCGATGCAAAAAACCCTGTCTGGCCCAACTCATGGATTCGTTTCAGCAGTACGGCAGGACGGTTGTTGCCCTGCAGGAGGTTCCCGCCTCTCAGGTCCATCGCTATGGCATCATCGACGGAGAGAAGATCGGCGATGATATCTATCGGATCGAACGTCTGGTGGAGAAACCCGCCCAGGAGGATGCTCCCAGTAACCTGGCGGTTATCGGCAGATATATCCTGCTACCCGAGACGTTCCAGACCCTCGCTGCCCTCGAACCTGGCGCCGGCGGGGAAATTCAGCTCACAGACGCCCTGGACAGGATCGCTGGAGAATCGGAGGTCTACGGTCTGATTATCGAAGGCATTAGGTACGATACCGGAAACGTCATGGGTTTTTTGACGGCCAACATCGAATACGCCCTTAAGGACGAGGAACTTGGCCCGTTAATGCATGATTATCTCGCTGAAATACAACGGCGGTTGTTGCGATCATGAAAAAGCGCTGGGACATGTCCGATGATGCCCTCTGGGTCAAGACGATCCGATCCCGGTTTCTGCGCCACTTCCTCTCTCGGGGAATGATCCCGGTAGCTGAATCCCACGAGACCTCCGATCCTGTCATCGATGTCCGCGAGAGGGAGGACGAAATTGTCATTGAGGGGGAGATCCCGGGCGTGAACAGAGATGACTTCAATGTTGTTTTCGACAGGGGGCAACTCATCATAGAGGGTTATAAAAGGGAGCCGAAATACGGCTATTGTCAGGGGTTTCACCGGATGGAAAGGCAGTTCGGTTTCTTCAGGCGAATTATAGACCTTCCCGCAAGCGTCCAGACTTCCGGGGTTCGAGCTGAGCTGACCGATGGTATCCTGGTCATCAGGCTCCCGAAGGTCAAGGAGAGGCGGAAGGGCAGGGTAAAGATCCCGGTTTCGGGATGATCTGTCGAGGAATTCGAGGAGTTCCAATGACTGAAGAGACGAAAAAACAGGGTGAGCAGGCCGCGGATGAATTGAACCAGGGCCTCAATATTCCGCCCGTTCTTCCCCTGTTGCCGATAAGGGATATGGTGATCTTTCCGTATATGATCATTCCTCTGGTGGTGGGCAGGGAAAGGTCGATCAAAGCCCTCGATGAGGCCCTGAAAGGGGACAGGCTGATCTTCCTCAGCACCCAGAAGGAGGGGGAGAAGGAGGATCCCGGTCCCGATGATATCCACAATATCGGTTCTGTTTCTGTGATCGTCCGTATGCTGAAAACGCCGGACGGCAAGGCGAAGATCCTCGTTCAGGGTCTCCAGAGGGCCAGTATTACAGAATTTCTCCAGACCGATCCCTTTTTCTCCGTCCGGCTCGACCCCCTGCCGGAGGAATCCCCTGAACCCATACCGGTGCAGCTGGAGGCTCTCATCAGGACCGTAAAGGGATCGCTGCTCGGCATGGTCCGCATGGGCAAGGCGATCCCACCGGATGTCCTGGCTGTGGCTGAGAACGTGGATGAGCCGGGCCGCCTGGCTGATCTCATAGGATCCAGCCTGGGTCTTGAGACGGCGGAGGCCCAAAAGGTCCTGGAGATCAAGGATCCTTCGGAGAGGCTGGTCCTGATCCACGACCTGATGAATCGTGAGCTGAAGGTCCTCGAGGTGCAGCAGCATATACAGGATCAGACCAAGGAGGAGATGGACAAGACCCAGAGAGATTATTTTCTCCGCCAGCAGCTCAAGACCATCCAGCAGGAGCTGGGCGAGAAGGACGAGCGTCAGGAAGAGGTCGATGAGTTTCAGGAGAAGATAAAAAAAGCCGGAATGCCGGCCGAGGTCAAGCGCGAGGTCGACAAACAGCTGGCCAGACTTTCAAAGATGCATCCCGACTCCGCGGAGGCCGCCATCATCAGGACCTACATGGAGTGGATGGTGGAACTGCCGTGGCGGAAATCCACCCGTGACAGGCTGGACCTGAAGAAGGCCCAGCAGGTCCTCGACGAGGACCACTATGACCTGGATAAGGTTAAGGAAAGGATCCTGGAATATCTCGGAGTCCTCAAGCTCCGCAAGGGGATCAAAGGTCCCATCCTCTGTTTCGTCGGTCCGCCCGGGGTCGGCAAGACAAGCCTTGGCCGGTCTATCGCCAGGGCAATGAACCGGAAGTTCATGAGGATGTCCCTCGGTGGTGTGAGAGATGAGGCTGAGATCAGGGGCCACAGGAGGACATACGTCGGCGCCCTCCCGGGAAGGATCATTCAGGGGATCAAGCAGGCCGGATCAAGAAACCCCGTCTTTATGCTGGATGAGATCGACAAATTGGGCGCCGATTTCAGGGGAGACCCGTCCTCGGCCCTCCTGGAGGTCCTCGATCCGGAGCAGAACCATGCCTTCCGGGACCACTATCTGGCCGTACCCTATGACCTCTCATCGGTGATGTTCATTGCCACGGCGAACATGTCGGACCCGATACCGGCCCCATTGCTGGACAGGATGGAGGTCATTCGTCTCTCGGGATATACGGCCGAGGAGAAGCGGCACATCGCCAGGCGATACCTCATTGACCGGCAGATGGAGAGGAACGGGATCAGCGAGGATCTCCTGGCCATCTCGGATGGGGCTCTGGAACGCCTGATCCTGGAGTACACCCGTGAGGCGGGGGTCAGGAACCTGGAGAGGGAGATCGGGAACATATGCCGCAAGGTAGCTCGCAAAGTGGCGATGGACAAGAAGGGTAAATCGAGGATCACGGCCAAAAACCTGCCGTCCTACCTGGGTCCCCCCAAGCACTTCGGTCTCGGGGAGCGGGAGGCGCCTCAGGTAGGGGTGGCGGTGGGGTTGGCGTGGACCCCCGTGGGGGGCGACATCCTTAACATTGAGGTATCCTCCGTGAAGGGTAAGGGATCATTGACCCTGACCGGGTCCCTGGGTGATATTATGAAGGAATCGGCCCAGGCGGCCTTGAGTTACATCCGGGCTCACGGGGAAGAACTGGGATTGTCGTCCGGGGGAGAAAAAAATGTCGACCTTCACATCCATGTGCCGGCCGGTGCCATTCCCAAGGATGGGCCATCAGCCGGCATTGCCATCACCACGGCCCTGGTGTCAGCCCTTTCCGGAGTCCCTCCGCGGGCTGACGTGGCTATGACCGGGGAAGTGACCCTTACCGGGAGGGTCCTGCCCGTCGGCGGGCTCAAGGAGAAGATCCTTGCCGCCAAAAGGGCCCTGATTACCAGGGTGATCATTCCCGGGAGGAATCTTCCGGACCTGGAGGAGATCCCGGCCTATGTCTTAAAAGGCGTGGAGATCGTGCCTGTCAAGGGCGTAGACCAGGTGCTGGAGGCGGCCTTCCCCGAGGGAGCCCTTCGGAAAAGCAGAAAAAAGGTCCCGAAGGGCAATCGTAAGGTGCCCGGAAAGACAGGGAACAGCCGGCGGTGAGCAATTTTACCGACATGGTCAAGGGCCCCATTCTCATTGTCGACGATGAGAAATTCTTCCAGGATCTGCTGGCGAAGATCCTGAAAGAGGAGGATTACGAGGTCTCCGTAGCCAGTTCGGGCAGCGAGGCGATCAGGATGTTCGGAGAGGGCAACTATCAGGTGGTGGTCCTGGACCTGGTTCTGCCCGACATCATGGGAACCGAAGTCCTGTCTCGCTTGAAGGATTTCGACCAGGACCTGGTGGCGATCATGATCACAGCCTATGCCTCCCTCGAGAGCGCCATCGAGGCGCTGAAAGCCGGTGCCTACGATTACATCCGTAAGCCTATCGTGCGTGAAGACCTGGTTCGATCCGTGGAACGGGCCCTGGAAAGGCAGCAGCTCACCGCCCATAACCGAATGCTGGTCAGGCAGCTGGAGACCCGCCTTGATGAGGTTAAAGCCCTTAGCCGGGAGAAGGAGGAAATTTTCAGGATCCTCGACGAGGGGCTTATGGTTCTGGATGAGAACGGCAGGATCATGGACCTGAACCCCATGGCCGAGAGGATCCTCGGGGATGGAGACTCGGTCCTGGCGGGAGTCGAGTTCCATGAGACGGGGTTCCCCCTCCCGGATGGATTTTTAGCCTCGGTTGCGGCAAATGCGGGGAGGCCGGTCAAGGTGATGCTCGAGGTCACCGGCCGATCTGGTGATCGAATGGACATCGAGGTGGTCGGCCTGTCCCTGGCACCGGAGCCTTCTCTCCCCAGGATCCTTCTCGGGTTAAGGGACCTGACCAAGATCAAGGATCTCCAGAGGCGCCGTGAGGAATTTCTGGCCATCGTTACCCACGACCTGAGAACCCCGCTGACCTCTCTCAAGGGTTTCGTCGAACTGCTCATGGAAGAACGCTACGAGGAAGGGTCCGTGGTCAAGGATTATCTCAAGATCATCGACTCCGAGAGCGATCGCATGATATCCCTGATCAATGAGCTGCTGGATCTGGACCGTCTCGTTTCCGACCAGATCCACCTCGATATCAAGCCGCTCCCTCTTATGGAACTCCTCCAGTACGCGGAGAAAAGCATGGAGGGCTACGGCCGCAAGAGGGATGTCACCCTTCGAAGCCATGTCAAGGGCAGCGAAGAGGGATTGGTCTTTATGGGGGATCGCAAGAGGCTGCTTCAGGTCCTGACGAATCTGTATTCGAACGCCATCCGTTTCTCGCCGAAGGGGGGCGTTGTTGAATCGGTGGTCTACAGGGAAGACGGAGTGATCGTAACCGAGATCCTGGACGAGGGCCCCGGTGTTCCGGCGGAGGAGATGGAACGGATCTTCGAGAAGTACCACCAGGTCAGCCAGCCGTCTTCCGACAGGGCAAAGGGGAGCGGGCTGGGGCTGACGATCGTGAAGAGGATCGTTGAACTGCACGGAGGCAGCATCATTATGGAAAACAGGGTTGACAAACAGGGCAGCCGGTTTGTCATGAGACTTCCTGCCGGAGATGAGGGGAACAGATAATGGGACACCGGATACTGGTTGTTGATGACAGCCCATTCATCCATGAGCTGGTCAAGGACGTCCTGGTCAAGGAAGGCTATGAGGTCGAACGGGCCATGAATGGACATGAAGCAATGGTCTCCATTGGCGAGGCCCCACCCGACCTGGTGCTTCTGGATATCATTATGCCGGAGATGAGCGGATACCAGGTCTGCCGGCTCATCCGGAGCGACGACAGGCTTAAAGACCTCCCGGTTGTGATGATGACGGCCAAGGACACTCAGAAGGACAGGTTCTGGGGGCTTGAGGTGGGGGCCGATGCGTACATCACAAAGCCCATCGAGGCGAAGAGTCTCCTTGAGACAGTGTCCTCCCTTCTGCAGGAGGCCCGCGCCCCCGCCGTTCCGGTCAGCAGGGACGAACTGACGAGCGAGACACTTAAGGGTCGGGCCGACGATATCCTGGAGAGAAAGCTCATGGAGCTGACCATCATCAGCGAAGTGGGGAAACTCTCCACCTATCTCGACAGGCCGGACGTCCTGCTTCAGAACACTCTTCAGCTCGTCTCCAAGGTGATCGATTACGACCTGGGGACGATCTTCCTGGCCTTTCAGGGCGGCCGAACCAAAACCATGGCAATCCGCAGCCGCAACCTCCCACTTAAACTCTCCAAGAAAGAACTGATCAGAAGGGCCAGCCACATGATCAGCGACCAGAGAGGATGTCCCGTCGAAGAGGTCACCTCCCTGGAAACCAACCTGGCTGAGGAGAGCGAAATCAAGGGCAAACAGTCAAGGAAGGCGGTTGGGTCGGAACTGGAGATCATCCTAAAATCCTCGGGACGCGTTTTAGGCTGCGTCCTTCTCTACAGCCACCGGGATGACTTCTTCATTGCCGACGACCGCGCGCTGACAGACATGATCGCCGATCAGCTCTCGGTTCTCCTGGATAATCTCAGGCTCCTCCAGGAGAGGGAGCGCCAGCTGGTCGACCTGGAGCTTGAGAACAGCAGGGTGGAGGCTATCCT
Source organism: bacterium (assembly GCA_041559575.1). GTDB lineage: Bacteria > BMS3Abin14 > BMS3Abin14 > BMS3Abin14 > BMS3Abin14. The sequence continues at coordinate 6,791 of JBFFDD010000078.1, forward strand.
GAGAAACATGGGTGAGGGGGTTATCGTTACGGACTGGTCCTACAGGATCATCCATGCCAACCCCCTGGCCCATCATCTCCTCGGGGTCGAGGATGAGGAACTCATCGGACAGGTGCTCTTCGAACAGATTCCAAAAGACCGATTCAGCATCCTCGAGGAACAGCACATCGGGGATGCCAACCCGCAGTGGGATATTCGGTTTTTCTCCCGACGGAACGAACTCCCCCTTCTCGCCAGCGTCGCGGTGGTCGATGACGAGGAAGAGCAGACACTTGGCCTGATTATTCTGCTTCGGGATATCACCTCGGAGCGTGAGCTCGATCGGTTGAAGAACAAATTCCTGGAGAACGTCTCCAATCACCTCAGGAGCCCTTTGACCTCTCTTAAGGGATTTTCGGAGCTTCTTCGGGAGAAGACGTACGGCTCCGCGGAGTCGACCGTGAAGGAGTACATGGACAGCATCGATGCCGAGACGGCCAAGCTGAGTGAGATCGTAGAGGATCTGCTGAGCCTGTCCCGCATTGAGCTGGCCGATTACCGGTTCGTCCCCGAGACGTTTTCCCTCCCCGATGCCCTTCTCACATCCATCGTCAACAACCAGAGCGCGGCACAGGCACGCGAGATCGTTCTCAAGACCGACATGGAGGATGACCTCCCCCTGGTATTTGCTGACCGGGACAGTGTCATTGACGTCACTAACAGGCTTATCTCCAATGCCATCAAGTTCAGCCCCGGTAAAACGGAGGTCACCGTCGGGGCCAGGAAAGGCAACAGAGAGGGGACCGGTAATTTCCTCAGGGTGTTTGTCAAGGATGAAGGTCAGGGTGTTCCCAAGGATCGTCAGGACACAATTTTCGAGAAATACCGGGGTCACCAGCTTTTCTCGGAGGGCGGATCCGAGAGCATCGGTCTCGGTCTTCCCATATGCGGCAAACTGGTGGAAATGAACGGCGGCCAGATCAAGCTGGACACTACCGTTGAAATCGGGAGCACATTCTATTTCACACTTCCCGTTTCGGAGGAGGGTGCCTGATCCATGGCGGACAGAGAGCGCGGATTACCTGAGGAGGAGATCCGAAGGTTTATTCGGTCGTTTGCTGAGATTACGGGAGCCCTCGTCTCCTTCGTGGATGCGCGGGAAGACCACCGTCCCATTACCGCTGGTGCGGGGTCCTTCTGTATGAAGGTCCGCGGGACAAGGCTGGGTGACAGCAGGTGCCAGGGGTCGATCCAATCGGCTCTGGAAAGATCCCGGGCCGAGGGTGAACCCGTTTTCGACCTCTGCCATGCCAGGATGGGGAGGATGGTGTGCCCCATTACCGCTAACGGACAGGATTTTGGACATGTCGTCGTCTGTCAGGCGCTGCTGGAGGGGATAACGGAGGAGCACAGGGATCACATCCGTTCCCTGGCTTCAGACATGGGGATGGAGAACCCCGAGTCGTTGGTGTTCGCCGCCGGGCAAAATCCGGTTTTCAGCAGATCCAGCCTGGAAAAACTGGGGCGTTTTGTTCAGGAACAGGTTGTGGAAAAGATCATCAACAGGGAGGCGGAGGAGGGTGCCACCCTGTATCTGATGGAGAAGTACGAGGAACTGATGTTCCTCTACGCCATCACCGAAAATCTCTCGCCTGACCGTGAATATCGGAGGTCCCTCTCGGTGATCCTTGACAGGGGTCTCCAGAAACTCTCGGCGGATTCGGGTTTTTTCATCCTGCCTTCGGCGGAAGGCTCCCTCAGCCCCGATGCGTACGAACTCCACGGGGAAACCTACTGGGAGGACGGGCCAGAAGCCCTTCCCGAGGAGCTGGTGGAGATGGCCAACGAGTGTGCCGGCCCGGCCCTCTTGTTTCCAAAAGGGATTGAAACCGGCGGGAAGGGGAATCCCGGGTCGATCCTGGTTTACCCGTTCAAGATCAGAAGCTTCAGCAACGGACACCTCGTTTTTTCCTGGCGGAACATCGAGCGGTTGGACGACGGCGGCATGAAATTCGTCTTGGCCCTGGCCAATCAGGCTTCCTCCCTTCTCCATGGAGCCTACCTGTATAAGGAGCTTGCCGATCTGCTGTTCAGCACCCTGGAGGCCCTGAGTTCAGCCATCGACGCCAAGGACCCCTATACCCGAGGTCACTCCCAGAGAGTGGCTGAATATGCCCTGATGATGGCCAACGTGATGGGTTACGACTCGAAATTTCTGACCATGCTCAAGATCACCGGCATGCTCCACGATTTTGGCAAGATAGGCATCCGGGAAACGATCCTGGGCAAGGAGAGCCTTCTGAACACTGAGGAAAGGCAGGTCATGGAGGACCATCCGGTCATCGGGGCGCGAATCCTGGAAAAGTTCAGATCCTTTGCCCATATTGTTCCGGGTATCCGGCATCACCACGAGAGATATGACGGCAAGGGGTACCCGGATGGCCTGGAGGGTGAGGAAATCCCCATCCTCGGAAGGATCATATCCATAGCCGATGCCTTTGACGCCATGACCACCCGGCGGCCCTACCGGGAGCAGATGGATCTCGAACAGGCCAAAGTGGAGCTTCGCAACAACTCCGGAACCCAGTTCGACCCGACATTGGTGGACGCCTTCGTGACAGCCCTGGATCAGAGGGATTTCAATGACAGCTGACAAGATCAAGGTCCTTATCGCCGACGACGAGGAAAGCATCCGTCATCTGCTCCGCCTGGCATTCAGCGAGGATTATCAGGTGATCGAGGCCGGGAATGGTCTTGAGGCCTTTGAGACGGCCCTTGAGGAGAGACCGGATCTGATCGTGTCGGATATCATGATGCCGCGGCTGGATGGATACGGTCTGTATCGAAAGCTCAAATCCCGCAGTGAAACGGCCTCCATTCCGTTCGTTTTCCTGTCGGCCAAAAAGGACGTCGACGAAAGAGTCGTCGGCCTGGAGATGGGGGCGGACGACTACATCACCAAACCCTTCAGCGTCAAGGAACTCAAGGCAAAGGTCAAATCGATCCTCAAGAAGGCAGGGGACCTTCGCGTGAGAGGAAGCCTGGAAGGGCGTCTGGGCGAAGTGGATCTGGTAGAGGTAGTGCAGTTGATCGAGATGGGCCGCAAGTCTGGCATGCTGGTCCTGAAGAGCAAGACCGATGTCGGTCGGATCTACTTCGTCGAGGGTGAGCCCCGGTTCGTTGAAACGGGTCCCTGGAAAGGCGTCGACGCTTTCTATTCCCTGTTATCCTGGCGGGATGGTGAATTCTGGCTGGACCCTTCCTCCACCAAGGCCGAGGAAAATCTGGGCCCAAACAGGGGGCAGGAACTTCTCATGGAAGGTGTCCGGCTTATTGACGAGATGGAGGAGGCGGCCCGCCAGCTCCCCCCGGATTCTCAGATGCTTCATGCGGTGGAGGGTTCCAGTCCATCCCAGGAAAACCTGGCCCTGGTGTGTGAGATGTTCGCTGACGGATCGACGGTGCGAGAGGCTCTCCGGGGGGCTCCTGTTCCGCCGTTTCGCTTCATCCCCATGATCGTTCAGGGCATAGAGGAGGGATACCTCAAACCTGGATCAGCCGCCACCAGTGACGTGAAACTGGCTGCTTTGAACAGGCTCCGGGAAGAACTGGAGAAGCTGTAGAGGAGAACCGGATGTTCTTTCGATACCTGGTCCTTTCCCCTTCGAGTGAGATGCGCCAGGCCTTCCTGGGAGGGCTGTTCGGCACCTTTGAACTGGCACCCCGGGGGCAGGGTGAAAAGGCCCGGATGGTCACTGCGGAAGGCGATGAGCTCGAGATAGTCGGTGCGGGAGAGGCCTCCAAACTCCGGGCGTCAGGGAAGGCCCTCATAAAAAGAGGCATCCAGATAGATGGTGTCCTCATGCTGCTGCCGTCCGGCGATGAGGATTCCTGGAATGACGCCCAGAGCCTTATCGAATGGCTCCAGCAGGGGGAGAGACCGGTACCTTTCAAGACGTGGGTGGTCGATGCTCTGACCGAGATGGACAAGCCAACCACCAAGAGGATCTTCACCGGCCTTATGGACGAACACCA
>JBFFDD010000079.1:0-10791 GCA_041559575.1 bacterium
GGTTTTATCGTCCGCGGTGCTGCGGAGCAGGAGGGGACACGTACGCAGGCGTACAAAGATATTTTGCAGTTTAAGGTTTTAGAATCCACAAACAGGGAATTGATAGCCAAGGGCGAGTTACTGAGAACCAAGATCCAGATCCTGGGCCCCACAGACTGCCTTTCCTCGCCCCGCGTCTCCGCGCCACCGTGTCCTCGATTCGACCTTTCGCCCCCTCGCCCTATCCCCCGCTCGCCAATTGGCGGGATACCTCCTCAAAAGATCTCTATAAAAGGGGTCCGAAGAGGGTTTTCCTCCTGTCGCGTTGAGCCTTGCGTCTGTCGCTGGCCCCCGTCCGCACATCCTCGGTACGCTGGCGGCGGTCCACCATCAGGTGCCTTCTGTCCTTGAGTTCCCGCCGCCTGTTCCCCGGACCGACCCTCCTCTCGTTTCCCCCCAGCGGCATGAGGACTATTCTTTTGCGCCGCGTGGAGAGGATGGACCGCCTGCCCAGGTTCAGCTCCCTTTCCATAGGCTACCCCCTCCCCTTTAAAGGTGGCGAGAGTTCATGTCCGGAAGCCGAATCAGTCCTCGAGGAGGAAGGTCACTTTCAGGTCCACCCGGTATTCCTTAACCTTGCCGTCCTCGACAACGACCGTCTGCTCCTTGACCCAGGCCCCCTTGACCCCATCGAGGGTTTTTGAGGCTCTCTCGACACCCAGCCTGATGGCGTCCTCGAAACTTATCGGTGAAGCTGCGTTGATCTCGATGATCTTAGCTACACTCATTTCAATCCCCCCTTCCATCCTTTACGCCAACCTCCTCTCCTCGGTCAGCTGGTTGCGGACCCAAAGGTCCTCTTCATCACTTAACCGTTTTCGCCTTCCCTTATCCAGAGGAGGAGCTGGTCAGCCAGGTTTCTGTTGAGCTCCAGGAGCGTTTCGTATTGGACCAGGGCTGAATCCAGGTCCCCCCTCCGGCAGTGGATCCGGCCCAGTTTGTAGTGGAGCCACGCGGACCGGGGAAGCCTTCCGATGCCGTCCTGATAAATGGCTATCGCACGGGCGGGGTCGCCCTGTCGAAGGTATTCATCCGCCAGCCTGCAGAAGGCATGGGGGTCGGTAGGGCTGATCCTTAACGCGGCATGGTAGGCGTCCAGTGACCTCAGGTTAAGTCCCGCCCTGGAGTACGCCTCGCCCAGGTTCTTCAGGACAAGGCCCTGATCGGGATGGATCCTGGCGGCATGGCTGAGGGCGACGATGGCGTGGAAGAACCTGTCGCTGCGCAGGTAAGCGCATCCCAGGTTGTTAAAGGCCTCCCCATAACCGGGATCAAGAGAGGTCGCCTTGATAAGGGCGGCAACCGCTTCGTCATACTGTCCCCGACGGCAGAGGATCAGACCCAGTTCGTTATGGGCTCGGACGTCCGTCGGGTCGATGCGGACAGCCTCATTTGCCGCCTCGGTGGCCTTTTCGAATTCACCGCACATGCTGCCTATCCTGGCCATGATCAGGTGGCCGTGATCGCCGACAGCCCAATCGCCGAGGACCGCTCTGAAACCCGAGGCAAAGGCCGCATCCAATTCCCGGATTCTCAGGTAGATCCAGGCCATATGCTCAACCACCCGGGTCGAATCGGGATCGAACCTCAGGGCCTCGAGGTAGGCCTCGAGGGCCTGCAGAAAACGACTCTGGGTCTCATAACAGCGCCCGAGGTAAAAGAAAGCCGCCTCGCTCAATCCCTTGCCCTGCCGGAGGGCGGTCTCCAGGTAGGGCAGCGCCTGGTCATACCGGACAGCCATGAAGTTAGCTATCCCTGTCAGGTAGGCCCCCGTAGGCGACCATTTCCATCGTTCTCCAAGGCCCTCAGACCATTGGCCATACGATTGGATCGGACCTGTCCTGCCAGCCAGGGCCTCCACCCGCCGGGAGGAGACAAGGATCGCCGCCCTTTTTTCGGTTTCGAGCTGGACGAGAAGAATTCCGGCAAGGCGTCCCTGGCTGTCGAAGACCGGCGATCCGGTTCCGCAAGGTGACAAGGGGAGCCTCACATGGATAAATTCAGGGCAGGTGGGAATCCTTTCCAATCCCTGAACCTCAACCTGGCGTAATTGCGGGTCCCCGGCACAGTCGCCACTCTCGACCAGGACCTCTTCGCCTAACCGGGGAAATTTCCCATAGCCTCCAACGGGTTCAACGTTACCGGGGAGGACCTCCAGTTGGGCCAGGACCAGGCCGGACGACCCATCCACGGCGATCACCTTGTCGATGAAATAGTAGTCTCCAAGGCCGGTGGCCGCTTCCGCGAAGAATCCCCCGGCCAGAGCATCAATGGATGTTGCCACGACCCCCTGATCGTTAAGAAGGACACCACCACCGCGGCCTATCTCCTTTCCACGAGGGTCGTATTTGATGATCCTGACGGTCTGCCGGCTGATCGCCCTGGTCAGATAGGAGGGTGTGCCGTCACCGGCAAACGTATCGGAAACGAGAGGTGATCCAGGGGCCAAAACCGCTGAACCACAGATGCTCGTTACGAGGAAGCACAGAGGCAATAAGGCGCTTTTATAAAACATGGGCTCATCACCACCTTCCGGGAGCCTATGGTAATTATAGCTCACATTCGGGAGGGGCAAGGAGGATGGAAAGGGGGAGAATTAGAGAATGGAGAATGGAGAATGGAAAATAGAGAGTGGAAGGAGAGCAAGACTAAGACGAAGGGAAGAGCAGACGCGGGGACGCGGAGAAGGGGCGAGGGGGCGAAGAGCCGGACGAAGGAGTAAGACGAAGTGAAGGTCGGAAAAATAGAAAATGGAGAATGGAGAATGGAAAATAGAGAGTGGAAGGAGAGCAAGACTAAGACGAAGGGAAGAGCAGACGCGGGGACGCGGGAAAGGGGCGACAGGGCGACTGAACGAGGTTACGACTTGGCGACAAGGCGAATGAGCCGATCCTTCGTAGAGTCGGCTAGTCGATTAGTCGTAAATTCGAGCGTATCAGCTCTCAGTCCTCAGTTCTCAGTCCTCATTTCCCGGCAAAGACCCTCCTCAGGTGCCCCTGGATGATGTCCTCGAAGTCGGCCTCCCGGTTGCTCCGGTAAACCAGGGACGAGGATATCTCGCTGGCCAGGATGGCATACCGGTACTTTTCCGGCAGCTGTCCGATCCGTGCCCTGTATTTGCGTTTCTCCCGGATCATCCTGGGGAGGTGATCGAGGAGGGCCTTCCTGAAGAGCGGCCGGTCGCAAAGTTCTTCGTTCCGCCGGAGATGATCGAAAAGACGGCTGTAAAGGGTGTTGATCTCCCTGCTGATCTCGTCGGAGATCTCGGTGTACGTCTGCCGGCCTTCCCCCTCCCGGTGCCTGGCCAGGATCAGCCGGGCTTCGTCCTCGGCCCTTTTTTCGAGGATCGTCAGCACGTCGGATATATAACGATCCTTGTCAGCGAGGAACTCCTCATCCGTCATCAGGAGATTGCCTATGACCTCGTAGGAGGAGGAGATAACCCCGCACTTGTTGGCCGAAGCGTCGCGCATGATAATGACACCGTTCCTCTGCAGCTGAGTCCGTGCCTCGGGCGTCAGAAAGGAGTTGGCCCCCTCGACGACAGCCTTGACCGTCGGCGGGGCATCCTCGGGGAAGAAACGGTGCCAGTTTTTGCCGTCGACCGTCTCCGGACGCCCCCCGGCGGGGATGAAGAGATCCGCCGGGACGCTGAATATGAGGTCCTCGAACTCACGGTGGTACCTGTCCAGGGACACCCAGTGTTCCTCAAAACCGTCCTTGATACGGGCCACCCGCTTAAAAAGCTTCACCAGGCCGGATTGTCTCGTCTGGGTGCGGGAGAGAAGGAAACCGCCCTGGTGAAGTTTCGACGGTCTGAAGGAGTCCACTTCTCCCTTGAACAGGATCCGCCTCAGTTCGGCGCGGCTCAGGCCTGATGGATCGAAGATGGCCCCCGATCGGTCCAAGATGAGGGTGATCCTTACCTTGGGGCACCTGTCCAGAAGGAGGCGGATGGCATTGCCGGCCACATCCCCATTGGGTCCGCCGGTGAATTTAACCGTGAAGCGGTCCCTGCGGATATCCAGACCCAGTTCGGCCAGGGTGACCTCGGCGAAGGTGACCACTCCCGTCGAGGTGACTCCGTACTCCCTGTGATTGATCCCCACCTCCTTGCTGGATATGATCCCGCTTCCCAGAACGTAGCCCCGGTTCCTCGACAGCCAGGCGATAGCTTCCACCATGGAGTCGTGCATATTTTCGTCCGGTCCCAGTTCGATCGGCTCGTCTTCGCCATAGTAATCGACCACCCGGTCGTCGCGGGCCTGGCCTCCTTCGGTGATGAAGATGTCCAGGAAGGCGTTGATAAATCCGTACTGAAGCTTGTACATCCTCTGGTTGATAATATCCTGGTCGTCGAAGTTCCGGACATCGACCACCACTGCCATTTTGGATCCACCTTCGTAGATGTCCTTGTTCTTCAGATGTTGCGTGTGCGCCAGCACGAAGACCTCCCTGAACAGGGTGTTTCCCTCGGTGGTGTAATCGTCCTGGGTCCTGGACAGGATGGTCCTCCACCCGCCTCTGGCGATATCGGAGAACCCAATATGGTATCCGAATCCATGTCGGCCGAAAAAGAAGGTAACGCGGTAAGGGTGATCGGGCGGGAGGTCGGCGGTGAAATCCGGACCCAGCGCCGTCAGGTACGCCGGGTCAAGCCTGAACGCGAGGGCCTGTTTCTCGAGGACGAAGAAATTGGTCTTTAAGGTGTACCTGATAAAGATCAGGCAACACCGGAAAATGGTTCTGCGCAGCTCGTCCAGACGCCTGTGACCGGTGTTGTAACTCTTGATGGTGGCTTGAATCTCCTTGAGGATCTTTTGATAGGACGATTCCTTGTCAACGACCTCGGGGTCGAACCGGACACGAAAGAGGCGGACCATCTGATGGCTGATCTCAGGGTGTGCGTGGAAAGCGCGTTTTACGGTCTCCAGTTCATAGATGTCGGGTTGGTTGTGGGCCAGGTTTGTGTGGCAGAAGACAATGAAGGCGTTAACCAGGGAGGCGTCCTCTCCGTCCATGATCCGGTGTTTGACGAATTCCCGGTATGCGTATGAGTCCACCGAGAGGATCTGGGTATTGTACAGCTCTCTCCTGAGACGGTTGAACACCTCAGTGCCTCGGGCTGGCGACTCTGCGTCCCTGGCCCTCACGTAGAACGTTCCCAGGAAATAGGGATGGATCCCGTTATTGATGATCAGGCAGTAGGTTCGGTTGATGGCTATGCTCAGCCGGTTGAAGACCTCCATGATCTGAAGGATGAAGTCCTTCTGCGGAGGGTTTCCGGCAGCGAAGAGAACCCGGTACCCTCCGGTCAGATCCGGTTCCCGGATCTCCTCAACGTCGAGGTAGATCCCGCCATGCCGAATGCCTCGATCGTACAGCTGCAGGGCCTGGGCGATCCTTCGGAAGGGAGAGGTGCGAACGTAGTCGCGGTTGTTCAGGAAAAGGATAGACAGGTCCCGATCGAAGTGGCTGAAGTCGTATTCGGGATAGTGGATCTTCATTTCACCCCTGACCCCGTCTCGGATCCTTGCGGGGATGGAAGCCTGCCTGATCTGGGCGATCTCGCGGTGGTCCTTCCGGTCGAACTCGTATCGCTGGATCTCCAGGTCCCTGGGCAAACCGGGAGGCGCTCCATAGGAGTGGACAATTTCGAGATAGGAAATATTCCTCTCCTGGATGGTACGAAGGCTGTTGTAGAGGGATCCGGGGCGATTCTGACAGGCCAGGATGAGAACCTTCTCGCGATCTGAAAGAATCAGCCTGTGGTCGTGGGCCAGGTTCTGCATCCCCGAGGCGAGGTTCGCAAGGGCCTGGACCTCCCCCTTCATGGTGATGAAGAAATAGGGGTGCATGTTCCTGGTGAGCCAATCCAGGTTTTTCTTCCCCGTTTCCAGGGACCCGTCCATGATGCGGTGGATTTTCTGCAGGAGCCTTTTTTCCGATCTGAGTCCAGGATCTTCAGGCATAGGCTTATCCTCCCCCTGACAATATATCAGTTTCTCGTTTCTGTTTTCCAGAACAAGACGCCAGGGACAGTTCCGGGTTTCGGGTTTGAGGATGTGGAACATTACTTATTGGCACCCTTTAGAGTGGGGTTCATTTCCACCCCCGCTTTGCAATCTCCCGGGAACCGGCGTAAAATAGAACTGGGATTTTGGTAACCTTCGCCAGGTCATCGCCTGGATTTGATCTTTCCTTCGTTCTGTCTTCCGTTTGTGGATGGGCCTTCAATCATTAAGGGGGGGAATCATGCTGAAATACAGGATCGTTAAGGATGAGAAGGGAGAGGATGTTTTCGAGGTTGACACCGCCGGAGTCGAATTGCTTCACAATCCCATTCTGAACAAGGGATCGGCGTTCACCCTCGAGGAACGCAAGGAGTTTGGAATAGACGGGTACCTTCCACCCGCCGTTTCCACCCTTGAACAGCAGGTGGCCAGGAGATCCGAGGGTTTTGCCGAAAAGTCGTCCGATCTGGAGAAATACATCTACGTTCGCGCTCTCCAGGACAGGAACGAGACCCTGTTCTATGCCCTTCTCCTGGACAAGCTCAGTGAGATGATACCCATCGTCTATACACCGACGGTGGGTCTGGCCTGCCAGAAGTTCAGCCACATTTTCCGGTTTACCAGGGGCATTTTCCTCTCCCCTGGCAATATCGACGACATCGATTCGGTTTTCCAATCCCTCCCCTACCGGAATATAGAGATGATCGTGGTCACTGACTCGGAAGGGATACTCGGCATCGGTGATCAAGGGGGTGGAGGGATGGGAATCCCCGTGGGCAAGCTTTCCCTCTATGTGGCGGGGGCGGGCATCCATCCATCGAACTGTCTTCCGGTGGCCCTGGACGTGGGAACCAACAATGAGGAGCTCCTCAATGACCCCCTTTATCTGGGGATCCGACAGAACAGGCTGAGGGGTGAAGAGTATCTGGACTTCGTGGACAAGTTCGTCAGTGGAGTCAGGAGGAACTTCCCCGAGGCGGTGGTGCAGTGGGAGGATTTCAGCAAACAGAATGCTTTTACCCTCCTGGATAAATACAGGGATGAGGTCCCCTCCTTTAACGACGATATTCAGGGAACCGGTGCGGTCGTCCTGGCCGGCATCAAAGGGGCGCTGCAGATCAGCGGCGAGAACCTTTCCGATCAGATCTTCGCCATTCTGGGGGCAGGGGCCGGAGGAATAGGGGTGGCGAGGCAGATCTACAAGGCCCTCCTGGGGAAGGGACTCACGCCCGACCAGGCGAGCAGCCTGATCTTCGTTCTGGACAGCAGGGGGGTTATTTTCGACGGCAGGGCCGGGGTCGATGAATACAAGAGGGAATTTTCCCGTGTCGCAGGTTTCGCCGAGGGATGGGTTCTGAACAACCCCGAAAGGATCTCCCTCGTGGATTTGGCGAAAAATGTCCGGCTGACAGTCCTCATAGGCCTGTCAGGGGTGGGTGGAGCCTTCAGCGAGGAGTTGATCACGACAATGGGGGGAAAGGTGGACAGACCGGTTGTCTTCCCGCTGTCCAACCCCACCGACAAAACGGAGGCGATCCCTGAGGATATCTACAGGTGGACCGATGGAAGGGCTATCGTGGCCGTCGGCAGCCCCTTCCCCGACGTCAATTACGGGGGAAAAACATCGATCATGGGCCAGGGCAACAATGTGTTTATCTTTCCGGGAGTCGGTCTGGGGTCCCTTCTGGTGGGAGCCCGAAGGATCACCGACGAGATGATCACGGCAGCGGGACGAAGGCTCTCGCAACTGGTCTCCCGGGACCGGCTGGATCGAAACTGCGTCTATCCGCCGATGTCCGAACTGCGGAATCTGTGCATGGAGATCGCCGTGGAAGTGGCGAAAACAGCTCTGGATCAGGATGTCGCCCGGAACCCTGTTGATGAGCAGAAGCTCAACCAGGCGGTGCGTGCCCGCATGTGGGCACCCAGATATGCCAAGTATCGACAGGCGGGGGGAAAGTGAAAGGGGGAAGGTGGAAAGGTTATTGAGAAAATCGAGAGTGGAAAATGGTGGGAGAATCAGTGGGAAGTGAAAAGGCTAGAGTAACGACTGAACGAGGTTGCGACCTTCCGACAATGCGAATGCGCCGATTCTTCGTTGAATCGGTCGGTCGATAAGCCGTATTTTCCCTTAGTCCTCTTTTAGCTGTTCGTGTATAAAAGATCGACGGAGGTCCGCGGTATGGCAGTGGGAACAGTTGATGTAAAGAGCCTGTCCAAGGAGAAGTACTGGGCTCTTTTCTCAAGGATGATCGACCTGATGGAGATCGGTATCATAGCCACCTTTACGGGTTGGATTTTTCATTGGCTGGATTACGTGCCCGATTCCCTGATACGCACCGGGATTATTGATTTTAGCCTCTTTCTTGTTGCGATTCTTGCCGGGCTGTGGGCGGCGGGGATCATGGTGTACACTGGAAATCAAATGGGAACCGGGAGGGATCGGGCGCTGCATATTCTGCTGGTCTCCTACACCATTATCGGCAGCCTCGTCGGACTTATCTATCATTTCAAGGAGGGGATCCCCGCTTAATGCGGAAGTTTTTCATCGGCCAGTGCGTGGTTGTCTTTGCGCTCCTTTACATCCAGATGGCCGTCCAGGAAGGGCACTTCGATGTGTTCAGGGAGACGTTGGGCAGTTTTGCGATCCTCCTGGCCTCGGCCATCCTGCTGTCGATGATCCTGGTCGGCATCCGGAGGTTTTTCAATCGTACGATCGATCTCAGGCCCGCCGTTATGAGGACTTCCATCTACATTTTTTCCATCTACTATATCATGCAGCTGCTCGGCTGGCTGTCCAAGCAGGGGTATGTCGGAGGGGGAGGGTGAGACAAGTCTAACGTCCAAGGTCCAACTGGGATCAAGCGAATGGGCGAAGAGGCGACTGGGCGAATGAGCGATAATGAGCGGTCATTGCGCACCCAGTACTGGGCTCGAAGATCCCTGACCCTCCATTCTTCTCTCCCGGGTTGATCTCTTACCCATTGAAGCCCATGAGAAAAAAGATCCTGATAACACTTATCATCCTTCTTCTGCCCGCCTGCCGGCAAGCAGGTCCCGGCCCCGCTGAACCTCGAAGGGTGCTGGGGGTGACGCTGGGCGGTTCCGCCAAGGAGCTGGTGGCCGAGTACGGCGCGAGGGGGCTGGCCCTGGACAGGGCTGCGGAAGGTCGATACGTCTCGGCCTCCGTCCTCGATCCACCCCCTGACTTGAGGATCATCGGTGTCGAATATCAACTGACAGGCGGTGTTCTGGCACGGATCGAGGTCACCGTGAAGGGCGATGCCGCGGGCGATCTGGAGCAGTTTCTCGATAAGCAGTATTCCTACGACACCAGTCAGCGTGTGGAGCTTGAACAGAGACACCGCTGGATAGGAAATATCGGGGAGAGGGACCATTACTGGTCCCTGCAGGGTATGTCCATCGTCGTTGTCGGGAGCGAAGGTTCTACCAGGCTGGTCTACCTTCTCAAGCAGACGGAATAGGCTTTGCCGGTAATGGGACATCACCTCCAGCTGCCGGTTCGGTCCTTGATTTACGGTCACCAGATGGACTAACGTTTTCCTATGGCACGTATTCTCCCCACGCCTCTTCCTTCCCACGTCAAAACAGACCCCGGCCGGGCTGCCGAGAGGAAGGTCTATCAATCCTTCTCTGAAAGGGTCGGTGGGAAATACACCGTCTTTTACAGCGTCTCCTGGCTCGGAAAGCCGGGGCATGGTGTTCCCCCGGACGGTGAGATCGACTTTGTGGTGGCCCATCCCGATTGGGGTCTTCTGGTCCTGGAGGTTAAAGGAGGCCGGATCGGCCACGATGGGGTCAAGGGACGCTGGTACAGCAGGGATCGTTACGGGAGAACCCACCCCATCGATGATCCCTTCCTGCAGGCTCGTGGCGCCAAACACGCCCTGATCAGGAAGATCAAGGAGGTGCCGGTGTGGAGAAACAGGTGGATTGACGCCGGCCACGGTGTCATCTTCCCGGATGCCGGGAGACCGGACAACGCCCTGGGCACCGACACGGCCGGGGAGGTCATGGCTTTCACGGAGGACCTGGTCTGGCTGGATGAATGGATCGAATCCGCCTTTCGGTTCTGGGGTGCCAATACCGCCCCTGAGGGCGGCCTGGGCAGTGAAGGGGTCGCTCTTCTGGAGAGGCTCTTTGCCCCGACCTTCGAATTGAAGCATCCCCTGCGGTCGGAGATCGATGCCGACAGGGCGGATATCATTCGGCTGACCGAGGAGCAGTTCGTCCTTCTTGATTTCCTGTCGCGAAAGAGAAGGCTGGCCATCTCCGGCGGCGCCGGGACGGGCAAAACCATGTTGGCGCTGGAAAAGGCCCAGCGTCTGGCCGAGGAGGGTTTCCGGACCCTGCTGACCTGCTACAATCGCCCCCTGTCCGATTACCTGGCCCAACGGGTCTCTGGGGTCGAGAACCTGACGGTGATGAACTTCCACCAGCTCTGCTACGATTTTGCCTCCCGGGCGGACTGTCCCGTCCTCGAACCGGAGGGTGAGACGCCGCCGCCGGAGTATTTCGAGAAGGAACTGCCTTCAGCGCTCATGCGGGCGCTTGAGTGTCTCACCGAGGAGAGGTTCGATGCCGTCATCGTCGACGAAGGACAGGACTTCGCGGAGGACTGGTGGGTGGCCCTCCAACTGGCCCTTTCCGACCCGGATTATGGAATCCTCTATGTCTTTTTCGACGACAATCAACGGGTCTATTCCCGGGTGAGCAA